>NZ_JBHSLL010000001.1:0-32650 GCF_042656785.1 Aquamicrobium segne
GCGGGCCAGCGTTTCTAGCATGTCGTCCAGTACGCCCATCTCGATCCAGCGATAGTAGCGTCGCTTCACCGAGTGATAATTGCCCAGTCGCTCCGGCAGGTCGCGCCAACGCCCACCAGATCGAGCCATCCACAACAGTGCGTCGAGGAACTTGCGATTGTCGGTGCGCGGGCCGCGTTTGCCTTTGGTGCCGCCCGGCACCAAGCTCTTGATCCGTTCCCACTGGTCGTCCCGAAGTGCGTCACAGTCCATCGCCGATCTCCCAAAATCAGCGTTGAATCTGATTTGCAACCGGATGGGAATCCCAAAACCTTAAATCGTCACCACAACCTAGGGTCAGGGCGGCTTTTTTCTTACCAGCTACCGGAATTGGGCATGGAAGCCCATGGTTCGGCCTCTTCCCTGGCAGCACCTTTTTGCAACAGCTCAATGGAAATCCCGTCGGGAGATTTGATAAAGGCCATATAGCCATCGCGCGGCGGCCGGTTGATGGTTACACCCTTGTCCATAAGGTCCTGACAAGTCTGGTAAATATCATCAACCTCATAGGCCAGATGGCCGAAATTGCGTCCGCCGGGATAGGGCTCGGGATCCCAGTTATAGGTCAGTTCAAGCAAGGGGGCGCTTTCATTGCGTCCCTGATTTTCATCGTGACTGGCAGCAAGAAAAATCAGGGTAAAGCGTCCCTTTTCATTTTCGATACGCCGCACTTCCTTCATTCCCAGCTTGGTGCAGAAGAACTCAAGTGAAGCGTCAACATCGGTGATGCGGATCATGGTGTGCAGATAGCGCATTAAAAAAACTCCTGATTGGGGCTGCAACATAGGGCCGCGTGATTGAGACGGCAACTGTGATACAGGCGCATAAGGCGGATGCTGCATTCAATTGACACGTGCAAAAGGCAACTCGCCTCTTGCGCAACTGTGAAGCGGCAATGTTATCCTTCAAGTTGAAGAATCACTCATGTGCAAATGATAGGGGGCGTTCTATGGGCGAAAAGGCCTCTCTCATGGGACAGCGTTCAGGTCAAAGGGATAGATTGTCCGACAAGGAACAGCCTTTAGGCGACGAACAGGAGGAAAGCCTTGATCTGACAGAGGTGTCAGGGGCGATCAAGTGGTTTGATGTGGCCAAGGGGTATGGATTTATTCTGCCCGATGAAACACAGCTTGGCGATATTCTTTTGCATGTCACCTGTCTGCGGCGCGATGGTTTCCAAACTGCACAGGAAGGCGCACGGGTAGCCTGCCTGGTGAAACAAGGCGAGCGTGGCTTGCAGGCTTTCAAAGTGCTGTCGATGGATATGTCAACGGCTGTTCATCCTACAGAACTGCCTGCCGAGCGCACCCATGTCACGGTTGTGGCTGAAAGCGGTCTTGAGCGTGCCTTGGTCAAATGGTTCAACAGAACCAAGGGTTTCGGCTTTCTCTCGCGTGGCGAAGGCACGGAAGATATTTTTATCCATATGGAAACGCTGCGTCGCTTTGGCGTGGCGGAATTGCGGCCGGGCCAGGTGGTTCTGGTGCGTTTCGGGCGTGGGGAAAAGGGCCTGATGGCTGCTGAAATCCACCCCGATATGGGAACATTGCCTGTCTCCCATTGAAAACAATCATGACCTGGCGTTCATGGACTGTCTTGTCTGCTAGGCAGATGAGGCTCTACATCTAGCGCTGAGAACCATTGAGGCAAAATATATATGAAATCGGGCTGGCTGAAATTGGTGGCGGCGCTGGCTGCGTTTGCACTGTTTACCACTATGGCTCCGGCGCCGGGGTTTGCCGAGGCCGATCAGACTGCCACCCCGCAACCGATGCTGTTGCCGGTTGATCCTTCACCACTGGTGATTTCGACACAATCAGGACCACGCAGCTTTACGATTGAAATTGCCAAGAATGCGGCTGAGCGATCTGCCGGATTGATGTATCGGCACTCCATGCCTGATGAGCGGGGAATGCTGTTTATCTATGAAAAAACACAGGACGTGGCGTTCTGGATGAAAAATACGCCTATGCCGCTTGACCTGCTGTTTATCAGCGAAGACGGGCGCCTTGTTTCAATCCTTGCCGGGGAGCCCTATTCGCTGGCTCCGATTGCCCCGCCTGAAGCGGTCCGCTATGTGCTTGAACTGAAGGCAGGAACAGCTAAAAAAACTGGCGTGGCGGTTGGCGATCAAATCACCCATCCCCAGATAAGCGGTCGGTGACAGCAAAACAGAGTGGAAAGCAACATGCAGTTTTTTACGCATCAGGGGTTTGATCTGGCTTTTCTGGACCGGCAGCCGGTGCAGGGCAAGGGGGATCCGGTTCTGCTGATTCACGGATTTGCTTCCAGCCATTATGTGAACTGGGTGTCGCCGGGCTGGTTCAAGACCCTCAATGATGCAGGCTATCGGGTCATTGCGCTAGACAATCGCGGTCATGGGAGTTCGGCCAAGAGCTATGAAGAGGCTGATTATACACCTTCGGTGATGGCCAGGGATGCTGTCGCCCTGCTGGATCATCTGGGCATCGCCAAAGCCCATGTCATGGGATATTCGATGGGTGCGCGTATTTCGGCTTTTCTGGCGCTTTCAGATCCGCAAAAAGTTGCCACGCTGGTGTTTGGCGGGCTGGGTATTGGCATGGTTGATGGTGTTGGCGACTGGGACCCGATTGCATCCGCCTTGCTGGCCGATGATCCGGCTACCATTACCGATAGGCGCGGGCGCAGTTTTCGGACCTTTGCCGATCAGACCCGCAGTGATCGGCGGGCGCTGGCTGTCTGCATCTCCACGTCACGCCAGAACCTGACGCAAGAAGACATATCGCGCATTATCCAGCCGACATTGGTGGCGGTTGGCACCAAGGACGATATTGGCGGGGCGCCGGAAGAACTGGCGGACTTGATGCCCAATGCAACCGCTTTTGCCATTGAAGGCCGGGACCATATGCTCAGCGTTGGCGACAAGACATTCAAGCAGCGGGTGCTGGAGTTTTATGCGCAACACCCGCTGGAGCAATTCCAGTAAAAGTGTGAAGCGGTTTTGCGTCCGGAATTGCGTAAAAACAAAGGCTTAAAGCGGGTCGCGTAGATCTGAAAGATTGCGACACGCTTTAAAGCTGGTTTCCATCTTCAGGCGGCATGTTTTAAAAACCGAGCGCTTTGGCAATTTTGGGTGTGGCGTCATGCCAGTTTTCCACTTCGATAATATCGGTTGGCAAGGGCGGTAAAAATTCACGCAGGCTGTTATCCGCCATCAGGTGAAACAGGCTGGCGTCCTCGACCGCCTCGCGCGCCGAGATCAGATTTGGCGGCTGGTCATCGACAAAGGCAACCGGCCGCTTGCCGGGGCCGCGTAGCCGGGCGACAGCCGGGCCTTTTGCCATTTCAGTGGTGAGCAACGGATAGGGCAGGCCAAGCGCCTCAAGATGGGCGCGCCGGGTTTGGCGGTGCCTGTGCGGCATGGCTGTCAACAAAACAATCTCGGCGCGATCTTCAAAGCTGGCCAGTGCTTCGGGCGCGCCATCGGTGATGCTTTGCCAGTCGGCCTGGTCGGTAAAGAAATCATCGAGCAGGGCGGTAACCTCAGGCTGCTCCACCAGCCGACCCGTGGTGACCTCGGCAATATTGCCCGTCAACCGGAATGAGGCCATGGTCAGATGCAGACCCCGCTGTTTCAGAAATTGTGGAAATGGCCGGATGAATTCCAGCAAAACATCATCCACGTCCAGAATAAGCAGCGGTCTGTCGTCAGCAGACAATGTCTCGATCTGACGAAGGGTTTCGGGGTCTATACTCATATTGAACTTTCATAAAAGGTGTCGCCTGACGGCAGATGGCGCAAGCTTTGCCCAACGGCTGCGGGAGGAATGTCTGACGCTTCGCAAAAGCGGATCAGGGTGGGTTCATGCGCCAGAACAAACTGTAGAACGCCGGCCAGAAAACCGGGTTCACGGGCAGCGTGGCGAATAGAACTGGCTTCAATGCCGGTGATGGCAAGGAAACGTGGCAAAAGTTCGGGGTCGGTTGCGATGAAGCCAAGGGCTTCGATAGCCAGCGCCTGCGCCTGTTCGCGCTCTATCTTACCACTTTTCACTGCAGGCCCTTTATTGTCCATCTTCATATATGGTCGAATCATAGCCGCAGGGTATGTCAATTGTGCTATACGGCAAGTTTTGTAAGATGCCAGTCAACAGCAACTCCAATCATATGCAATTTGCGCCGACAGATTTCCGTTTCATCAATGATCTTGCGCTAGGCTGTATAAGCAAAATCTGGAGCATGATGGTGTTTCAAGACAAAATCATCGTGCTTCAGGCAGGCTGAATGGGTGGGGCTGGATCAAAGGGATCAGCCTCGTTCGGGCTGAATGGCGAGGCGGGAAGTCAATGCCGAAAAAAGTAATGATCGTCGAAGACAATGAGCTGAATATGAAGCTCTTTCGCGACCTTATCGAGGCCAGCGGATATGAGACCGTGCGCACACGCAATGGTCTGGAAGCGCTGGACCTTGCCCGCACACATAGACCCGACCTGATCCTTATGGATATTCAACTGCCGGAAGTTTCTGGTCTGGAAGTCACCAAATGGCTGAAGCAGGACGATGAGCTTCACACCATACCGGTGATTGCTGTGACCGCTTTTGCCATGAAGGGGGATGAGGAGCGCATCCGTCAAGGTGGATGTGAGGCCTATATTTCCAAGCCGATTTCTGTACCGCGCTTTATCGAGACCATAAAATCTTATCTGGGGGATGCATGACTGCGCGCATTCTCGTTGTTGATGACATTCCGGCAAATGTGCGTTTGCTTGAGGCCCGCCTTTTGGCCGAATATTTTGAAGTGGTAACGGCTTCATCAGGCGCAGAAGCTCTGGAGATTTGCGAAACAAGCAAGGTTGATGTGGTCTTGCTTGATGTCATGATGCCCCAAATGGACGGGTTTGAGGTGTGTCGCCGACTCAAACGCGACCCGGCCACCGCCCATCTGCCGGTCATCATGATTACGGCATTGGGCGAGGTGGAAGACCGCATTCGCGGGCTGGAAGCAGGTGCGGATGATTTTCTCACCAAGCCAGTCAATGATTTGCAACTCATGACCCGGGTTAAAAGTCTTGTGCGCCTGAAAATGCTCACGGATGAGTTGAGGCTTCGCACGGCCACTGCCGCCAATATCAATCTTGAAGATTTCTTGGGCCATGGTCATGTGCAGGCGCCTGCAAAAATTCTGCTGATTGATACGGATGAGACGGTTTTAAACAAGATCCGCACCAATTTGAAAGCTGGCATCGAGCCTGATCTGGTGACAGATCCGAATACGGGTTTGTTCAAAGCTGCCAAGGATGGATATGAATGTGTGATCGTCTCAGCCAGACTGCCTGATGTCGATCCGCTGCGGCTTTGTTCACAATTGCGCTCTCTGGACCGCACACGCTTCTTGCCGATCATTTTGCTTGCCGAGCAGGAAGACGACCCACAAACATTGCGTGCGCTTGAGCTTGGCGTGAATGACTTTCTGGTCCGGCCGATTGAGCCGAGCGAGTTGACAGCACGGATTGTTACGCAAATCCGCCGCAAGCGTTACAATGATTATCTGCGCGCCAGCGTTTCTCAATCGGTTGAAATGGCAATCACAGATGCGCTGACCGGGCTGCATAACCGGCGCTATCTGGACAATCATCTGCAAACGCTGTTTGAGCGCGCAGCAGCGCGCCAGCGCCCCTTGTCCATGATGATGATCGATCTTGACCGGTTCAAATCAATCAATGATGAATTCGGCCATGACGGGGGAGATGATGTGTTACGCGAATTTGCACATCGTCTGCGTCAGAATATCCGCGCCATTGATCTGATCTGCCGTTTCGGTGGCGAGGAATTTGTGGTGATCATGCCCGATACCGAAGGCCATGTGGCGGAGAAAGTGGCGGAGCGGATCAGAATGGAAACGGCTCAGACGCCATTTCTGATCGGCAGGCAAGGGTGCGAGGTCAAACTGACTACCAGCATCGGAATCTCTTCCATTTGCGGGCCTGGTGATGATGCAAAATCATTGTTGAAGCGGGCCGACATGGCGCTTTATGAAGCCAAGAAAAGCGGCCGCAACAAGGTTGTGGGCATGGCCGCGTAAAACAAAAATGCCGCCTAAAAGGCGGCATTTTAAATGTCTGAAGAAAGTAAAAAAAATTACTTGATCTTCGTTTCCTTGAATTCGACATGCTTCTTCACAACCGGATCATATTTGCGGAAGGACAGCTTGTCCGTCTTGGTGCGGCTGTTCTTGCTGGTCACATAAAAGAAACCGGTGTCGGCGGTCGAAAGAAGCTTGATCTTGATATTCGCGGCTTTTGCCATGATGCTCGTCCGTTTATTATCCTGGGGTTATGCCGCAACGATACGGGGCGGCGCCCGGAAGCGGAAACTTGGGGCGACACATACTCGTTGTGCCCGTAATGTCAAGTCTTGCGCCTGTTATTCCTTGCAGCTTTGCCTAATTTGCAGAAGCGATCCTGTCGCCCACTGTCTCTGGAAAGAAGACGGGCGCAGCATATTGCTTGCCAAACATCATGTCATATTGAAGATGATGAAAATTGCGGATCGGGGGGGCAATGTGTTTGGCCTGCGCCCAGTCTGTTGTCGCTTCCTGTGTGTCGGAAAGCAGCAGCGAGCGCTCCACGACATGATAATGCCGGTAAAGATCGCCAAGAAAGCCGGTGTAATAGGGGTGACTGATCCCGGCCAGCTTGAGCACATGCAGCGGCAGAAAGGCCGGACTGAGCGCGTCCATATCATCGGCACTGCCAGAACGGTTCGACCAGATTACCAGCGGTGTGGAGCGGTTCTGGAGCATGTTTTGTGGTGTGTCCTTGCGGGGGGCGACATTGGTTTTTAAAAAACCTGTCTCAACATAGGTTGGCCCCAGCGGCGGCAGATGGTCGCCAAAAAACGCAATGATGGTTGGCCGTTCACGCTTTTGCGCCCAGTCAATCAGGCGTTGCAATTCGTGATCCGCATCGGCTGCTCCTTGCGCATAGCTGGCCAGTGAGGCACGTGCCCGGTCGCTGATTGCGTTATGATTATGTGCCTGAACGTCAAAGGCGGCATCGCCATAGCGGTTGGCCTCGTAAGGCCCGTGATTTTGCAGGCTGACGGCAAATAAAAATAATGGATTTTTTGCAATGTCAGCGGTGCTGATGATTTCGTCGGTCATTGCCGTATCGGAAACCAGTTTCCCGCGTTTTTGCGTGTGCGCCATGGTCTTGTCAAAGCGAAACTCGTCAAAGCCGAGCGCTTTATAGGCGTTGTTGCGGTTCCAGAACCAGTCCGTGCCGGGGTGAAGGGCCAGCGTCTGATAGCCTTGCGAGCCCAGAAATGACGCCAGGGACGGAAGTGGTTTTCTGATATATTGCTGATAGGGAATGCTGCCTGCAGGCAAAAAAGCATTGGAAAAGCCGGTCAGCGCTTCAAACTCGACATTTGCAGTCATGCCACCGAATTCAGGCGAAAACACTTCACCCGATTGCAATCTTCGTGTGGAAGAAATCGGATCAGGGGTGATGGTGATCCCCGGCAGCTTGCCCGCATCCCAAAATGATTCGCTCATCACCATGATGATGTCGGGATAATCATCGGGCAGGGCTGTGTTTACTTCCGGCCTTGCGATGGATTCGATTGCTTTGGCTGAATAGCCGTTTGGTGCGGAAACATGGGCCATCGGCACATTGAGCGCAAAGGCCAGCGTAAAGCCATTTGAGGCGTAGTTTTCCTTTTGATCCCACATCATCGGAATAATTTGAAGCCGGTCGCGGGTCCAGGAAAATGTCCCGTAATCCATGAGTGAGGCAAAGAAGGCCAGCATTGGCAGGACAAGGATCAGGCGGATGATGCGCCCTTTATAGCCTATGCGCGGCACATGAAGGCGAATGAAGCGCCAAATATAAAACAGGGCTGCCATTGCCAGAACCGGCGCTATTGCCAGAGCCATGCCAGCCCATGGGCGCTCGCCGATGAGAAGCGGCAGAAGTTCAAAAATCTGGCGGGCAAAAAGAATATCGGTCGGAAACAGCGGGTCGCCGAGATAAAGCGATTTTTGGTAGCCAATAAAGGCAAGGGCCAGCGTTACAGGGGCAACAATCAGCATCCCCAGCCAGTTGCGCCCGGCAATCGCATCAAGCCCGTATAACACCAGTGCAAACACTAAAATTGTCGTCCAGCCGGGCTTGTTGGTCTGCATGAAAAAGGCAACCGTACTGCCAAGGTCTCCACGAAAAACCCATTCAATGGCAAAGACCAGCATGGCTGAGGCCAGCACTGTCAGGCCCGCATGGCGCAAGGCGGCGTCAAATGTCTGACGCTTATTCACACAAGCGGTTTCAATGTCTTGCAAGGATTGATTGCCCAAACTGGTTTTGCTGTTGCCCAAATTTACTTCCCCTTTGCGTGGTCACCTGTCACGCAACTGTCATAAATATGTCATGTAGAGTATGGGGTGGGATGAAATTAGGGAAAAGGCGCGAAACAATGATGTTGCGCTTTAACGATTTGTGATCTTTGTCTAAATCGCTGTAATAAGGTCGTAGCTGTCAGGCGGGCTTGACTTGGCTGACCACAATGCGCGACACGCAAGGCGAAAGTTCAAGATCGGGGCCGATTATGACCATCGCATTCACCTTTCCGGGGCAGGGCAGTCAATCTGCGGGCATGGGCAAAGACCTGGCGCAAGCCTTTCCACAGGCGCGTCAGGTGTTTGAGGAAGTCGATGAGGCGCTGGGCGAAAAGCTTTCCACGCTGATTTTTGAAGGGCCAGACGACAAACTGATATTGACGGCCAATGCGCAACCGGCGCTGATGGCGGTCTCGCTGGCTGCGATGCGCGCCCTGGAATCGCGCGGGTTTTTACTGAAAGACAAGGTGGCCTATGTGGCCGGTCATTCGCTGGGCGAATATTCGGCGCTGGCAGCGGCAGGTTTTGTGTCTGTCGGGGATGCTGCACGGCTGTTGCGCATTCGCGGCAATGCCATGCAGGCGGCCGTGGCGCCCGGTGAAGGCGCAATGGCGGCCATTATCGGGCTGGCGCAACAGGATGTCGAATCGGCCTGTCTGGAAGCCGTGCAAGGCGAAGAAGTCTGCCAGATCGCCAATGATAATGGCGGCGGCCAGCTTGTTATTTCAGGCAGCAAGGCAGCAATTGAGCGCGCCGCTGCATTGTGTACGGAAAAAGGGGCAAAACGCGCCTTGATGTTGCAGGTCTCGGCCCCTTTTCATAGCGCGCTGATGGCTCCGGCGGCTGAAATCATGCGTGAGGCGCTGGCGGATGTGCAGCGCCATGTTCCCTCTGTTCCTGTCGTGTCAAACGTCTCGGTGGAGCCGACGAGCGATCCTGATCTGATTGCGCAGCGTCTGGTTGAACAGGTGACGGGTCAGGTGCGCTGGCGCGAGACTGTCGAATGGTTTGGGGCCAACGGCATCACCTCATTGTATGAAATTGGCGCTGGAAAGGTGCTTTGCGGGCTTGCACGGCGTATAAATCGCGATATCGCTGTCAGTTCCATTGGAACACCAGCCGATGTGGATGCAGCGCTTGCCGCTTTGTAAATAGGGTTGGACAGGCTGTTGGGCAGCGTCGAAGGAGACATGAATGTTTGATCTGACGGGTCGCAAGGCATTGGTCACGGGGGCTACCGGCGGCATTGGCGAGGCGATTGCCCGCCTTTTGCACAAGCAGGGCGCTGTGGTTGGCCTGCACGGTACGCGCGTTGAAAAACTGGAGACGCTGGCGACAGAACTGGGTGACAGGGTCAAACTGTTTCCGGCCAATCTGGGCGATGCAGCCGAGGTCAAGGCGCTTGGCCAGAAAGCCGAATCCGAGCTGGAAGGCGTGGATATTTTAATCAACAATGCCGGGATCACCCGCGACGGATTGTTTGTGCGCATGAGCGATGCAGACTGGGATGAGGTTATCAACGTCAATCTGTCGGCTGTTTTCCGGCTGACCCGCGAATTGACACATCCGATGATGCGCCGTCGCCATGGCCGCATCATCAATATCAGTTCGGTTGTGGGCGTTACCGGCAATCCAGGACAAGCCAATTATTGTGCTTCAAAGGCGGGTCTTATCGGCTTTTCCAAGTCTCTGGCGCAGGAAATCGCCACCCGCAATATTACGGTCAATTGCGTTGCCCCCGGCTTTATCGAATCAGCAATGACCGATAAGCTCAATGACAAGCAAAAGGATGCCATCATGTCGGCCATTCCGGCCCGGCGCATGGGGACGGGCGATGAAATTGCGGCTGCTGTTGTCTATCTTGCTTCGGATGAGGCATCCTATATTACAGGCCAGACCATTCATGTGAATGGTGGCATGGCGATGATCTGAAGGGGGAACTCCTGAGGACAGCAGGCTTTTTGCCTTGGATATGGGCGCAACATCATGTAATGCGACCCCCAATCTTATGAGATTTGTCGAAGATCCTGTATTTTGCAGCGTTTCCGACAGGACTATCTTTTCAACTTGATTAGCGGCACAACGACCGCTAACGAAGACCAAGCAAACTGAAGACGAGGATGCCCAAATGAGTGACACCGCAGAGCGCGTTAAGAAGATCGTTATCGAGCATCTCGGCGTCGACGCCGACAAGGTGACCGAGCAGGCCAGCTTTATCGACGATCTGGGCGCTGACAGCCTCGACACGGTCGAACTCGTGATGGCCTTTGAAGAAGAGTTCAGCGTGGAAATTCCTGACGACGCTGCCGAGACAATTCTGACTGTCGGCGATGCCGTCAAGTTCATCGACAAGGCCTCTGCCTGATCTTTCAGGCGGATACTGATTTTTAGACATGCGGCGCGTTGTCGTTACAGGTCTTGGCCTGCTTTCACCCTTCGGTATGGGTTACGAGCATGGATGGAAACAGCTTCTGTCCGGTCGTAGTGCAGCGCGCCGTGTGACTGAATTTGAAGTGGACGATCTTGCGTCAAAGATTGCCCACATCATTCCCCGTGGCGACGGAACCAACGGAAGCTTTAATCCGGAATCGGTTCTTGAAACCAAGGAATTGCGCAAGATCGGCGATTTCATCCTTTACGGGATTGCTGCTGCCGATGAGGCGCTTGAAGATTCAGGTTATATGCCAAAAACAGAAGACGAGCGTTGCGCCACGGGCGTGATGATCGGCTCTGGTATTGGTGGTGTTGATGGCATTGCTGAAAATGCCCTCCTGTTAAACGAGCGCGGACCGCGCCGTATCAGTCCCTTTTTCATTCCCGGCCAGATCATCAATCTGATTTCCGGCCAGGTCTCCATCCGTTATGGCCTTAAAGGTCCAAATCATGCTGTTGCAACCGCATGTTCAACCGGCGCGCACGCTATTGGTGATGCGGCAAGGCTGATCATGCTGGGGGATGCCGATGTGATGCTGGCAGGTGGTGCAGAAGCCCCGATAACGCGGCTTTCGCTTGCTGGTTTTGCTGCCTGCCGTGCGCTTTCAACCACACGCAACGACACGCCTGAAAAGGCCTCGCGCCCTTATGATCGCGATCGCGATGGTTTCGTCATGGGGGAAGGGGCTGGCGTTATCGTCTTGGAAGAGCTGGAACATGCCAAAGCACGTGGCGCCCATATTTATGCAGAAATCACCGGCTATGGCCTGACGGGTGACGCCTATCACATTACAGCCCCCACCGAGGATGGTGATGGTGCGCTTCGCTGCATGAAAGCGGCACTCAAGCGTGCCAATCTTGCGCCCGCTGACATTGACTATATCAATGCACACGGTACCTCGACCATGGCTGATACGATTGAGCTTGGCGCGGTCGAGCGTCTGCTCGGGGAGGCTGCATCAAAAGTTTCCATGTCCTCCACAAAGTCATCGATCGGCCATCTGCTGGGCGCGGCAGGAGCTGCGGAAGCCATTTTTTCTGTTCTTGCCATTCGCGACAATATCGCACCGGCAACGATCAATCTGGATAATCCTGAACGCGAAACACCTATTGATCTGGTGCCCAACACGCCGCGTAAACGCCAGATCGATGTGGCGCTGTCCAACTCTTTCGGCTTTGGCGGCACCAACGCTTCATTGATTTTCCAGCGTTTTAATGGCTGATGAGCGGTTAGGAGATTTCTTGTTTTCGTGAAAACAGGAAATGCTCCAGGCACCCAGCACTGTCGAATATCGCGAATTTTGCCATATTCGCTCCTACTGTGTCGGAGAGGAATCATATGACTTCAGACCGGGGCGCTATGAACACCACTTCCGAAAACAACGAATTTGGCCAGGATGCCAGACCACAGGGCGGGCCGATCGTTCCAAAAACCGCAAATGAAGCCTTGCGGCCGGAAAAAGGTACGCCGCCTCCAGCCAGACGCTCACGCAAATCCCGTAGCCAGATCATTGTTTTTCTCAATTTCATGATCTCGCTTGTGCTGATGGTGATGATTGGCGCCGGGCTTGCTGTTTATTTTGGCAAAAAGACCTTTATTGAGGCCGGTCCTTCTGCTGCTGGCGATACATTCCTCGTCAAACCCAATACGGGAGTGGCACAGATTGCCGAGCAGCTTGAGCGCCGCGGGCTGATCAGCGATGCCCGCATCTTCCGGTTGGGGGTGCGCGCCTATAAGAATGATCAGGCGCTCAAGGCCGGTGAATATGAAATCAAGCCTCATGCCTCGATGCGTGACATTATGGACCTGCTTAAAAGCGGCAAGTCAGTTACCTATGCAGTGACGATCCCCGAAGGGCTGACCGTTCATCAGGCTTTTCAGCGCATCGCCAGCCATGAGGCGCTGGAAGGGGAGATGCCTGCGGAATTGCCGCCGGAGGGCAGCATTGCAACAGATACGCTGCGCTTTACCCGCGGCGCGACCCGCCAGCAGATGATTGCCAAGCTCACGGCTGCCCAGAAAGCGCTTGTTGAAGAAATCTGGAAGCGGCGCGTCTCAGATCTGCCTCTGGCTGATGAAAACGAGTTTGTGACACTTGCCTCGATCGTTGAGAAGGAAACATCACGCGGCGATGAGCGTTCACGCATTGCCGGTGTGTTTTTGAACCGGCTGCGCAAGGGAATGCGCCTGCAATCGGACCCGACCATCATTTATGGCCTGTTCGGCGGCGAGGGCAAGCCAGCCGATCGCCCGATCTATCAGTCGGATATTGAAAAGGCGACGCCCTACAACACCTATACAATCAATGGCCTGCCGCCGGGGCCGATTGCAAATCCGGGCCGGGCAGCCCTTGAGGCGGTTGCCAATCCTTCGCGTACGGAAGACCTGTATTTCGTGGCTGACGGCACGGGCGGACACGCCTTTGCAACGACGCTGAAGGAGCATAATGAAAATGTCGCCCGCTATCGGGCATGGCAGCGCAAACAGGCGGCAGAAGCTGCAAAGGCAGAAAAAGAGCCTGCTGTGGCCGCGCCAGAAGCTGCGCCAGAAACGCCTTCAGATCCATAGACTGGCCAGGTCAGCCCGGACACTCAAAAACTGTTTTCCAGATCGGGCTGAGAAAGAAAATGACATGAAGCTGCAAAGCATGACCGGATTTTCGCGCGCGGCAGTTGACCATGACGGTTATGCCATTGCGTGGGAGCTCAAATCGGTAAATGGCAAAACATCCGAGGTCAGGCTGCGCTTGCCGCCAGGCTTTGAAAGACTGGAGCCATCGATTCGTCCCTTGATCCAGAAGCGTTTTACGCGGGGCAGCTTTCAGGCAAATCTGACCATTTCCCGCCCGGCCGGGACCACGCCTCAACCGGTGGTCAATGAAGCCTTTTTGAAGGATATTGCCGGGCTTGCCATGCGCCTTCAGGAGCAGTTTGGCATTGCAGCCCCCAGCGCCGATGGCCTGCTGGCACTGCGTGGGGTGCTGGAAACGCCTGAAACGATCGACACACCACAGACCCGTGCAGACCTTGATGCGGTGATCGGGCAGGTGCTTGAAGAGGCGCTTGCCGGGCTTGAACAGGCCCGCCAGGCAGAAGGGCAGGCGCTTCAGATGCTGTTGATCGGGCATATTGAGCGTATCGAGGCGTTGACGTTACAGGCTGAGGCAGATCCCTCACGTGAGATTGCAGCCATTCGCGCACGTCTTGCCGAACAGGTCAGACTGTTGCTCGATACGACACAGGAACTTGATGAGGCCCGCCTTTATCAGGAAGCTGCTTTTCTTGCGACAAAAGCCGATATCCGGGAAGAAATTGACCGTTTGAAAACCCATGTGGCTTCAGCTCGCAGCCTGTTGGCAACTGGCGGAGCAACGGGGCGCAAGCTCGATTTTCTTGCGCAGGAATTCAATCGCGAATCAAACACCTTATGCTCAAAATCGAATGCTGCCGCAATAACTGCCATCGGGCTTGAACTGAAGGCTGCGGTCGATCAGTTTCGCGAGCAGGTTCAAAATCTGGAGTAGCAGATGCCGTCAAAAAAAGCCGGTTTTCCCATTCGCCGCCGCGGGCTGATGCTTGCTTTGTC
Organism: Aquamicrobium segne; assembly: GCF_042656785.1. NCBI lineage: Bacteria > Pseudomonadati > Pseudomonadota > Alphaproteobacteria > Hyphomicrobiales > Phyllobacteriaceae > Aquamicrobium > Aquamicrobium segne. The sequence continues at coordinate 14,436 of NZ_JBHSLL010000001.1, forward strand.
CTCACCGTCAGGTGCCGGAAAATCGACCATTGCGCGCAATCTTTTAGAAAGTGACAATCAGTTTGAAATGTCGGTCAGCGTGACGACGCGCCCGCGTCGTGGCAGCGAGATCGACGGGCGGCATTATCATTTCCATTCCCTGCGCGAGTTTGAAATGCTGCGCGACAATGATGAATTGCTGGAATGGGCAGAAGTGCATGGCAATTATTATGCCACGCCGCGTGGACCTGCCGAGCGCGCCATGGCCGAAGGGCGCGACATGCTGTTTGATATTGACTGGCAGGGTGCGCAGCAATTGCGTGAGAAAATGCGTGGTGACATTGTCTCCATCTTTATCCTGCCGCCCTCCATGGCAGAGTTGAAGGAGCGCCTGAAGCGCCGTGCCGAGGATCAGGAAGCCGTTATTGAAACCCGGCTGAATAATGCGCGTGACGAGATCGAGCATTGGACGGAATATGATTTTGTGGTCGTCAATGATGACCTTGACCGGGTGTTTTCGCAAGTGGTGTCGATCGTTACAGCCGAGCGCCTGCGCCGTGATCGGCGACCGGGATTGTTTGATTTTGTATCAGAACTTTTGAATGAACCGGTCTGAGTTGATCATATGGCATTGGCGAGACGAATAAATTCCCCCACACTCAAGGTTTCGGCCCGTCGTGTCGGGTCGATACCTGCTTTTTCCAGCAATGCCTCGCCGCCCAGCGCCTTGAGGCTCTGGCGCAGCATTTTGCGGCGCTGGCCGAAGGCTGCTTCTGTCAGCCTGCCAAGCCTGTTGACATCGGCATGAAGCGGCTCTGTGCGTGGCACCAGATGCACCACGGATGAGGTGACTTTCGGCGGCGGGGTAAACGCTTGTGGTGGCAGGTCAAAAGCAATCTGCGCCTGTGTGCGCCACCCGGCCAGAACGCCCAGCCGCCCATAGGCATTGCTGCCGGGTTCTGCGACGATGCGCTGTGCCACCTCACGCTGAAACATGAGGGTCATGGATTGATAGAAAGGCGGCCAGTCCTTGACCGTCAGCCAGCGCACAAGCAGTTCCGTTCCCACATTATAGGGCAGATTGGCAACGATCCTGACCAGCGAGCCTGCGGGAGCAAGCTGCGAAAAATCCGTTTTCAGTGCGTCGCCTGCAATAACTTCCAGCCGACCCGGATAATGTTGTGAAATTGCATCCAGAGCCGCAAGACAGCGCTCGTCTTTTTCAATGGCAATGACTTTTTTGGCACCATGGGAAAGCAAGGCCCGCGTCAGACCACCCGGCCCGGGACCAACCTCGATGACAATTGCCTGCGACAGATCACCGGCAGTGCGCGCAATCTTTCCGGTCAGATTAAGGTCGAGAAGAAAATTCTGACCGAGCGCTTTTTTTGCCTGCAACCCATAGTGTTCAATGACTTCACGTAAAGGAGGTAAGCCATCGAAATTCATGAGATTTTTGCTTTTCCAGTTTCAGCCTGCCGGTGGGCTATTTTCAAAGCTGCAATAAAGCTGTCGGGCCGGGCCACGCCTTTTCCTGCAATGTCAAAGGCGGTGCCATGGTCGGGTGATGTGCGGATGAAGGGCAGGCCAAGCGTTACATTGACCGCCTCATCAAAGGCCAGCGCCTTGGCCGGAATAAGTGCCTGATCATGATACATGCACAGCGCCACATCATAATTTGCACGCGCACTGGCATGAAACATCGTATCGGCCGGTAAGGGGCCAAAAGCCTCAATACCTTCCGCCTTCAGAATGGCAACAGCCGGCGCAATCACCTGCTGGTCTTCGCTGCCCATGGCGCCATCTTCACCAGCGTGAGGATTTAGCCCGGAAATGGCAAGTCTGGGATTGGCAAGACCAAAGCGGCTCTTCAGGTCTTGTGCGGTGATGCGTGCGGTTTTTACAATCAAATCGGTGGTGAGGGTTGTGATCACATTGGCAAGAGGAATATGGATGGTCACTGGTACTGTGCGCAATTGTGGCCCGGCCAGCATCATGACTGGTGTGATTGGCTTGCCAGCCTTCTGCTCTGCCAGATGAGCCAGATATTCAGTATGGCCGGGAAAAGCAAAGCCTGCATCATAAAGCGGCTTTTTGGCGATCGGGCAGGTAACCATGGCCGCAGCCGCCCCTGAAAAGCAATCAGCAACGGCCTTGTTAATGGCCTCGATAATACCGGGGGCATTTGCGCTGTCAGGGTGGCCAGGCGTGTCTTTTAGCGAATTTTTCAGGCAAACAATCGGCAGGTAGTGCGAAAAATGCTCTTCTGCCTGCGCAGGCGTTGTTTCGATGAGGGGAACATTCCAGCCAAGCAGGCGCGCGCGTGTCGCCATCAGGTCTAGATCGGCAAGCAGGTAGAAAGGCGTAACAGCTTCATTATTGCGCTGCAGCCAGGCTGCCAGTGCAATTTCTGGCCCGATCCCTGAAGGATCGCCAATGCTGACGGCAAGGGAAGGGCAATTAGTGTGCATATCAGCGCTGAATGATCTTTGCTCTTTTCTTCAGCTCTTCCATATATTTTTTGCCAAGCTCATCGGCGCCTGCACTGGCATTTTCGCTTTGCAACACCAGTTCGGCCACGCGATCATCGGAAACTTCGCGGGCACTGCATACGCCGATAAATTCAACGCCACGCTCTGTTTCGCGTATGGTTGTGGCGCCACCGGCCTTGGTTTTCTTGATCTGCTCGGCCCAGTCGGGCGGCAATTGCGGGGCAAGAATACGGCCCAGATCACGAACGGTCACATCCAGCAGACCCTTGGTGAATTGCTGCGTATTGGCGCAACCACTGAAGCGGCTGCGCAGGGCCTCAGCCTCACGCTTGCGTTTGGCAAGCGTTGATTTGCGCTCGGCGGCAGGAATTACGAAAATTACCTGCTGAAGCATATATTCGGTGGCCGAAGGCTTGCTGCCGCCTTTTTTGAGCATGTTGCGCACCGCTTCCTGCTGGCTGGTCAGCCCGCTTCCTGCCTGTTCGGCCTGATGGCGTGCGCCCAGCGCCTGATTCCAGGCCAGTTGCGAGCGAATAAAATCCTTGAAATGCTGTTTGGTGACACCTGACTGGCTCATGGCAGCGTCAAGTTGAGCAATCGGCATCTTGTTGCTGGAGGCAAACCGGGCATAGGCGTCGTTTACCTGCTTTTCCGTAATGCGAATGCCCAGTCTTTGTGCTTCGGCCAACCGCAAGGTCTGCTCGATCATTTCATTGGCGGCATCGCCCTTGCGCCGTTGAAGCCGGAAGAAGGCATTGCGGTGTTTTATGTCAGCCGAGGTGATCGGTATATTGTTGACGACATACCGGATCTCACTGGTCTGCGCCTGCGCCGGTGTGGATATGCTTGCCGCTCCAATCGCGGTCACACCGACGAAAAGAGCAAGGCTTGCAGACAGGAGGTATTTCCGCATTCCAGGCATCCTGCTTTCAAACTCACATTATGACACAATTGCGATTCGGCTATGACTAGCGCTTTTGTCCCGTTTATGCGGCAAAACCGTGTCGAATGCCAGTTTACTGAACAAGACTGGCGCTGGAAGAGCCGAAATCACCAAGCGTGCGGAAGGTGATGTTGAACCCGACGGTCTGGGAAACTTCCCGGTCGACACGGTCGCGCGATTGGGAATAGGTCATCAGAAAGGTGAAACATTCATCGGCATAGCCAAAGCCGATACCGTTCTTGACCAGCAGTTTTTCTTCCAGATCATAAGTGCCGGAGCCAAAAATCCGCCAGTTATCGGCAAGTTGCGTTGAGGCGCCAAACGAGGCTTCGTGGCGGTCTTGTGTAAAACCATAATCGGGTTGTTTTTCGATAAATGCATAACGCGCCGACAGGGAAACAACCTCATCCGAATAGCCGAGCTTGGCTTCGGTGCGGCGAACGTTGAAATTTTCTTCATCAAACCGGCCGCTGAGCGAGGCTGAAATGCCATTGGGCGCACTGAAACCAACCATGCCGACATAATCGGAGCGGTCACTTTCAAGGCCGGAATTGGCGCCGACATTGACCAGATCGGGAGCCGCAAAGGAGTTTTCACCGCCCAGATGATAGGATTGGCCAAACAGTGCATTGGCCGACCAGCCATTATCGAAACTGGCGACATAACGCATGCCGATATTGGCACGTGTCCCACCTTCAATGCGATCATAGCCGGAGAATTTGTCACGCTCAAACAGGGTTGAGGCATCAAAGACAAAACTTTGCGCGTCCTCATTGGGCACGGCAAGACCGCCAACATAATCCTCGTTCGGGCGCATGAACAATTGCGCGACTGGCTCCAGCACATGTGAGGATGCTGTGGCGGAAAACAGGATCGGCCAGCGCCATTCAAGGCCAAGTGTGGCCATGGAGCGGAAGAAGGACGAGCGCATGTCGTCGCTTGATGCCATTTGGTTGATGGCATCGAGCGACCCGGAAGACGCATCAAGATAATTGGCGTCAGCCTGGAAGGCGAGCAGCGGTGTCAACACCATGCCGCCATCGGTGATGAAGGAGCGCTTCCATTCAGCTTCTGCAGTCAGGCGTCCGCTTTCGCCACTGATGCCAAGAATACGCTCATTACCGGGAATTTCATGCAAGCGATCACGGCTGATGGCGCGTGCATTCACATTGAAGGACAGTTGACCACCGGCCAGAGACGCGTCGGGAATATAGGCATAGTCAAAGGAAGGCAGCACCCAGGGCTGTTTTTCGTCACGCCCGCTGCCGTCACTCTTGAGAATATCTTCCTGAATCTGGAACTTCATGCCGCGCAGGTCAAAATAGTTCCTGTCGTTCAGGCCGGTCAGATAGACCTCTGAGCGGTGCACATAATCGTCAAAACCTTCGATATCATAGGTTCTTGAAAAATTCTTGTCGGTTTGCAGTAAAACGTCCCAGCCGAAATCCCAACGTGAATTGATCGCAAACCTGCCTTGCGTTCCCATCATGCCGCGGAATTTATTGTCGTCGTTTTCACCGCGGTTTTCGGTATCAATCTTGAAAGCATCGGGGTTTTGCTGATGGATCCCGGCAATTTTCAGATTATATTCGCCATTATTGAAGCGCTGACGCCATTCGGCTTCACCCAAAAAGCCCTGTTTGGAATAGTAATTGCCCTTGACCGTCAGATCATAGGTGGGCGAGAGGGCAAAATAATAGGGGATGCTGGCGCCCACGCCGAGCCGTGACTTGTACGAAAGCGATGGAAACAAAAAGCCGCTTTTGCGCTTTACAGTCGGGTCGGCAATCTCGAATGCAGGCAGATAGGCAATCGGCATGCCGAAAAACTCGAAATTCGAGTTCTGGAAGCGAATCGTTTTCTTCTGGCTGTTCCAGATGATCGACTGCGATTTGATACGCCAGATAGCCGGTTTGTCCGGCTTGTCCTCGCAAGGCTCACACGCCGTATAGACACCATTGTGGAAGGTGGTGAGCATTCCACCCATGCGCTCGGCGCTTTCCGCAGCAAAATAGGTCTTGTCCACGGTCTCGACATGCAGCGCATTGACAAAGCCATCGGCAAAGTCGTCGGTGATGTCGATATGTTCGGAACTGATCCTGGTGCCGCTGCTTTCAACGATCTCGACCTTGCCGCTGGCGACAAGACGCTGTGTCTTGCGGTCATATTCGACACGCTCGGCCACCAGCCGGTTGCCGGCATAGTCGATCTGCACGCCGCCAATTGCCGTAACGGTCTGCCTGTCATTGTCATAAACAAGGGTATCTGATTCGAGCAGCATCTGTGCATCGGATGGCACACGCTGGGCAAGATCGCTCAAATTCTGCGCAAGAGCAGGTGTGCCGGCAAAGCTGCTGGCAAGCAGGCATGCAAGCCCGCTCACGCCGCAAAGGAGCGACAATCGGAAAAGCCGCCCGCTGTTCAAAACCGCCCCCTCACTAGCCATCTTCCTTGTACAAAAGAAATGTTACCCCAAAAAACATGGCGACCACAACTGGAAACCATGCTGCAACAATTGTTGGCACGATGCCCGCCACGCCAAAGGCTTTGACGAGGACTGAAATCACATAAAGCAGAAACCCGGCAATAACACCACCCAGAATCATCGTTGCCGATTGTCCCATGCGGGCAAAACGCATGGATACGGTTGCGGCAATCAGGGTCATGGCCACCAAAAGGAAGGGCAGGGCGATCAGAGAATCAAACTGCATGGCAAATCCATTGGCCCCAAGACCGAATGAACGGGCGGCTCTGATCTTGCCGGGCAGGTCATAAAAGGGAATGGTTTCTGCCTGCGCCAGCCTTTCCTGCACAAATTCCGGTTTCAGATCGGTGGAAACCTGATCGCTTGCCTTGTGTGTTCCCGGGCCATCGGAGGGACGTATGGTAACATCTTGCAATTCCCAGTAGCCATCGCGCAGAAATGCACGGCGCGCATCCTTGCGTTCAAAGATGTTTCCCTCTGCATCCAGCAGAAAGAAGGTGGCGTCCGACATTTCCAGCCCTTGTGCGAGAATAGCCCGCGCTCCGATGATGGTGTCACCTGAAGCGGTCTTTTGCCGTAGCCAGGGTATGGTGTCATTTTTGACCTCATTGGAATTGCCCGAACGCAGCAGAGCCTCGATATTTTGTGACTGGACCAGCCCTTTGGCAGCCAGCGGGTTGAGAACCGCAACAGCAAGAACACCAAAGACAAAGGCCCCAAGGCAGACAGGCAACAGAAATTGCCAGGCAGAAATTCCGGCTGCCCGCGCCACCACCAGCTCATATTTACGGTTGAGTGAAACAAGTGTGGCCATGGCCGCAAACAGCCCGACAAATGGCACTGTTTGCAAAACCAGCATGGGAACCCGCAAGGCCGATATGGCCGCAGCCGTCCAGTAGGTGAAATCGGGTATGCGCGAAAGACGGCTGCTTAATTCGGTAAAATCAATGAGCAGGACAAGTGCGAAAATGCCGATGAAAAACCATGCTGCAATTGTTGCATAGCGGAAAAAGAAATAGCGCCCAAGTGTCCAGCCCATCATGCAGATCCCTTGCGCGTACGTGCATTGGCAATTCGCAATCTTAAATCGGTCATGAGGCGCGATATGCGGTTCAGCAAGGCAGAAATCCGGTCCACCCATCCGATCGGCAGTTCCAGTGCGCGCTGTGTCTGGATGCACCAGACCGAGATAGCGGCCATGAAAATGGGAACCGCATATAAGGTATAAATCAAACCTGGATAGTTTTTGCTTTGTCCCTCAACCACATAGCCCATCCAGCGCACCAGCAGGGCCAGGCAGATGGTGGTCACCAGCGGATGAATGCGCGCTTGTCGGTGGGATCTTGCATCACCGGCAACAGCAAGCGCAATCAGGGCAAATGTGATGGGATAAAGCCATTCGGAAAACCGCTTGTGCAACTCATTGGCAAATGCGTTGGGCGATTTTTTATAATGCCGGTCATTGCGGTCCGGATTGAAGAGATAGGCGGTTGTCTGGTCCTTGGGCATCAGCGTCACAATGCCGGTCTGCGGTTCGAATGCGGAAAGATCGAAGGCATAGGAGGTGAAGTGAATGTTGGAAATATCACCATCGACCGCTTTTCGCTGAATAACACCGTCATTCATCAGCAATGCCTTGGTGCTGGCCATATCCACCACGGCCCCTGTCTTGGCGTAATAGACAAGATCGACGCCTTCTTCTCGGCTGTCGGCTACGAACAGTCCTGCAAGCTGGTTTCCCGGCAGTCTTTTGCCGACCTGAACAAACAACCCGTCCTCGATCTTGCGAAATGTGCCTTCCTGAATAACCAGTGACAGAAAATCAGCGCGGGCATTGGCGATCAGTTCACGATTGCGCTGGCGCGCGTAAGGCTCGATAAAATTCTGCATCAGAAGGCAGAAAATGGCGGCGGCAATTGCCAGAATGAGAATGGGTCGGGTGACAATCATTCTGGAGGCGCCCGCCGCATTGATGACGATCAGTTCCGAATCGGCGTTCATTCCCGAAAGCGTCTGGGCAACGGCGCCTGCGACGGCAAAGGGAACAACGATGGGAATGACTGTGGGGATGATGAGGGCGGCAACTTCAAAAAAAGTCAGCGCCGATTGCCCGCCATCGGTGACCAGATCAATGCGTGACAGCACCTGTGTCGTCCACACGATCGCCAGCGTCCATGCCAGTGCTGCCAGAAACAGCAGCAGGACACGGCGCAATATATAGCGTTCAATGAGTTTCATGCGGATGGTGTCTCGCGCGGTTCAACTGGCATTGTGCCTGTGTTGAAAAAACATCGGCTCCGCCCGCGCCAATGACGCGACCCGGTTTTTGTACGGACCACGATGCTTGCAGGCATTATGGTCTTAATGGATAAAAAACAGCAAAAAGCCATGGTTAATATCTGGTTTATGGAGAATGGCGCAAATATTCATCCATATCGGATGCTTGAAACGCGCAATCTTTTATCCGAAGAGAGAAATTGCCATCATGGCTTGTGATATTGCGTAAAACGATTGTCTCTTAAAACCTGATATAATCATATCTCACCAAACCGAAAGCCGCCATCCATGACCTTGACGCCTTCCATCAGCTTTGCCGCTTTTTCTGTACCTGAAAAAGGCAATGTCTATCTTTTGTCGGCTCAAAAATCAGGACCCGGCAAACTGGCGGCCAGTGTGGATACAGCCGGAGTGCTGGGGCGGGCCTTCAAGATTGCTGATTTTTCCGGAAAATTTGGAGCCATGCTGGATGTTATTGCACCTGAAGGAAGCAGGCTGGACCGGCTGATTGCTCTTGGTGTGGGAAAAATTACCGAGCTGGATGAATATGGCTGGCTGAAATTGGGCGGTGTGGTGTCTTCTTCTGCCGCCAAGGAAAAAATTGCCACCATCCTGGTTGATCTGCCCGGAGATGAGGCGATTGCACCCGAAAATGCGGCTAATCTGGCCGCTGGCATTTTGCTGCGCGCTTACGCTTTTGAAAAATACAAGACCCGCAAGCCAGAGGCTGACAAAGAGGGGGGTAAAAAGAAAAAGACGCAGGAAAAGCCTGCTCAGATCACGATCATGTGTGCCGATCCGGTCGCAGCGCAAAAAACCTTTGCCGATCTGCATGCCGTGGTCGATGGTGTTAATCTGGCACGTGATCTGGTCAATGAACCCGCCAATATATTGGGACCTGTCGAATTTGCGTCACGCCTTGAGGCGCTTGCTGAACTGGGTGTCAAGGTTGAGGTCCTGACTGAAAAGGAAATGAAAAAGGCCGGCATGGGGGCTTTGCTTGGCGTGGCGCAAGGTTCGCCACGTGGTGCGCGCCTTGTCGTCATGCGCTGGGAGGGCGGGCGCAAGGGCGCCAAACCGCTGGCTGTCGTTGGCAAGGGCGTGACCTTCGACACCGGCGGCAATTCGATGAAATCTTCTTCCGGCATGGAAGACATGAAGGGCGATATGGGCGGGGCTGCTTCTGTTGCCGGGCTTATGCATGCTCTGGCGGCGCGTAAGGCAAAAGCCAATGTGGTGGGCATTGTCGGTTTGGTGGAAAATTCTGTTGACGGCAATTCGCAACGGCCCGGCGATATTGTCACCTCCATGTCGGGCCAGACGATCGAGGTGTTGAATACGGACGCGGAAGGCCGCCTCGTTCTGGCCGATGCCCTCTGGTATGGATGCTCTCGTTTTGAACCTGCTGCAATCATTGATCTGGCCACGCTGACCGGAGCCATCATGGTGGCGCTGGGGCTGCATCATGCGGGCCTGTTTGCCAATGATGATGACCTTGCCAATCAGCTCACACAGGCGGGGCTTGCCACGCAGGAGCGCTTGTGGCGGATGCCTCTCGGGGCCGACTATGACAAGCTGCTGGACAGCCCCAATGCCGACATGAAGAATATTGGCGGACGCTATGGCGGGGCCATAATTGCGGCGCAATTCCTGCAACGTTTCGTAAAAGACAATACGCCTTGGGCGCATCTGGATATTGCAGGTACCGCGATGGGCGCGCCTTCTAATGATGTCAACCATTCCTGGGGGTCTGGCTTTGGCGTCAGGCTGCTCGACCGTCTGGTACGCGACAATTATGAAGAATAACGGGTATGAGAAATAACGGGCTTCATGACGGCATGGTCGGGCCGGTCGCTGCATCATGACAGAAATATTGTTTTATCATCTGACGGAATCGACATTGGAGGATGCGCTGCCCGGTCTGCTGGAGCGCAGCCTTCAACGTGGCTGGCGGGCCGTGGTGCAAACCGGGTCCGAACAGTGTCGTGATGCACTCGACCAGCATTTATGGACTTATCGCGATGATTCCTTTCTGGCCCATGGAACGGATCGTGACAGTTTTCCTGCCGAGCAGCCGGTTCTGCTGACCACTGGCACCGGCAATGCCAATGGTGCCCATATCCGCTTTCTGGTTGATGGGGCAGAACCACCCGATCTTGGTGCCTATGAGCGGGCTGTGTTTTTGTTTGACGGGCATGATGCTGATCAGCTTGAGGCAGCCCGCAGCCACTGGAAGCTCATGAAAGCGGCGGGCCATGACGTGACTTACTGGCAGCAGGCGTCGGATCGGCGCTGGCAGCGCAAGGCGTGAGTGTTCAGGGATGAATTACCGCCACGCTTATCATGCCGGCAATTTTGCCGATGTCGTCAAGCATATCGTGCTGGCGCGTATTGTTGAATATCTCAAGCGCAAGGAAAAGCCGTTTCGGGTGATCGATACCCATGCCGGTATCGGGCTTTATGATCTGCGTTCAGAAGAAGCCGGCAAAACGGGCGAGTGGCTGGAAGGTATTGAACGGCTGACGGACGCGCAGTTGAACACTGAGGCAGCCACATTTTTAGCACCTTATCTTGAGGCCGTGCGTTCGGTAAACACCAATCTGGAAATGACGCATTATCCGGGTTCCCCCATGATCGTGCGGCATCTTTTGCGCAAACAGGACCGCTTGAGCGCAATTGAACTCCATCCGCAGGATGTGGGTTTGCTCCGGCAATGTTTTGAAGGGGATTTTCAGACCCGCGTGATCGAACTGGATGGCTGGCTGGCGCTTGGCGCGCATCTTCCGCCAAAGGAAAAGCGCGGGCTTGTGCTTGTTGACCCGCCTTTTGAAGAGGAGGGTGAGTTTTTGCGCCTGACACAAGGGCTGGTGCGCGCCTGTCGTCGTTGGCAGGGTGGCATTTATGCGCTGTGGTATCCGATCAAGGATCACAAGGCTCTGGCTGAATTTCGCAATGCGCTGGTGGCCACAAACATCCCGCGCATTCTGGATATCACCTTCATGATCCGGCCTTCAGGGACGGTGCCGCGCCTTGATGGAACCGGCATGATCGTGGCCAATCCGCCATTTGTGCTTGAACAGGAACTGAATGTCATTTTGCCGGAGCTTCATGGCCTGCTGGCAACCGAGCCGGGCGCGAAATGGGGATTGCACTGGCTGGCTGGTGAAGATACGGACGCTTGACCGCGCATTATGAAATCCTCACAGTGCAGTCAAACACCTTATGAGGCTGAAATGATCCGCACCGCCAAACTCTCTTTTCTGAGCCTGAGCGCCATTTGCACCACATTGCTGGTGCAGCCGGTTGCACAGGCTGCTGACATGTTCGTCTATGACGTTCAAAATGCGCCCACAATCTGCAATGCAGCGCCGGTGCTGAACCGGATCACCCGAAATTTTGCCTATCAGGTGCGCCATGTTCCCAATCTGCCGCAGGTTGCGATTGCAGATTTTAATCATATCCATCTGCGCCGCAGCGAAGCAACCAGCCAAAGATGGCCGATTGCGCGCCATTATTGCAGCGCAAAGGTTACGCTCTCAAACGGCTATGAGCACGATATTGCGTATCTGATTGAGGAAGGGCAGGGCTTTGCCGCCATGGGTGGGGCCAATGTTGAATTTTGCGTGTCCGGCTTTGATCGCTGGCTGGTCTACAATGCCGGTTGCCGGGTTTTAAAGTAGATTTTTGCCTTTTTGCGACCTGATTTTACACGGCAGCGCCTGTAAAACAGCATGTGCGCGCCTTTGAAAGAAATGGAAAGAAAAATGCCAAAAGTGCTTTATTCATCGGCCTCGCCCTATAGCGCCAAGGTGCGCATGTCGGCTGCCTATGCGGGTATTGAAGTGGAGTCGCATTTCGTTCAGGCAAGCAAGCAACCGCCTGAATTGATTGGGGCCAACCCTCTGGGCAAGATTCCGACACTTGTTCTGGATGACGGGCGAGCAATTTTTGACAGTCGCGCCATTACGCAATATCTCAACCGCCAGTCCAAAAACGCACTCTTTCCTCGTAATGCGGATAAGCGCACGGATGCTGAAGTGCTGGAAGCGCTGGCAGATGGTATTTGCGATTGTGTTGTGACCATCATGTATGAGCGCGCAAGGCGGCCGGAAGAAAAAGTGCATCAGGAGTGGATTGATGCTCAATGGCAAAAGGTCTTGCGCGGGCTCGATCATCTAAATGCCAATCCGCCGAAACTGCCGAAAAAGATTACGGCAGGCCAGATTGCAGTGCGCGCTATGCTTGGCTATTTGTCGCTGCGTTTTGAGGGGCAATGGGAACGGGGTCGCAGCCGGTTGACGCGCTGGGCTGTACGGTTTGATGAAAAATTCCCCGAACTGAAATCTTATCTTCCCTCCTGAAACAGCAAGTAAAAAAGCCGGGGAAAAACCCCGGCTTTTTTTATATTCTGATCCTGAATGCCAGATCAGAACTTCATACCGACACCGAAATTGATGCGGTGATCACGCGAGTCGAAACGCTCGGAAGCACTGCCAAGGTTGAAGGTTTCCTTGCCGTAATCGGTGTAACGATATTCAACACGACCAAACACATTGTCGGTGAACTTGATGTCGGAACCGACACCGGCAGTCCAGCCAACCATGGTGTTGCGGTCGCTGTCACCAAGTGTATCGGTGATCTTCAGGCTCTGTGCAGCACCACCGGCCGTACCATAGAGCAGAATGTCAGGGCTGACCGAATAGCCGAGGCGGGCACGGATCGAACCTTCGACGCCGGACTTGGCCTTTTCGTTGACATTGCTGCCCTTGAGCGCGCTATAGCCAAGATCGCCTTCTGCACCGACAACGAAATTATTGCCCATGTCGTAATTGTAACCGACGAAGGCGCCGCCGAGGAAACCATCGGTCTTGACGCGGTCACCGGCATCCCTGTGATTTACGCGGCCATTAAAACCATAGCCAAGATTGATACCGGCATAAGGGCCGGTCCAGGAAGCCACCGGCAGTTCAGCGATCGGCATGGGTGCTGGCGGCTCTTCCATCACCACGTCCGCGGCAAAGGCCGGGGCGGCGGCAAAAGCAAGAAGTGCGAGAGCGGTCGCTGTCGGCCTGACAAATTTCAATTTGGTCGTCATGATATTACTCCTTCAGCCACAGACACTGGCTTTTCTAAACGTGAGCGCAGAACAATTCTGGGAGGAAACGGTCCCGCCGCCCATCGATTTCAGAATTTCGTTCCCAAATGCGGCAGAAGCGAACCTGAATTGGGGTGATTCCCTGACGCAAATAAGGTGGAAAAGAGGCGTTGCATTCAGGCAACAGATTCTTATGCCCAAGCCTGTGTGGGAGCGTAAAACAGCCTTGGTACAAGACGTTACCATATCTATATTGTCAGGAGCAGCGTGGCCAAAGATCGTGAATCGCACACGGTTTTAGGGCTTTCGCCACAATCTGGCCGCAGCCACAAACAAAGTCTGAACGTTTGCCGGGGCGCAAGGTCAGACTGGTGCAGGCGATGACGGCAAGCAGGAATCGATTGATGAATGAAAGTGGTGCAGTTGCACTGGTGACAGGTGGAGCAAAACGGATCGGCCGTGCCATTGTCGAGGATTTGTGCGCGCATGGTTTTGCCGTGGCCGTTCACAGCAACAGTTCCCTGGCGCAAGCTGATGAACTGGTTGCAAACATTGTCGGGCAGGGCAGGCGGGCAAGCGCTTTCAAGGCGGACCTGACCGATACAGACCAGACGAAAAAACTGCTTGAGGATGTAACGACCGCCATGGGGCCGGTTCAGCTTCTGATCAACAATGCGTCCCTGTTTAAAAATGATTCATTGCCCGATTGTGATGGGCCCGATTGTGATGGGCCCGATTGTGATGGGCCCGACTGTGATGGGCCCGATATTGACCGGAGTGATTTTGGCGGAGATGATTTTTTTAAAAAACTTGATTTGGGCGGGCAGGATTGGGACGATCATTTTTCCGTTCATGTGAAAGCACCGGTGCTGCTGGCGCAGGGCATGGCAAGAAACCTGCCTGCAAATGCCGAGGGGCTGGTGGTCAATATGATTGACCAGCGCGTCTGGCGGCTGACGCCACGCTATTTTTCCTACACATTATCCAAATCGGCGCTGTGGACGGCAACACGCACCATGGCGCAGGCGCTTGCCCCCAAAATCCGGGTCAATGCTATCGGACCGGGGCCCACCTTGCGCAATATGCGGCAGGATGAGGATGATTTTCGCCAGCAGGTCGATGCGCTGCTGTTGCAACGCGGTCCTGATCTTTCCGAGTTCGGGGCCACAATCCGCTATCTGTGGCAGGCCCGTTCGGTAACGGGACAAATGATTGCGCTAGACGGTGGCCAGCATCTGGCGTGGAAAACGCCTGATATTGCCGGTGTGCTGGAATGAGCAGAGAAACGCCCGACACATCATCAGGCCAGTCGCCTTCAGATGCGCCTGATGCGCAGGTGACACAGACAGGCAAGAAGCCTGCAACTGAAACAGCCGACATTTCATTCACCGGTCTTGAACTGGACCGGGAAGGTGAGAATGAAAGCCGATCCGGCGCCGAGATCATTCAGGAACTGGTCAAGCGCCTGCCCAATGCTCCGGGTGTTTACCGCATGATGAATATGGAAGGTGACGTACTTTATGTGGGCAAGGCACGCAATCTGAAAAAGCGCGTAACCCAATATGCGCAAGGCCGCTTTCATACCGTTCGCATTGGGCGCATGGTGCATGAAACAGCGCGTATGGAATTTGTCGTTACCCGAACAGAGACCGAAGCTCTTCTTCTTGAGGCCAATCTTATCAAGAGGTTGCGGCCACGATTTAATGTCTTGATGCGGGATGATAAATCATTTCCTTATATTCTTCTCAGTTCCGATCATGTGTCGCCAGGTATTTATAAACATCGAGGCGCACGGTCACGCAAAGGCGATTATTACGGTCCTTTTGCCTCTGCCCTGGCGGTGGACCGCACCATCAATTCGCTGCAACGGGCTTTTCTTCTCAGAAGCTGTACGGATTCATTTTATGCAAACCGCACGCGGCCCTGTCTGCTGTTTCAGATCAAGCGTTGTTCAGCGCCTTGCACCGGTGAAATCTCGCATGAAGATTATGCCAAACTGGTCAAGGAGGCGAAGGCGTTTTTGTCTGGCCGCAGCCAGAGTGTGAAAGAAGACATTTCACGCGCCATGCAGCACGCTTCCGAAAATCTCGATTTTGAGCAGGCTGCCATTTATCGCGATCGCATTGTGGCGCTTTCACATGTTCAGGGCCATCAGGGCATCAACCCGCAAACGGTGGAGGAGGCCGATGTGTTTGCTATCCATCAGGAGGGTGGGCAAAACTGCATTCAGGTGTTTTTCTTCCGCACGGGGCAAAACTGGGGCAACCGGGCCTATTTTCCAAAAGCTGATCCGGCATTGGAGGCAGGCGAGGTTTTGGGAGCGTTTCTTGCCCAGTTTTATGATGACAAGCCCACGCCGCGCGTCATTCTTCTGTCACAGGATATTGAAGAAAAGCAGCTTCTGGCAGAGGCGCTCAGCACGCGGGCAGGGCACAAAATATCAATTTCTGTTCCACAGCGTGGTGAGAAAAAGGATTTAAGCGACCACGCTTTGCAAAATGCGCGTGAGGCACTGGGGCGACGCCTTGCCGAAACCTCCACTCAGGCGCGCTTGCTGGAAGGTTTTGCCACCACTTTCGGACTGGCGAAAGTTCCTGTGCGCATTGAGGTTTATGACAATTCTCACATCATGGGCACCAATGCGGTCGGGGCCATGATTGTGGCCGGACCGGAAGGATTTGTAAAAAACCAGTACCGAAAATTCAATATCCGCTCCACGACCATTACCCCCGGCGATGATTTTGGCATGATGCGCGAGGTGATGGAGCGCCGCTTTTCACGCCTGCTCAAGGAAAATGCCGAGGAAGATGCTAGTAAAGAAGATGCCGGTGAAATTGAAGCCGCTGAAGGGTTTCCCGCCTGGCCGGATGTGATTTTGATTGATGGCGGGCAGGGGCAGATGAGTGCGGTGCGCCAGATTTTGACGGATCTGGGCATCGAGGAGCGTGTTGTTGCAATCGGTGTCGCCAAGGGGCAGGACCGTGAGGCGGGGCGTGAACGGTTTTTTACCCGGGACAAAATACCCTTTACATTGCCCATGCGCGATCCGGTGCTTTATTTTGTGCAGCGCCTGCGGGATGAGGCGCATCGTTTTGCCATTGGCTCGCACAGGGCGCGCCGCAAAAAGGAAATGGTGAGCAGCCCGCTGGATGAAATTATGGGCATTGGCCCGACGCGAAAACGCGCTTTGCTGCATCATTTCGGAACGGCCAAGGCAGTCAGCGGCGCTGCGGTGGAAGATCTGGCGGCGGTGGAAGGCATTTCACAGCGCATTGCCCAGCTTGTTTATGATCACTTTCATGAGAAGGGATGACAGGTTTTAAAAGCCCTTGGCTTTTCATGCCAGGCCCGGGCTTGCTCCGGCGCGCGCCTTCTGATTTGACTGGTTCCTGTCTTTTGAAACTGCTTTTGGTTTCGTGATAAAGACATGCGTAAAACAAGAACCTGAAGCAGGCCGTGGAACTGAAAGATCACGATAGGCTTTAGGTCCTGACCCTAGGTACCAAACCCTTCCGATTTGTCTGTAATGAGTTTGAGAAATGGCCAGATCAGCTTTTAACCTGCCAAATATGCTGACTTATGCCCGTATTCTGGCGGTGCCGCTGGTGGTTTTGTGTTTTTATCTGGAAGGCCAGCTTAAATCGAGTGATTTTGCGCGCTGGTCAGCACTGGCGATTTTCGCTCTTGCCAGCGTTACAGACTATTTTGACGGGTATTTTGCCCGCGCATGGAAGCAGACCTCCAATATCGGGCGTATGCTTGATCCGATTGCCGACAAGCTGCTGGTGGCGACCTGCCTGCTGCTTCTGGCGGCAGATACCGACCAGCGAGGCGGAATTGCCGGTTGGTCGCTTTGGGCGGCAATCATTATTCTATGCCGTGAAATTCTTGTTTCGGGTCTGCGTGAATATCTGGCGGCGCTCAAAGTCAGCGTTCCGGTCACTCAACTGGCCAAATGGAAAACCGCAATCCAGATGGTCGCAATCGCCTTTCTTCTGGCAGGCCCGGCTGGCGATAAAATCTTTCCCTACACCACACAAACCGGGCTGGTGTTGCTTTGGATCGCCGCCATTGTGACCCTATATACGGGCTATGATTATTTTCGAGCCGGCCTGAAGCATATTATCGACGAGTGAGGCGATGAAACTTATCTATTTTGCGTGGGTGCGCGAGCGTATCGGCAAGGAGCAGGAAGATGTTGACCTGCCGGAAAATATTCAGACTGTTTCCGATTTGCTGAACTGGCTGAAACAACAGGGTGAAGAATATGAAAACGCCTTGCAGCACCCGGACGTAATTCGGGTAGCCATAAATCACGAACATGTGAGCCATGACGAAACCATTATTGGCGCTCAGGAAATTGCTCTGTTCCCGCCTATGACAGGTGGCTGAACCTCATGAGGGATATTGCGCCGGATATCCGCATCCAGACTGCGGATTTTGATATTTCAGTAGAAATGGCGCGCCTGACGGATGGTCGCAGCGATATTGGTGCAATTGTAACATTTAGCGGGCTGTGCCGCGATGAGGCAGGGCGCCTTTCAGCGCTGGAGCTTGAGCATTATCCCGGCATGGCAGAAGCACAAATGCAGCGCATAGCCAAAGAGGCCGTCAGCCGATGGCCCTTGCAGGGGCTAACCATCATTCATCGCCATGGAAAACTGAAACCGGGTGACAATATCGTTTTGGTCATGGCCGCCTCGACACACAGGCAGGCAGCCTTTGAAGCCGCCAGCTTCATGATGGATTTTTTGAAATCACGTGCACCGTTCTGGAAGAAGGAACATGCTGTTGACGGAACGGAGGGCGGTTGGGTTGAAGCCCGAGATTCAGACGAAGCCGCACTTGCAAACTGGCGCAAGTGATTTTTTGCATGGTAATCTCCCCTTTTTTAACGGGGTGCATTTGTAGAACTTACATGGCCATTTTCAGTTTCTGTGCGGG
>NZ_JBHSLL010000002.1:0-20481 GCF_042656785.1 Aquamicrobium segne
AAAATCAGCGTTGAATCTGATTTGCAACCGGATGGGAATCCCAAAACCTTAAATCGTCACCACAACCTAGTGATGGTTTCTGCCGAAAAAACCCTGAACCATGGTGCGGGCTTCTTGCTTTGATTAGCTCTATCTGACATATTCATTATTCCTTTTGCTGCTCGCTAGAGCTTTCCAATCAGCCCGCCGTTCGCCCGGCGGGCTTTTTCTTGCGCGTTGTCATGACGCGACCTCGCCGCATTTCGAGCAGCGCAGGCGAGCTTTCAATTTCGATGCCGCCACCCGCATGTGGCCAGTGCAGGCCACGTAGATCGCATTCTGGTTGAGGCCGGGGCCAGTGATGCCCGCCAATCCAGACGATGTGATCGCCCACGTTAACTTGGACGCCCATCAAGCCGCCTCCGCGAAAAAGGAAAGAAGCTTCTGCTTCGATGCCGCCCACTGGCCTCCGATTTTCTTGGCCGGAAGGGCTCCGGTTTCCAGCAGACCGTAGGTTTGCCGGGGCGTGCGGTTGATCACCTTCGCAATCGCGGCGGCCCCCCAAACAATGTCGTTCCCGGCACTGATGCCTTCATTACCGCTCATCTTCATACTCCGCATTGTTATGAACTATAGAAAAAGTCCGTAACAATTGGTAGCATATTGTGCCGTTGGAGAAAATAAGTTAAATCCCATATCCGCAACTCGCAGAAGAAAGCGTAACGATGATACCTATTCACCTTGAATGGCGCAGGCCGGTCGATGGCGTCGAATTGCTCGAGGACGCACTTGCTGCCACGCTCGAAAAGCCAGACGGAAAAGTGTTTGCTTCTCGCTCCGACCGATTTGAGCCGGTAGCGTTCCGGGTGCACAATCTTGAAGACCCGCTATCTATTCGCCTCGTAAACTGTAACTCGGCGAGCGATATTATTGATTTCATAAGCCGCTTCGGGTTTCCCGATCACATCGGCGGGCGCGGCCATTCATACTATCCAGAGCTGATTGAATGGCATCGCGAAAACCTCACGGATTTGTTTTCGCTGACCTCCGTCGATAGTTCCGAGCGCCGCTCCGAGGTCGCAAACGAACTCCTTCACGAGACCGGAACAACCTTGCGTCCCGCCTTCGAGTGGTCCGAAGCTACAGGTCGAAGCAGTCTGATTGTTCGGGCGAGTTCTTTGGTCTCTCTCATGGCTATGGAGGCCGCGTTCGCAGTTGAAGCTGGCGCGACAATGACGCGCTGCGCACATTGCCACAAAGCATATCTGACGGGACCGTTGACCGGCCGCCGGTCGCATTCCGTTTATTGCTCGGATCGGTGCCGCGTCGCGGCTATGCGTGTCCGCAATGCAGGGAAGGGGTTCTGACATGGCTGTTCGAAAGCGCATCTGGACGACGACCAAGGGCGAGGAAAAGACCGCGTGGAAGGTTGACTATGCCGACATCAATGGCGTGCGCCGGCAGAAAACGTTCCGTCTGAAGAAAAACGCGGACGCCTATGAAGCGCGGGTAAAAATCGAGGTTAGTGAAGGCGTTCATGTTGCCGACCGCGCCACGATCACAGTCGGCGAGGCAGGCGACAACTGGATCAAGTCGTGCAAGGCGTCAGGGCTTGAGCGGACGACGACGGACCAGTACGAAAACCATCTTGAATTGCACCTGAAGCCCTTCGTCGGTCGCACGCTCCTATCCAAGCTTTCCGTGCCCGGCGTGCGCGCCCTGCAAGATCAGCTTCGCGACGAAGGCCGCTCACCGACCATGGTGAAGCGCGTGACGGTCAGCCTCGGCAGCATCCTCGCCGATGCGCAGGAGCGGGGCCTTGTCGCCCGTAACGTGGTGCGCGAGATAGCGCAGCGGCGCGGCAAGAACCGCGCCAGCGCCGTGGAGAAGCGTCAGAAAGCTCGCCTGCGCGCTGGCGTTGATATTCCCACGCCTGCCGAGGTCGGCCGGATCATCCAGAAAGCCGAAGGTCGATATCGCCCGTTTCTGCTGACAGCGATCTTTGCGGGCCTCCGCTCATCCGAACTGCGCGGCCTGCGGTGGGATGACATTGACCTGAAGCGGAGCCTTCTGCATGTGCGCCAGCGGGCCGACCGCTATCAAGAAATGGGGATGCCGAAATCGGATGCCGGGCAACGAACGATCCCGTTGCCGCCGATTGTCGTGAACACGCTCCGCGAGTAGAAGTTGCAATGCCCGAAGGGCGACCTCGGTCTCGTCTTCCCGAACGGCGAGGGCAACATTGAGTATCACGCCAACATCATCAAGCGCGGCCTTATCCCGACGCAGATTGCGGCAGGCGTGACGGCCGACAGCGGCAAGAAGGATGAAGAAGGCAACCCGATCATCACCGCAAAGTACACCGGCCTCCATGCCCTCCGGCACTTCTACGCAAGCTGGTGTATCAACCGCGTTGAAGACGGAGGCCTTGCCCTTCCGCCCAAGGTTGTGCAGGAGCGGATGGGACATTCATCGATCACGATGACGATGGACGTTTACGGCACTTGTTCCCCTCCACCGATGATTTTGACGCTTTGGCCGAGGCCGAGCGGCGGCTTCTGTCGTCTGCCAATGCGACATAAACGCGACATGGAGCGATTTCGGTGGGGTGGGATTTAGGCTAAGTGCTTGATTTTGTTTGGCTGGGGAACCTGGATTCGAACCAGGACTAACGGAGTCAGAGTCCGCGGGTCTACCGTTAACCTATTCCCCAGCAGGACCTGTTTTGCAAACAGAGCATTTGATTCCTGTTTGCAGCAGGTGGGTGCCTTTTAATCTGCCGAATGAATTAGTCAACCCCGACTGAAGCTACAATCGGGGTGTGGTGCTTAAATGTCGGCATCGTCACGCTGTTGCAGTTGTGCGCGCTCAAACAGGAGCACGACACCAAGGCTGAGGATAAATGGAATTATCAGATAAAGCAGACGAAATATGAGCAATGCAGCCAGAACATCGGCCACTTCCATGTCTGACAGACCGGCCAGGAAAACCACTTCCAAAACACCCAGCCCTCCCGGTGCATGGGAAATTTGTGCTGCTGAAAAAGACACCAGAAACACACCCAGCACCACGAGATAACCGGGGTTTCCAGTCTGTGGCAGTGCGAAATAAATGATCGCACACGCAGCCAGAATTTCCAGAGGACCAATGGTGAGTTGGCGCGCAACAATTGGAAGACGTGGATAATGAAGCTCGAAAGAGCCGATGCGCAAGGGGCGCAAATGCAGCCATGAGCCAAAAATATAGGCGATGACAGGAGCCAGAAAAACCATGGCCGATGCCCCTGAGAATTTTTCAAAATCCAGACTTGAAAATCGCTCCGGCAGGTCAGGCGCCAGAAACAGCACGATGGCGCCCACGCTCAGTGTCGATAAAACAAAGGTGAACCAGCATATGGCGACCAGACTGCCCACTTCCTGCCCGGTCAAACCCTTGGTGGCATAGGCGCGGTAGCGAATGACTGCGCCGGAAAATACCGAGCCACCAATATTGTGAGACAACGCATAGGTTGTGAAAGAGCACAGCGAGACAAACAGCCAGGAAATGCGCTTGCCAAGGTGTATAAGTGCGATGTGATCATAGCCAGCCAGTGCAATATAGGCGACCAGCGCGCTCAGTATGGACAGACCCCAGCCACTGACGGGAATTGCCGCAAGGCTGTCTTGCACGTCATCAAGAGAGATGTGGCGCAACTCATCCAGCAAAATCCAAATGGAAAATGTAACGGCTGCCAGTCCGATTGTCGGCCAGAAATAGCGCTTGAGTTTCATGCGCAAACTGTCTTGCCCAGCAAGCCTCTCCATGCGGAGTGGTCAAAAATCATGCAGTTATCGGCTCCCGGTGATTCCGAATTTTCAGAAATGCCTGATGAAGGCGCTGCCAGCAACCTTTTACTGCGAAAAATGACCCAACAGATTCTTTTGCAGCTTTGCTCTTGGTGAAAGCGGGCAGCACTGCTAGTGTTTTACCAACTTGATATGTGAGCGCCAGCAGCATCCAGATCACAGGTTTGCGCGGCGCCGGAAGGAACGAGCGTGAAAGACCGCGACACTGGCGAAAAAACGCCGGAGCGTGGTGGCTCTTCAGAATCGTCGGTGCTTTCAAAGGCGCCGCCGCATTCTGGTGGTCGCCATAAATCTGCGCTGGCAAGGCCAGTTGCTACCGGAGGCGCGGGGGCTGCTGCAAGCAATGGGCAACCTCGTAAACGACGCAAGCGGCGGCGTGGCCGCAAGGTTTATGCGCGTGACGGCCAGTCCGCCACAGCCCCGCAGCAACCGGAGAGCCGGGTTTCTGATGCAAAAAATGCGCCGCCTGATGGCGGCGACAGCGGCGCTGGGCAGGCTAACAAACGTCGATTGACGCCCCCGGATTTCACGCGGCATACGCCCGTGAGAGAACGTCCTGCTTTTGCCGCCCTTGATCTGGGCACCAATAATTGCCGCCTTCTGGTAGCCGTTCCCACCCGTTATGGTCAGTTCAGGGTGATCGATGCTTTTTCCCGGATCGTGCGCCTGGGAGAGGGGCTTTCCAGCAATGGCCGTCTGGGTGAAAAGGCCATGGACCGGGCGGTTGAGGCGTTGATCATATGTGCCGAGAAGCTGCGCAGCCGCAATGTCCGGCGTGCCCGGCTCATTGCCACTGAAGCATGTCGGTCTGCTGCAAACGGGGCGCAGTTTTTAGAACGGGTCAGCCAAGAAGCCGGGTTGAAACTTGAAATCATCGACCGTCAAACTGAAGCACGGCTTGCCGTCTCCGGCTGCGGGTCGCTGATTGAGCGCGACACCAAAGGTCTTGTGCTGTTTGATATAGGTGGCGGCTCTTCTGAAATTGCTCTGATTGATCTCAGCCATGGCCGGCGCTCCCGGCATCTTGCAAATCATATTGTCTCATGGACATCGTTGCCGGTTGGTGTTGTATCTTTGGCTGAGCGCTTTGGCGGCCGCATTGTCACCCCGGAAATTTTTGCCGCCATGGTTGATGATGTCTCCATGATGCTGACGTCCTTTGACGGCAGGGACAAGCTCGATCACATATTGGAAAGTCCGGGCTTTCATCTGCTTGGCACCTCCGGCACAGTCACCACTTTGGCCGGTGTGCATCTGGAATTGCCCCGATATGAGCGACGGCGTGTCGACGGGTTATGGATGGACCGCGACAGCGTGAACCGCATGATCGCAAAGCTGGTTGGCTGGGATTATCAGAGCCGGGTAGAAAATCCATGCATTGGCGCAGACCGGGCCGATCTTGTGCTGGCCGGTTGCGCCATATTGGAGGCCATACGTGCGGTATGGCCTTCGCAGCGATTGCGCGTGGCCGACAGAGGTTTGCGCGAGGGCATATTGAGTGAATTGATGGCGGAAGAAGGTGTATGGCGCCATTCCAGCCGGAACAGGTCGTGGCGATGACGAAGAAACCAGAAAAAACCGGTATTGGTGCTTCCCGAGTCCTGCGCACCAAAATCAAAAAGAAAAGCGGGTTGAAGGAATCATCGCGCCGCTGGCTTGAGCGGCATATGAACGACCCTTATGTGCAGCGTTCAAAGGCTGAGGGCTATCGCTCGCGTGCCGCCTACAAACTGATCGAGATCGATGACAAATACAAGCTGTTGAAGCCGGGCATGCGTGTGATCGATCTGGGCGCGGCTCCTGGTGGCTGGTGCCAGGTGGCGGCTGCGCGCGTAAAGTCGGATGTGGAAGCGCCAAGCGTTGTCGGCATCGATTATCTGGAAATGGATGCGATTCCGGGAACGACCATACTAGAACTGGATTTTTTGGATGATGATGCGCCCGACAGGCTGATTGAGGCGCTGGGTGGCAAACCGGATATGGTGCTGTCTGATATGGCGGCTCCCACAACCGGGCATCGGCGCACCGATCATTTACGCACCATGTATCTGTGCGAGGTGGCCGCCGATTTTGCCATGTCGGTTTTGCAGCCGGGCGGGCATTTTTTGACAAAAACCTTTCAGGGCGGCACGGAAGGTGGATTGCTGGATGTGTTGAAAAAGAATTTTCGCACCGTTCACCATGTCAAGCCGCCAGCTTCGCGCGATGAGTCGGTAGAGCTTTATCTGCTGGCCCGCGATTTCAGAGGCAGGGCAATATCGGGCGCCCAGGACGATTCATAAAATCGCATATTATAAAATCGCACGTGCCCGGCTTTTCAGGAGTGCGGAAGCGTGGTACGAGCCACTGCCATTCCTGAAGGGGAAAAAGACGATCCGGCGCGGGCCATGCGGGCTTTCGTGCCCTTTTATGTATCCGGGATACAGGCCATGGCAAAAATCATTGAAACCTCCACTGGCGCATTGGCGCTTACCTTTGACGATGTGCTGTTGCAGCCGGGTCATTCTGATGTCATGCCCGGTGAAGTCGATATTTCCACGCGCATTGCCGGTGATATTGATCTGAACCTGCCGATTATTTCAGCGGCCATGGATACGGTCACGGAAGCGCGTCTGGCCATCGCCATGGCGCAGGCGGGTGGCATTGGTGTCATCCATCGCAATCTGACCCCGGTTGAGCAGGCCGAACAGGTGCGCCAGGTCAAGAAATTTGAATCGGGCATGGTGATCAATCCTGTCACCATTGGTCCTGATGCAACCTTGGCTGATGCGCTGGCCTTGATGAGCACGCATGGCATTTCCGGTATTCCGGTAGTCGAAAATGGCGGTAGCGGCGGCCATACAGCCGGGCGACTGGTTGGCATCTTGACCAATCGTGACGTGCGCTTTGCGTCTGATCCGGCTCAGCGTGTTTATGAACTGATGACGCGCGAAAATCTGATTACGGTCAAGGAAAATGTCGATCAGGAAGAAGCCAAACGGCTGCTGCACCAGAATCGTATTGAAAAACTGGTGGTGACCGACAGCAAGGGAATATGTGTCGGCCTGATTACCGTCAAGGACATTGAAAAGACCCAGCTCAATCCCAATGCGTCAAAAGATGCGCAAGGTCGTTTGCGGGTTGCGGCCGCCACCAGCGTCGGTACCGATGGTTTTGAGCGGGCAGAGCGGCTGATTGATGCGGGCGTTGATCTTCTGGTGATCGATACAGCCCATGGCCATTCGCAGCGCGTTCTGGATGCGGTGACGCGGGCCAAAAAACTTTCCAGCGACATCCGTATCATGGCTGGCAATGTTGCCACTGCCGAGGGAACGCAGGCCCTGATCGATGCCGGCGCCGATGCGGTCAAGGTCGGTATCGGGCCAGGCTCGATCTGCACGACCCGTATCGTGGCAGGTGTGGGTGTGCCGCAACTCTCAGCTGTCATGGCCGCAGTCGAGGTTGGCCTCAAAGCCAATATCTCGATCATTGCCGATGGTGGCATCAAGTTTTCCGGCGATGTGGCAAAGGCGCTGGCGGCCGGTGCAACAGCCGTCATGGTTGGTTCGCTGCTGGCCGGCACCGAAGAAAGCCCGGGCGAGGTTTATTTGCATCAGGGCCGCTCCTTCAAGGCCTATCGCGGCATGGGCTCTGTTGGCGCCATGGCGCGTGGCTCTGCCGATCGTTATTTTCAGGCGGAAGTGCGCGATACGCTCAAACTGGTGCCTGAAGGTATTGAAGGGCAGGTTCCTTACAAGGGGCCGGTTGGTGGCGTCCTGCATCAGCTTGCAGGCGGCCTGAAAGCCTCGATGGGCTATGTGGGCGGGCGTGATCTTGCAGCATTTCGTGAGCGCGCCACCTTTGTGCGCATCTCCAATGCGGGCCTGCGCGAAAGCCATGCCCATAATGTGACCATCACGCGCGAAAGCCCGAACTATCCCGGCGCTGCTTGAAGCAGTCTCTCGAAAAGGCGGTCATGGTGGCGACACCATGACCCGTCAAAGTCTGAGCCCGAATAAAAGTCTGGACCCAGATATTATGGTTTCAAACAATCTTCTGAACAGCCAGAAAGAGGTTGGTGCAACGCCCGCCTGAGCGGCAATAGGCAAGAATCGGCAAAGGAAGTTCTTGCAGCGCTTTGGCCTGTTCGGCAACATTGTCGGCACTTATCTGACCGCTGATAACGGGAATATAGCGAAAGGTCAGACCGGCAGATTCCACAGCCGCGCGCACAGCATCCTGCTTTGGCTGATCAGCCTGTTCGCCATCGGGTCGGTTGCAAATCACGCTTTTGAAGCCGGCGGCTGCGATTTGTGTCACATCGGCAGGCTCGATCTGGCCTGTGACGGAATAATCTTCACTGATTTGACGGATTTCCATAAAACACCTCGGATAGGGTCAGGCCACTCAGGTGGCAGTTTTTCTCTACATGCCAAAGCTGAAACTTGCAGGCAAGCTGCGCAATTTCTGAGTGCAGATGTTTTTTTAAAAAACCGGCAAGAGTCAGCGGGCTTGCTGTTACAGCAAAAAATAGTTCTATCTATGATGTCCCATACAGGCATGAATTTCAGGAAGGAAACAAAGATGACCATCCGTCGTTTGGATATTGGCCCGCGCATGAGTGATATCGTCATTCATGGCGATACTGTTTATCTGTCTGGCCAGGTAGGCGAGGGCAATACGGTTGCAGAGCAGACACGCAATCTTCTGGCAACTGTGGACCAGCTTCTGGCGCAGGCAGGAACTGACAAGACCAAAATTTTGCAAACCATTATCTGGCTGGCCGATATGTCAACTTTTGATGAAATGAATAGTGCCTGGGAAGCGTGGATTCCACAAGGACATACACCGGCAAGAGCGACTGGCGAGGCCAAATTGGCAGACCCGGATCTCAAGGTGGAGATGATCATCACCGCAGCTATTTAAGCATTTTGCAGCCAGACAGCTTTGTCTGGCGTTGCATAAATGCGGCTAAACAAGATGATTTTGCAGCCAGACAGTTTTGTCTGGCGCTGCACAAATGCGGCTAAACAAGATGATTTTGCAGCCAGACAGTTTTGTCTGGCGCTGCACAAATATCCGGCTTTATCATACAGGGCAAAGCCGTGTCGGGTTTGCAATCTCGCTCATTCAACAATGGCTGTAGCAAATCTTTATGCAACGCAGCATTTGCGCCATTGCACACTGCATGTGTGACAAAGTAACCCCGTGCTGCAACCTTTTGCCTCTTAAATTGTATATATTGAGGGTGGTCAGGCTCCGACCGCCATCATTTCCTGACCTGTGGGCCATTATTTCTTGACCTGTGGACTATCAATGAATCTTCAAATCAGCCCGGATAGCCTTGAAACCACATCAGTGGCCGTACCTCTTGAAGAAGAGCCGCCGATCCGTGCCCAATTTTTTCAGGAAGACCGGCTGCATCTGCTCGGGCAGCAAATGGCCAGAGGGGATATCCAAAGTGTGGAAGGTTTTGCGGGCCTGGATTTTCAGAGCCGCATTCGTGATTCTGCGACCAGAGTATTAGAGGTTTACCGCTCGACAAATACGGCGCAGGCAAAGGGCGAAACCGTTACACCCGCGGCCCAATGGTTGCTGGATAATAATTATCTGGTTGAAGAAACCATATATCAGATCAAGCGTGACCTGCCGCGCCGCTTTTACCAGCAACTCCCGGAAATTGAACTGAAGGCTGGTTTGAAAATACCAAGAGCGCTTGCCATTGCATGGGCTTATGTTGCCCATTCCGACAGTTCGATATCGGCGCAGGCATTCAAGGCGATTGTTGACGGGTTCCAATCTGTTGAGCCGATGAGAATCGGGGAGGTCTGGGCGCTTCCTTCGCTGCTGCGATTTGTGCTGATCGAAAATTTGCGACGCATTGCTGTTCGCGTTGAAAGTGCGCGCAAGATGCGCCTGATTGCCAATGAGGTGGCCGATCATGCGCTGGCTTCGGCAAATGGCGGCAACCGTGAGCAGATGATGTCTGGCTATCGTGCCTATGCACGCGACACAAGTTTTTCCACTCAGCTTCTTTATCGCCTGCGTGATGGGTCGCAAAATGCGGGCAGGGCATTGGAATGGCTGGAAGGTGAACTGGAAAAATTTGGTTCGGATGCCGAGCAGATCATCATTGAAGAACACCAGACCTTGTCGCAAGGCAATGTCACCACGGGCAATATCATCCAGGGCTTGCGCCTTATCAATGATATTGACTGGACGGTCTGGTTTGAAGATGTCAGCCGTATTGACGCCCTTCTGCGTGAAAAATCCGACTATTCGACACTTACCTTTGCCTCGCGTGACCAGTATCGCGCAGCAATTGAGGATCTGGCGCGTCGTTCTGCGCCTCATTCGGAATATGATGTTGCCGAAATGGCTGTGGCCATGGCTGCCCGATCTGCCGGTCGCCCTGAAATGGCGGGCGCTCCATCCGATGTCGGCTTTTATCTGGTTGGCCCCTTGCGCCCGGTCTTGGAAAAAGAACTTGGCTATCAGGTGCCTTTTAGCCTGTCGCTGAAACGTTCCTTTAGCAGGGCTGGCTGGCTGGGCATTGCCGTTCCGGTCTTTGCGCTGACTGTGCTGCTGCTTGTCATGAGTGGCAATGCACTTGCAGCGCTTGGCCTGCCGACATGGGCCGTGGCACTTATGCTGGTGCTGTTTTCGGTGCCTGCCAGTGAAGGGGCGCTGGGTTTTTTCAATACGGTGGTGCTGCTTTTCTTAAAGCCGACGCGCCTGATCGGCTATGACTATAAGGAAGAAATTCCCGCTAGCGCCCGCACACTTGTCGTGGTTCCCTCACTCATTGGATCTTACGATGATGTTGAGGAAAACATCCGCAATATCGAGGTGCATCATCTTGCCAATGTTTCGGATGAACTTTATTTCGCGCTGCTTTCCGACTGGCCTGACAGTGACAGTGAACTGAGCGCCTCAGACACTGAAATTCTTGACTTTGCACGCGCCGAAATTGCCCGGTTGAACCAGCGTTACCCGTCAGAATCTGCGCCACGCTTTCATCTTCTGCACCGGCACAGGCTTTACAATCCCGCACAAGGCACATGGATGGGATGGGAGCGCAAACGCGGTAAATTGCATGAGTTGAATCTTTTACTGCGGGGCGATGGTGACACCACCTTCCTGCCGCCAGAAGCCCCGTTGCCTGAAAATATCGTTTATGTCATGACACTGGATGCCGACACCCGCACCACCCGCGATGCCGTCAGCAGGTTGATCGGCAAGCTGGCGCACCCGCTAAATTGCCCCCATTATGATCCAGAAGCGCGCAAGGTGACGGCGGGCTACACTATTTTGCAGCCACGCATAACGCCTTCACTGACGTCGGGTGACGAGGCTTCATTCTTCCAGCGTGTCTTTTCCTCGGACCGCGGTCTTGACCCTTATGTGTTTGCCGTTTCTGATCTTTATCAGGATGTTTTCGGGGCCGGCACATTCACCGGCAAGGGCCTTTATCATATCGACAGCTTTGAAGCAGCGCTCAAGGACCGTTTCGATGAGAACACCATTTTAAGCCACGATCTGGTTGAGGGCGCTTTTGCCCGCTCGGCGCTGGTCAGCGATGTGGAACTGGTTGAAGATTATCCGACCCGCTATCTGGTTGATGCCTCGCGCCAGCATCGCTGGTCACGCGGCGACTGGCAGTTGCTTAATTTCATTTTCAATCCGCGTTCCGGCGTTCCTGCCCTTTCCCGCTGGAAAATGACGGATAATCTGCGCCGCACACTTACCCCGATTTTCTGGGTGATGGCGGCCATTGCAGGCTGGACGCTGCTGCCATTTACACAGGCGGCCCAATGGCAGGCGCTGTTGATCCTGTCGCTGTTCATGGCTCCCACCTTCAATATCGTGGATGGCTTATGGCCCAAAAGCCGGGATTCAACGCCGCGCGGGCATTTTTCGGCGCTGGGTCGCGATATTGCCTTTGGAACGGCTTTGGTGGCGCTGCGCGTTGTGCTGATGGCGCATTCGGCCTGGATGATGGGTGATGCCATCATCCGCACCCTGTATCGGCTTTTTGCTTCGCGCAAGAATCTGCTGGAATGGCGCACAGCCTCGCAGGCTCACAAGAGCGGCGCAAATGAGCTCAGCTCTTATTATTCATCCATGTATGGGGCGGTGATCATTGCCATTATCGGCGTTGCATTGCCGGTTTATGCCGATTCCACCGGTGCATTTGTGGCTTTTTTCTTTGCCCTGTTCTGGATCGGTTCGCCAGCTTTTGCCTGGCTCATCAGCCGCTCGGCCGAGACCGAGGATCGTTTGCGACTGGCGCCATCCGACAAATATGCCCTGCGTGTCGCGGCGCGGCGCACATGGCTTTATTATGAAACCTTTGTCACGCAAGAGCATCATTTCCTTCCGCCTGACAATTTTCAGGAAAGCCCGGCGCCTGTTGTGGCCTCGCGTACCTCGCCCACCAATGTGGGGGTCTATCTGTTGTCTGTGGTCTCGGCGCGTGATTTTGGCTGGATCAGCATGATGGATGCCGTTACCCGCATGGAGGCAACGCTTGCAACCATTGAAAACATGCCCCGCGAGCGCGGCCATTTGTATAACTGGTATGATACAAAGACGCTTAAACCCCTGCATCCTTTGTATATTTCATCTGTAGACAGCGGCAATCTGGCTGGTCATCTGGTGGCCGTTGCGGCTGCATGTGCACAGTGGTCACAAGCGCCATCGGTGCATTTGCATGGTGATTTTGAAGGCGTTCTGGATGTGGTTGCGATTCTGGAAGAAAGCCTTGCGGCCTTGCCTGATGACCGTCGCCAATTGCGTCCCTTGCGCCAGCGGCTGGCGGATCGGCTGGAGGGCATGCGCCGGGCGGTGCGCACGATTCAGAAACAGCCTGAAATGGCTTCAATCCGAACCCTCAACCTTTCAGTTCTTTCGGGTGAAATCCGCAAGCTGGCAATGGCCATAGATGGGGAAATCGGCTCCGGGCTCTCAGAGGATTTAAGGGGGTGGGCCACCCGTCTGGATGGCGTTTGCGAGGCGCATGTCCAGGATTCGCACAGCGATGATCATACGGTAAAAGATTTGCGTAGCCGCTTGCTGCAATTGCACACACGTGCACGCCGCTATGCTTTTGAGATGGATTTTTCTTTCCTCATGCGCCGTGAGCGTAAACTGCTGTCCATCGGCTACCGGGCAGAAGAGCACCAGCTTGACGAGGCCTGTTATGACCTTCTGGCATCCGAGGCGCGGCTGACATCGCTGTTTGCTGTCGCCAAGGGCGATCTGCCAACCGAACATTGGTTCAAGCTGGGACGCCCCATCGTGGAAGTCGGTTTTCGTGGTGCGCTCATATCATGGTCGGGTTCGATATTTGAATATCTGATGCCGCCGCTGGTGATGAAGGAGCCGCAGGGCAGCCTGCTCAACCAGACAAACAATCTTATCATCAAGCGCCAGATACAGTATGGCCGCTCGCGCAATGTGCCATGGGGGATTTCGGAAGCTGCTTACAATGCCCGCGACCGTGAGCTGACCTATCAATATACCAATTTTGGCGTTCCGGGGCTGGGCCTCAAGCGCGGACTGGCGCAAAATCTGGTGATTGCACCTTATGCCACCATTCTGGCGGCGCAGTTCATGCCGCGTGAGGCCGTGGAAAACCTGAAACACCTTGAAAGCATTGGTGCGCTTGGGCGCTATGGCTATCATGATGCGGTGGATTTCACGCCACAACGTGTGCCCGAAGGGAAAAACCATGCGGTGGTGCAAAATTATTATGCGCATCATTCAGGCATGTCGATCGCGGCAATTGCCAATGTGGTTTATGAAGGCCGCTTGCGGGATCGTTTTCATTCCGATCCGGTGATTGAAGCGGCTGAATTGCTGCTTCAGGAAAAGGCGCCGCGTGAAATTCCCGCCGATACGGTGCGTACGGAAGCCGAGGAGCGTCCGCTGATGGACGGGCAGGAGACGCAAAGCCTCGATACGCGCATCATATCAGACCCGGTAAGTGCGTTGCGCGCCACCAGCCTGATGTCGAATGGTCATTATTCGATGATGCTGACGGCAACCGGTTCTGGCTACAGCCGCTGGGGCGACCTTTCGGTCACGCGCTGGCATCCCGATCCGGTTGAAGACCGGATGGGCAGCTATCTGTTCCTGCGCGATGTGGACAGTGGTGAATGGTGGTCGGCGACAGTCGAACCGAAGCAGGCACCGGGTGAAATTACACAGACCCGTTTTTCGGATGACAAGGCCGTTTTTGTCAAGAATGTTCAGACATTGCGCTCCGAGGTCGAATGTATCGTCATTTCCGAAGGCCATGGCGAGGGGCGGCGCATTACCCTTCACAATGATGGTTCGGACGACCGCTATATCGAGGTTACGTCTTTTGCAGAACTGGTTCTGGCCCCGGAAATGGCGGACAACGCCCATCCGGCATTTTCCAAAATGTTTGTGGAAACAGAAATTACTGCTGATAAGGGGGCGATTTTTGCCCGCAGGCAAAAGCGAGATCACAATGAGCCTGACATTGTCATGGTTCATTTCATTTCTGACCCAACCGGACTTCCCCGCGACAGCGAAGCCGAAACGGACAGGCGCGCCTTTATTGGTCGCGGGCGCACGATTGCCAATCCGGCAGCCATGGACCCCGGTGCGCGATTGAGCGGCCAAAGCGGTTTTACGCTTGATCCGGTCATTGCATTGCGCCGCAAGGTGCGGGTGCCGGCAAACAAGAAAGTATCGCTGACCTTCTGGACCTGCGTTGGGGCTGCGCGTGAAGAACTGGATGATGCCATCAATCGCCTCGACCATCCTGAAAGTTTTGCCCGTCAGGCAATGCTGTCATGGACCCGCTCGCAGGTGCAGACGCGCCATCTGGAACTGAGCCTTGCCGATGCGGCAATCGGGCAAAGCCTGTCAGGCTATCTCCTTTATCCGGATACGGATTTGCGGCTGCCCTCTGATGCGATCGCCAAAGGGCTTGGCAAGCAATCAAGCCTGTGGCCGACCAGTATTTCGGGGGATTATCCGATCTTCGCCATTCGCATTGACGATCTGGCCGATGTGGAAATCGTTGCACAAGCTCTGCGCTATCAGGAATATATGCGCGCCCGCGGGCTGATGGCCGATCTGGTCATCGTCAATGAGCAGTCCTCTTCCTATGTGCAGGATTTGCAGCAGGCCATTGATTCCTTGTGCGAAAACAGCCGTCTGCGCGGGTCTGAACTGGGGCCGCGCCAGCATATATTTGCAGTGCGCCGCGACCTGATGGACGAGACGACCTATCGCACATTGCTGGCGACAGCGCGTGTGGTCTTGCACACCCGCAATGGCAGGATCAGCGACCAGATCGAGCGTGCTGAACTGACGGCCCTGCAGGCGCGCGTGGCTGCAAAAAACAACTCTGATACGCTGCCGCCACGTCAGGATGTGCCGCGAGCAATCGTCCAAACTCCTCCTTCATCGGGAAAAAATTTAGCAGAGCACAAGCAAGCCGATGGCACAGGGCTTGCCAACTGGAATGGATTTGGCGGCTTTGAAGGCGATGGTCGCCGCTATGTGGTGCGCCTGACCGGCAACAGGGTGACGCCGCAACCATGGATCAATGTGATTGCCAATGAAAATTTTGGCTTTCACATTTCAGCAGAAGGGGCAGCCTTCACCTGGAGCCGCAACAGCCGCGATTATCAGATCACGCCATGGTCCAATGATCCGGTGCGCAATCGACCAGGTGAGGGGATTTATATCCATGATCTGGAGAGTGGAGCCAGTTTTTCTCCCGTTGCCGCCATGTTGCGCAATGAAGCGGCGGTTTATGAAGCCGTTCATGGTCAGGGATTTTCTACCTTCCGCACCAGCCAGAATGGGCTTGAGGTGGAATTGACGCATCTTGTCGATCCTGCTGATCCGATAAAATTGTCACGATTGCGTATCCGCAATACGGGCACATCTGCGGTCCGGCTGCGGATCTATGCCTATGCCGAATGGGTGCTTGGCGCGCATCGTTCGCGCACCGCCAGCACCCTTGTTCCTGCACAGGATGCCGCAACAGGGGCTCTGCTTGCCTCCAACCCCTATAATCTGGATTTTGGAGGCCGGGTCGCGTTTCTCGCCTGTGATGGCCACCCTGATTCCGTCACGGCAAATCGCGCAGAATTTATCGGGCAGGGCGGGTCAAGTGAGTATCCGCTGGCCGCCTTTGAGGGGCGTGTGCTTTCGGGCCGTGTTGAGGCCGGTGACGATCCTTGTGCTGCGCTGGCGCGTGATGTGGAAATTGCTGCAGGTGATGAAGCCTCGATTCTGTGGCTGATGGGCGATGCAGAAACAGAAGCACAGGCTTCTGCTCTGATTGCCCGTCATTGTCAGGCTGATTTTGACCAGCGCCTTGACGAGACAAACACTGATTTGCGTAATTTCCTGGATAAGATCCAGGTCGAAACGCCCGACAAGGCGCTTGACGCCATGGTCAATCACTGGCTGCCTTATCAAAGTCTGGCCTGTCGCATCCGGGCGCGGTCCGCCTTTTATCAGGCCAGTGGCGCCTTTGGTTTTCGCGATCAACTGCAAGACACGCTGGCGCTGCTTTCCCATGACCCGGGACTGGCGCGCGCACAGATATTGAATGCAGCCGGGCGGCAGTTTCCTGAAGGCGATGTCCAGCATTGGTGGCTGCCGCGTACAGGGGCAGGCGTTCGCACCATCATTTCCGATGATGTGGTCTGGCTTGGCCATGCCGTTGCCTATTACATAAAGGTGACAGGCGATCTGAGCATTCTTGACGAAAAACTTGCCTTCCTTCTGGGGCGGGAACTGGGCGAAAACGAGCATGATGCCTTTTTCATTCCCGAAACCTCAGACCAGAATGTTGCTCTTTATGAGCATTGTGCGCGCGCGCTTGATCTGGCCATCAAACGCAGTGGTCCTGACGGGCTGCCGCTCATTCTGGGCGGAGACTGGAATGATGGCATGAACAGGGTGGGGGCTCAGGGCCGGGGCGAAAGTGTCTGGCTTGGCTGGTTCCTGCTCAAAACGCTGGCTGATTTTGAGCCGATTGCGCAGGCGCAAGGCGATGAGGCCCGCGCAAAAGCCTGGCGCCTTCATGGGGAGACGCTGAAACAGGCATTGGAAAATACGGCATGGGATGGACAATGGTATCGTCGCGGCACGTTTGACGATGGAACACCGCTTGGCTCGCATTTGTCGCAGGAGTGTCAGATTGATTCCATTGCCCAGTCATGGAGCGTCTTGTCAGGTAAGGGCGATCCGGCCCGATCCCGCATGGCTATGGAACATGCAGGCAAGATGCTGGTTGATGCTGAACACAAGCTTGTCAGGCTGTTTACGCCGCCATTTTCCAATTGGGAAAAGGAGCCTGGTTACATCAAGAGCTATCCGCCGGGTGTGCGTGAAAATGGCGGCCAATATACACATGCTGCAACCTGGTTTGTGATTGCACTGGCTGAAATGGGGCAGGCCGATGAAGCCTATCGCTGCTTCAGCCTGCTCAACCCCGTCAATCATGCGCTCGATGAGCTTGCTGCCGAACATTACCGGGTCGAGCCTTATGTGGTGGCTGCCGATGTCTATTCAGCCGACAAGGCAGGCCGTGGTGGCTGGACCTGGTACACAGGCTCGGCCAGCTGGCTCTACCGTGCTGCTGTCGAGGCCATACTCGGCATTCAGCAGCGCGGCGATATGATTGATCTGAAACCGCAGATCCCGTCCCATTGGGAAGGTTATAGCGCCCGTCTTTCATTGGGTGGAGGAACACAAACTCTCAAGGTGCAGCGCAAGGCTGGTGCAACAGCAGCAACCCTTGAGGTGGACGGCAGAAAAGTGAAAGGAACGTCGTTTCCTCTCAAATCTGGCCAGACAGATATTGTGATGACATTACCAGGTCCGGCAAAGCCAAAAATGACCCGGGAATGATAGCCGGGGCATTGGTCAGGCCGCTTATGTTCCGCTCGGCTTTCAAGATTGTGGCAGCCTTGCCACAATGATCACAATTTGGCCTTGCCAGAGCCATTTTTGCTGATAACTCAATCTATTAGGTGATCACATTAAATTTCAAAACGTAGTTATGTTTTGTTCGTACAGAAGGAACTGACGCTGTAGATGGACATTGTTGTTGCGCCTGCCGCCCTTATGTTTTCGGGCGCTATGGGCGCGCAATAAATGGTTCTATGGAGTAAGCGAGTGTCCCTTCTGCAAGTCTACTGGAGAGCGCTCAGCTATCTGGCAACTGATATCAAGCGGGTTGCGTTTATCTGCGGTGTGAATGTCGGGCTGGCTGCGGTCGCCATTCTTGAGCCGGTCATGTTCGGGCGGATCATCGATGCGATTTCGGAGCGGGCCAATGTGGTGCCCCCGCTTGTGTTCTGGGCGGGCCTTGGCGTCTTCAATATCATTGCTTTTGTTCTGGTTGCCCGCGGAGCCGATCGCTTTGCCCACAAGTTGCGCGGCGATGTGTTGTCGGACTCATTTGCGCGCATCATCAATATGCCGCTTGCCTGGCACCACATGCGCGGCACGTCCAATTCCCTGCACACGCTGCTGCGTGCTGTCGAAACCCTGTTTTCCTTATGGCTGGAATTCATGCGCCAGCACCTTTCTACCGCAGTCGCGCTCATATTGCTGGTACCGACTGCCTTGTCGCTTGATTTGCGCATGTCGGCGGTTTTGCTGGTTCTGGGCGTGGTCTATTATGCGGTGGGGCGCGTGGTCATGCGCAAGACCCGTGAAGGGCAGGCCAGTGTCGAGCGCCATTATCACACCGTGTTTGCACATGTATCTGATTGCGTCAGCAATGTTGGCGTGCTCCAGAGCTACAACCGTATCGGGCATGAAGCCGCCGCACTGAAGCGCTTTGTCAATGATTTGCTGGATGCGCAATATCCGGTTCTGGACTGGTGGGCGCTGGCCAGCGCCATGCACCGCCTGTCCTCCACCATTTCGATGATGGTTATCCTGCTGGTTGGTTCCTATCTGGTGGTGCAGGGGCAGTTGCGCATCGGCGATGTGATTGCCTTTACCGGTTTTGCCAGCCTGCTGATTGCGCGGCTCGATCAGGTCTCTGCCTTTGCCAATCAGATTTCTGAAGCCAGGGCAAAGCTTGAGGATTTTTACAGGATGGAGGATTCGGCGCGCGAAGAGAGCGAACCTGCCGGATTGCGCGCAATCGGTAAAGTTGCCGGCGATGTGTGCTTTGAAAATGTCTGTTTTGAATTTCCAAATTCGGGGCAGGGGCTTGATGATGTTTCTTTTCAGGTCAAAGCCGGTCAAACAGTTGCCATTGTCGGCCCCACAGGCGCTGGCAAGACAACACTTATCAATCTGTTGCAGCGCGTGTTTACCCCGCAGCGAGGTCGCATTCTTATTGATGGTGTCGATACCAGCACGGTTACAGCGCATTCGGTGCGCCATTGCATTGCCACTGTGTTTCAGGATGCGGGCCTGTTGGACCGCTCGATTGAGGACAATATCCGCATCGGCAGAGCCAACGCCTCTTATGACAAGATTCACGATGCGGCACGTGCTGCTGCGGCAGAAGACTTTATTCTGGCCAGAGGCGAGGGCTATGACACGATTGTCGGTGAGCGTGGCGGCAAACTTTCCGGCGGGGAGCGCCAGCGCATTGCCATTGCCCGTGCGGTTTTGAAAAATGCACCGATCCTTGTTCTGGATGAGGCAACCAGCGCACTTGATGTGGAAACCGAAGAGCGGGTGAAACAGGCCATCGATGAATTACGGCGCGAGCGCACGACCTTCATCATTGCGCATCGCCTGACAACGGTTCGTGACGCGGATCTGGTGGTGTTTCTGGACAGGGGCCGGATTGTGGAAATGGGTAGCTTTGCCGAGCTTTCCATCCGTAATGGACGCTTTGCCGCCCTGTTGCGGGCTGGTGGCCTGCTTAATGATGAAGAGGTCCGGCGTCTGTCGCATAATATATCTGTTGTTGAAAACGAGTTTGCTGCCTAGAGTATTTTGCAGTCAGACGGAATCGTCTGGCGTCGTACAAATGCGGCTAAAACAAGAGCTTAGAATATTTTATCCGTTTTTCGTGAAAACAAGAAATACTCTAGGTTGTGGTGACGATTTAAGGTTTTGGGATTCCCATCCGGTCGCAAATCAGATTCAACGCTGATTTTGGGAGATCGGCGATGGACTGTGATGCACTTCGGGATGACCAGTGGGAACGGATCAAGAGCTTGGTGCCGGGCGGCACCAAAGGCAAGCGCGGCCCACGCACCGATAATCGCAAGTTCCTCGACGCACTGTTGTGGATGGCGCGCTCGGGCGGGCGCTGGCGCGACCTGCCGGAACGGCTGGGCGATTACCGCAGCGTGAAGCGACGCTACTATCGCTGGATCGAGATGGGCGTACTGGATGACATGCTGGAAACGCTGGCCCGCGAAGCCGATCTGGAATGGCTGATGATCGACAGTACCATCGTGCGTGCCCACCAGCATGCTGCTGGAGCGTGCAAGGTAAAAGGGGGGCGGATGCCCAGGGCCTGGGTCGGTCTCGCGGTGGCCTGAGCACCAAGATCCATGCCGCCACCGAGGGCTCGGGCTTCCCGTCCGACTGATCGCCTCACCCGGCCAGCGCAACGATATCGCGTTTGCCCATGACCTGATCGACGGCATCAAGGCCGAGGCGACCCTTGCCGACAAGGGATACGATGCCGACCATC
>NZ_JBHSLL010000002.1:20500-37427 GCF_042656785.1 Aquamicrobium segne
CAGCAAGCTCAAGCACTTCCGCCGCGTCGCCACTCGATATGACAAATTGCTCGCCAACTTCATGGGCTTCGTCAAACTCGCTGCAATCGCAATATGGCTCAGATAGTTAAATCGTCACCACAACCTAAGACGCCTGTGCTGTTTGGAACAGTTGCATCAAGCCGGGCTCCAAGGCTATGTAATTGACCATGAGCGCTTCCCGTATCCGTTTGTCCAGTTGGCTGGACCTTGCCAATCCCACCCGCTTTATCGGCTTTGCTGACAGAGTGATTATGTGGCTGGCGGCGGCTTCTGCTCTGGTGCTGGCTATCGGGCTTTATATGAGTTTTTCCGCCCCCGAAGATTACCAGCAGGGCACAACCGTTCGCATCATGTATATCCATGTGCCTTTCGCATGGCTGTCAATGATGTGCTATGTGGTGATGGCGGCAGCAGCGCTGGGCACATTGGTGTGGCGTCATCCGCTTGCTGATGTTTCGCTGAAATCTGCGGCTCCGATCGGCGCCTGCTTCACCGCATTGGCGCTGATAACCGGCTCCATCTGGGGCAAGCCCATGTGGGGCGCATGGTGGGTGTGGGATGCGCGCCTGACATCGGTCTTTGTGCTGTTCTTGATGTATCTGGGCATTATTGCACTGACACGGGCGCTGGAAGATACCGGAAAGTCAGCATGGGCAGCCGCAATCATTACGCTGGTTGGCTTCGTCAATATTCCGATTATCAAGTTTTCGGTAGACTGGTGGAATACGCTACATCAGCCGGCATCGGTGTTTCGTGTGGATGGCCCGACCATTGATGGCAGCCTGCTTCGCCCCCTATTGGTTATGGCGATCGGCTTTATGCTGTTGTTTTTTGCGCTTCATTTAACAGCCATGCGCACCGAAATCATCCGCCGCCGGGTTGCTTCCATGCGCAAACTGGCAGCACGCACCAATCCCAATTAAAGCCTGTCTCTCGAACCGGGAACCAGTTTCGGGAGACAGGCTTTTTTTTGTGTCAGAAAGGAATTTCGTCGTCGAGGTCGCGGCTCGAACCGCTGCCGCCACCTTGTGAGCCGCCAAAGCCGCCACCTGAACCAGACTGGTCGAAGCCGGAGCCGCCGCCACTACGCCCGCCACCGCGGTCATAACCAACCTGACCGCTGCTTTCGCCCTGACCACGGGCATCAAGCATCTGCAATTCACCGCGGAACCGCTGCAACACGATTTCGGTCGTATAGCGGTCCTGACCGTTCTGGTCCTGCCATTTGCGCGTTTGAAGCTGGCCTTCAATATAGACCTTCATGCCTTTCTTCAGATATTGCTCGGCAATCTTGGCCAGATTGTCATTGAAGATCACGACGCTATGCCATTCCGTCCTTTCGCGGCGCTCGCCCGACTGTTTGTCACGCCAGCTTTCAGATGTGGCGATGCGCAGATTTGCGACAGGCTCACCTGAGTTCAATCGCCTGATTTCCGGGTCTGCTCCCAGATTGCCAACTAAAATAACCTTATTGACGCTGCCTGCCATGACGCTGTCTCCGCGCTTTGTCCTAAATTGAAAATCTGCTGCACCTTACAGGTTGCGACTGCATTTGGCCTGTTGCTCGCAACAGTTTCCCCAAAGCTTTTTATCAGAGATACATATTGCGACACGTTTTAGGTCATTTTATCTGGCTTCAGAGAAATTGAAAAATGATCCGGGAATTTTGGCTGACGCCGCAGAACAGGTTGACGCGGCGTTACGGACGGCTATAAGCGCAAGTTACGAAGACCAAAGAGTTGTAAAGTGTGGCCGCACGTAACATTTCGACGGGCTAAAAAGCCAATAGCACTGTAAAATCAACTTATTGGAGGGGTGGCCGAGTGGTTTAAGGCACCGGTCTTGAAAACCGGCGAGGTGCAAGCCTCCGTGGGTTCGAATCCCACCCCCTCCGCCACTCAACTCATTGGAATCATTCTCTGATTCGTATTCTGCTACTGGAACAGCGCGGAACTGCGGGTTATCGGGCCAAAGCTGTTGGCTGCGCCACCTGCGCGAATCGCTGATTTCGTTCTCTCTCCTCCGATATTCTCCAAAGCTCCTGACTGCGCGGATTGGGTACGGAGATGTAAGTCGCTGTAATTCCGTCGTTATTTTCTTTGGTTTATCCGTACTTTTGTACGGCACAGCGATAGGAGAACAACTCTGGGGTCGAACTATCTGCCCCATTTCGCAAGCGGTGGCTCGTACCCATTCATGTCGTGTACTCTGCCGCAAAAGCACTTCCATAGAGTGAGCTGATTGACGTGGCCGCTTCCACTGCGGAACGAACGGACTCTTCCTTAAGATTGAGGACTTTGAATGAGTTACCTACCTTGGCCACAACCTCGATTCGCCGGAAGTTACTACCGTGGTCGGCGGCATATTGTGCGAGCCCTTTCAGCTTGGTTCACTCCCAACGAATGCTGGAACTACTTCAAAGCTGCAGGATACGTTGCACATTAAACGCCCGAGGCTCTAGCCGCATTTGTGCGACGTCAGATGATTCCATCTGACTGCAAAATGCTCTAAATAAAAAAGGCGCCCAAGGCGCCTTTTAAAAACAGGAAATCAAGGCAGATCAGCGTCCGTCAGGGGTACGCAAACCATACCACTTGTCTTTGACCGCATTATAATGCTCTTCCGGTTGATATTTGGCGACCTGCAAACCAAGCCGGTCCACGGAAAGGCGTCCCATGGCCCGAACGATGGCGTAGCTGGCCAGAACGACATCACGCTCGGCAGCAGCAAGATAGATCTTGGCGTTGATCACATCGCGCTGTGAATCCAGAACTTCCAGCGTGGTGCGCTGGCCGACATTGCGCTCTTCGATCACGCCCTCCAGCGCCAATTGTGCAGCGCGCACCAATTGACGATTTGCGGTCACACCTTCCTGAGCCGCGATATAGCCTGTCCAGGCGGCGGTAACAGCCTGACGAACCTCATCACGCTTGACATCGACTTCAATGCGGGCCTGGCCAAGCCTCTCCTTGGATTGGCGCACCTGTGCCGAGGCGCGGCCGCCCTGATAAATGGGAATAGTCAGCCTTGCGCCAATATTGGCAGAGGTCGAATAACCGTCCCTTGTATCCGCAGGCGAAGTGTCGCTGTAGTTACGTGAAACTCCGGCTGAAGCGGTTATCGAAGGCAATAATGCACCTTCGGCTGATTTCACGCCATAGGCGGCCGCATCGACCATATGACTGGTGGCAATAATGGCCGGATGTTCCTGAGTGGCCACGCTAATGGCTGTATCGAGACCTTTTGGCAAAAGCTTTGCAAGCGGGGAGGCGGCCTTGAGCTGCCCCGGTTCTTCACCGATGACCTGCCGGTAAAGGGCTGCACTGCCCAGAGCCTGCGCTCTGGCGGCGCTAAGCTGGGCTTCTGCGCCTGAACGTGCGGCATCAGCCTGTGCTACATCGGTGCGGGTGCCTTCACCCACTTCCAGGCGCGAACGCGCAGCGCGCACCTGCTCGTTGAGAAATTCGAGATTCTGCTGGGTTAACGCGGCAACCTGACGGTCGTGGATGACATTCATATAAGCCTGTGCAGCATCATAAAGTATGCTTTCTTCCGTGAAGCGCAGAAACTCCTGCTCTGCACGGACTCTGGCTTCTGCTCCGGCGACATTGTTTTGTGTCTGAAAGCCATCAAACAGTTTCTGATCGATCTGGACACCAAAATTGCCGGCGGTCGATCGTATTGATGTGCTGTTCCTGCGTGTGTCTGTATAGTCAATGCTGGCTCCGCCCGTCACTGTAGGGCGATAGCCGGATTTGGCGATGGCTACATCTTCATCGACGACGCGAACGCCGGCACGTGCAGAATTGACGGACGAATTGTTGCGATAGGCTTTTGCCAATGCCCCGGAGATCGTTTCAGCCGAAACTGAACCGGGTGCGAACGCCGCGGCGGTCATCAAAAGGGCGGCAAAAACGGTCTTGCTAAAGGACTGCACGTCAACCCTCATTTCCATAAATACGAATACGCAATTTAAAATCCAGAGCCGAACTGTTACGCTATTAAACAGGAAGCGTTTTGCCGATGCATGTCAGGCGATACTGTCTGGATTCATCCACCTGCAAATCAACATGTGCGGGCGGTAACTGCAAGTTAAATCAGTTCAGAATTCAAAAGCTTTGGCACGTTCAAAGCCCGGCAGTGGCCGAATTGCCGCATTAAACACCCGCCGGCCTGTGACCACACCGTCTGACTTCAGGAAAATGCGGGCAATAGCTGCATTGCCTTCGCCTTCGATTGCGACAAGACGCCCACCTTCGGCAAGCTGTTCAAAAAGCGCTTCCGGAAATTCCTCAACACTGCCCTGAAGGATAATCACATTATAAGGAGCAGCAGCCTTCCAGCCCTGTGCAAGCGGACCTTCCACGACGGAAACATTGTCACAGCCCTGCGAAGCCAGAATGGCGCGTGCCTTGGCGGCCAGTTCAGTGTCACTTTCCAATGCGGTGACGGAGGCTGCCAGTTGCGAAAGAAGAGCCGAGGAATAGCCTGTTCCACAGCCAATATCGAGAACGGTATCGTGAGAGGACAGTTCGCCAAGCTGGATTAGTCGCGCAAGGGGCGAGGGTTCCATCATGTAGCGTGGACCGGATGCACTGTCAGCGATACGAATATCTTCATCAATGTAAGCAAGTTCACGCATGGATTCATCCACGAACAATTCACGCGGAACAGACAGGAACGCATCGAGCAGAGGCACACTCGTTACGTCGGTGGTGCGAATTTGTCCGTCGACCATTTTGATGCGACGTTCGGTGAAATCAGCGCTCATATGCAAGCTGCTCCGCCTTGGCGCCTAGTGCGCGCTCACAATTCTTTAAGAACGTGGGCAGTTCTGCCAGGGCAGAATGCCGAAGAGTTTGGAGGCCTCGCCCGGAATCGAACCGGGGTGCAAGGATTTGCAGTCCTCTGCGTAACCACTCCGCCACGAGGCCTTACCTGTTCAAGCGTTCTGCTGCCTCATTAGGTGAGGGCGTTTTCATCGTCAAGCCGCAGGAAGCCATTCTGAGAAATATCCTTCAGGAAAACTTTCTGACAGCAAGGCTTTATCCCCGTTTGCGCTTGCGCCGCTCCCACCAGATGGCAAGCCGTCGCCGCCACCGCCGCACCCGGGCAAATTCATAAGAAAGAATGAGCAGGCCCAGAGGAATCATCCAGAAACCCAGGACAGGCAAAAAACCAAAGCAGCCAAGCACGGTCAGGCTCACACCTATGGCGATCCGTGCCCGGCGTGAGCGCGGCAGGGTGAATTGTCTGCCGGCGATATTGATCTTTCGCGGAGGCGGTTCCTGACAATCCCACAGGGAATCATCAAGCGTGCTCTTGCCGCCTGTCCCTGATTTATAATTGCCTGTTTTCACCCCAAACCTCTTGCCTTTTGTTTTTCACGGGCTTTTGGGCCGTTGGAAGCGACTGATATGGTCATATAATTGCGACATTTCGAGTATGTGAGCGTAAATGATACAAAAAAACGAAAAGCGGCTTTGCAAAGCTGAAAACTGTTTGCTATAGGCTGCCTCGTTCTCGCAAAAGTGCTGCTGTTCCCCGGTAGCTCAGCGGTAGAGCAACCGGCTGTTAACCGGTTGGTCGCTGGTTCGAATCCGGCCCGGGGAGCCACTTTTCTGGTGAAAGTCCAGATTTTCAATAGTTTCAATGTTCTGATTGGGTT
Source organism: Aquamicrobium segne (assembly GCF_042656785.1). Lineage (NCBI taxonomy): Bacteria > Pseudomonadati > Pseudomonadota > Alphaproteobacteria > Hyphomicrobiales > Phyllobacteriaceae > Aquamicrobium > Aquamicrobium segne. Next base: position 26,190 of record NZ_JBHSLL010000002.1, read on the forward strand.
TTGGCCCTAAAGTGAATCGCTTTCCTTCAGGCAGATCAGAGGCCTGAAGGATGATGATCAAAACATTCTGTGGCTCTATTCTGCGGCTATCTGCTTGTGCCCCGGGCGACGCTCCAGCAATTCCTTGAGGAACTGGCCGGTATAGCTTCGAGCTTCGTTTGCAATGTTTTCTGGCGTACCGGATGCAACCAGTTCGCCCCCGCCATCGCCCCCTTCAGGGCCAAGGTCCAGAACCCAGTCGGCGGTCTTGATGACTTCCAGATTGTGTTCGATCACCACCACCGTATTGCCCTGATCAACCAGTTCATGCAGCACTTCAAGCAGTTTTGCCACATCGTGGAAATGCAGGCCGGTGGTTGGCTCATCCAGAATATAAAGGGTTTTTCCTGTTGCCCTGCGGGACAATTCCTTGGCCAGCTTGATGCGCTGGGCCTCACCGCCTGACAAGGTGGTGGCCTGCTGGCCAATGCGGATATAGCCAAGGCCGACCCGCTTCAATGTTTCCAGCCTGTCACGTATGCCGGGAACAGCCACAAAAAACTCCACGCCTTCTTCTACCGTCATATCAAGAACATCGGCAATCGACTTGCCCTTGAACACCACATCCAGTGTTTCGCGATTATAGCGCTTGCCGTGGCAGACATCACAGGTCACGTAAACATCGGGCAAAAAGTGCATCTCGATCTTGATGACACCATCGCCCTGACAGGCCTCACAGCGCCCACCCTTGACGTTGAAGGAGAACCGACCCGGCAGATAACCGCGGGCCTTTGCTTCCGGCAGACCGGCAAACCAGTCCCGGATCGGGGTAAATGCGCCGGTGTAAGTGGCCGGGTTGGAACGCGGCGTGCGCCCGATGGGCGACTGGTCGATGTCGATCACCTTGTCGAGAAACTCCAGCCCCTCGATGCGCTCATGCTCGGCCGGGTGTTCGCGTGAGCCCATGATACGGCGTGAAGCTGCCTTGAACAGTGTCTCGATCAGGAGGGTGGACTTTCCGCCGCCTGAAACACCGGTGATGGCTGAAAATGTTCCAAGCGGTATTTCTGCCGTTACGTTTTTAAGATTATTGCCGCGCGCGCCAATTATCTTGATACGCTTGTCTTTTTTGCCCTCCCGGCGCTGGGCAGGCATGGCGATTTCCATCTTGCCGGACAGATACTTGCCGGTAATGGAGTTTGGATTGGCGATCACGTCAGCAGGAGTGCCCTGTGCAATGATATTCCCGCCATGTACGCCCGCGGCCGGGCCGATATCGACCACATAATCGGCATGCAGGATGGCGTCTTCGTCATGCTCGACCACGATGACGGTATTGCCGAGATCACGCAAATGTTTGAGCGTGTCGAGCAGGCGCGCATTGTCGCGCTGATGCAGGCCGATGGAGGGCTCGTCCAGCACATAAAGCACACCGGTCAGCCCTGAGCCGATCTGGGAAGCAAGCCGGATGCGCTGGCTTTCGCCGCCTGAAAGCGTACCGGAATTGCGCGATAATGTCAGATAATCAAGGCCGACATCATTGAGAAAGCGCAGTCTTTCGCGGATTTCCTTCAGGATACGGACGGCGATCTCGTTTTGCTTGTCATTGAGATGGGCGGGAAGCTGGTTGAACCACACATCCGCCTTGCGGATCGAGAGGGCGGTGACCTCGCCAATATGTTTGCCGGCAATTTTGACAGCCAGCGCTTCGGGCTTGAGCCGGTAGCCATCACAGGCAGGGCAGGGCGTGGCCGACATGAAGCGCTCGATTTCCTCACGCATCCAGGACGATTCTGTTTCTTTCCAGCGTCGTTCAAGATTGGGGATTACACCTTCAAAGGTTTTGGTCGCCTGATAGGAGCGCAGGCCGTCATCATAATTGAAAACCACTTCGCGCTTGCCGGTGCCCTGCAAAATGGCGCTGCGGGCTTCTTTGGAAAGCTCGCTGAACTTGTCGCCCAGCTTGAAGCCATAGGCTTTGCCAAGTGCTTCCAGTGTCTGGGCATAATAGGGGGAGCTGGATTTTGCCCAGGGCGCAACTGCGCCATCGCGCAGCGTCAGGTTTTCGTCGGGTATCACAAGGTTGGGATCAATGGCGCGCTGGCTGCCCAGACCATCACAGGTCGGGCAGGCGCCAAACGGGTTGTTGAAGGAAAACAGCCGCGGTTCGATTTCAGGAATGGTGAAACCAGACACGGGACACGCAAATTTTTCTGAAAAAATAATGCGTTCATGCGTTTCATTCAGCGATTTGTTGGCCGCACCACCTTCTGCTGTTTCTTCGCGCGGCAAGGGCTTGTCGGCCAGTTCCGCTACTGCCAGCCCATCGGCCAGCCGCAGGGCCGTTTCCATGGAATCGGCAAGGCGTGTGGCAAGGTCGGACCGCACGACGAGGCGATCCACCACCACGTCAATGTCGTGCTTGTATTTTTTGTCGAGGGCGGGGACATCGGCAATTTCGTAAAAGACGCCATCGACCTTGACGCGCTGAAAGCCCTTTTTCTGCAGCTCCAGAAAATCCTTGCGGTATTCCCCTTTGCGCCCGCGCACGATGGGAGCCAGCAGGTAAAGCCGGGTGCCTTCCTCCAGCGCCAGAACGCGGTCAACCATTTGGGAAACGGTCTGGCTTTCGATTGGCAGGCCGGTAGCAGGCGAATAGGGCACGCCGGTGCGCGCAAACAGCAGGCGCATATAGTCGTAAATTTCTGTGACAGTCCCAACCGTCGAGCGCGGATTTTTGGATGTGGTTTTCTGTTCGATCGAAATGGCGGGGGAGAGGCCGTCAATCTGATCGACATCCGGCTTTTGCATCATTTCCAGAAATTGCCGTGCATAGGCGGACAGGCTCTCTACATAGCGCCGCTGCCCTTCGGCATAGATGGTGTCGAAGGCAAGAGAAGATTTGCCAGAGCCGGAAAGCCCGGTCATCACCACAAGGGAATCGCGGGGCAGATCGAGATCCACATTTTTAAGATTGTGTTCGCGTGCGCCGCGAATGGAAATGAATTTATGGTCGGCCATGGCTGTTTCGCCGCCTCGATCTGACGTTGTTTTGTGATGGCGGGTTTGCCCGACCATCTGGGTTATGCAATGGCGGGATTGCCCGGCCATCTGGAATATAGGTGGCTTCATCACGGTTTTGAGGGGGGAGCCGTGAGTTTCCATGACCGGTTTAAACGTCTTTTCCTCAAAGTGACAAGACGTACGAACAAAATAAGAACACGTGCGGTGAGGTTTTGTTGAATGGCCTTTATTGAAAAAGCATTCTTGTTCTTCCATGCAGTTGACATGAGAACAAAAATGGAACATTAAAGGAACAAATCAGGACAGGAGCAGGTTATGACCGATTTCGTTCAGGATGTTATCTCAATGGTATGCATGGGAGCTTTTCTCGTTTCCGTTGCCATGTGGGTGGGTGCGCTGTGATTGCTCAGAGCATTTTGTGAGTACAGATGACACCATTCGTACTCACAAAATGCTTTAGGATACCGGGCCAAAAATCTCGATGAATGCTGCTTTTAGCGCACCGTCCAGATCAGTCATTGTCACGGGCAGTCCCAGATCGACCAGGCTGGTGACGCCGTGTTCCTGAACGCCGCAGGGCACAATGCCGTCAAAATGCAACAGGTCGGGTTCGACATTGATGGAGATGCCGTGGAAGCTGACCCATTTGCGCATTCGAATGCCGATGGCGGCGATCTTGTCTTCGGCAACAAGGCCGGGAATTGTCTGTGGCCGGTCCGGCCGCTGCACCCAGACGCCAACACGATCCTCGCGCCGCTCTCCCTTGACGTTAAAGGTGTCAAGGGTACGAATGATCCATTCTTCCAGAGCAGCCACAAAGGCGCGGATATCTTCGCGGCGTCGCTTGAGGTCAAGCATGACATAGGCAACCCGCTGGCCGGGACCATGATATGTGTATTCACCACCCCGGCCTGCGGCATAAACAGGAAAACGCTGCGGGTCGATGAGATCGATGCTGCGCGCGCTGGTGCCGGACGTGTAAAGGGGAGGGTGCTCAACCAGCCAGATCATTTCCCTGGCGCCTTCCTCGCGGATGGCCCGCGCATGGGCCTCCATGAAAGCCAGCGCTTCGGGATAGTCGAGAAGTCCCGGCTCAATTCTCCATTCCACCGGCGTTGAGCCGGTTGTGGCAAGAAAGGATGTAGAGATCTGGTTGCGTTCAGGCATAGTCTGGTCCAAATTTTATTCTGTTATATGGCGAGTAACATCTGTTTGGTCCAGTAGGCGACATCAACCTCTGGAGTTTGAGAGACAGGCTTTATTCTGTTGAAATGGAGGCCGCTTCACGTTTGGGGATTCTCGGCTGGCCTGTGGTCCGCTAGGTTAATCTGCATATGATTCGGATGTGGTCACCAGATCTGGCTGCCTTCGACCTGAAAACAAATACAGGAGCAGTGGACATGGCAATGGCGACTGCAAGCAATATTCAGCGTGAACCGTCAATGGAAGAAATTCTGGCGTCGATCCGTCGGATCATTGAAGACAATGATTCTGGCAATATCGGGGATGCTGGCGGCACGGGGCTCTCTGGAAATACCGGGCGCAAGCCTGCAGAAAATTTTGGCATATCAGCGGCTGAAACAGCAAGTGCTGAAGAGGCGCCTCCTGTCGAGGTAGCTGCTGCTGAAGTGGACGTATTTCGCAGTGAGTTACAATCGGCAGACAATCTGGGTTCATTGAAAATGCAATCCTCTTCTGCTCCTGATTTTGCAAGGGTCGATTTTGTACGGAGTGAAGCCGCGCACTCCCTGGCCGAATCAAATCCTGAACCGGTTGCTGCAAAAGACAGGCAGTTGAAAACTGCTGATCCTTTTGCCTCGACCGGGCATATGAATAAAAAAATGGAAATATCCGGCACTGCCGCTGATGCGCTAAACGCTGCACCGCTTTCCAGACCAGCAGGCGAGCAAAAGCCGGAACCTGCCTCCTTGGTCAGAGCTGTTTTAAACGATCCCTTGTCTTCAGAAAGGGCTGAATCTGGCAAGTCAGCGCTGGTTTCAGAAAAAACCAGTCGGCAGGTTGCGGCAGCGTTTGAGGAACTCTCAGAAGCTTTTGCAACACGCAGTAAAAAATCCCTTGAGGAAATGGCGGAAGAAATGTTGCGGCCCATGCTGCAAAGCTGGCTGGATAATAATCTTCCAACCCTTGTGGAAAAGCTGGTGCGTGAAGAAATCGAGAGAGTGGCTCGCGGCGGCTATGACGTTCAGCGATGATGATATTGTCAAGCTGTGCAAGGAACACGGGCTGCGTCTGACCGGGCCGCGTAAAGTCATTATGCAGGTGTTGGCTGAATCGGAGGACCACCCCGATGCGGTGGAACTTCATCGCCGCGTTACGAAAATCAGCCCCGGCGTAGCGCTTGCTACCGTTTATCGCACACTGGCATTGCTTGAAGAAAAGGGTGTCCTGGAAAGGCATCAATTCGGTGATGGCCGCGCACGTTTTGAGAGTGCGGATCAGGAACATCACGATCATCTCATCAATGTCGAGACCGGTGATGTGATCGAATTTCGTTCAGATGAGATTGAACGTCTTCAGGAAGAAATCGCCCGTCAACATGGGTTTGATATTGTCAGCCACAAGCTGGAAATTTACGTCAAGCCCCGAAAAAAGCGCCGCAAAAAAGCGACGTAAACCGGACTACGTAAAACTGTAATGCTATATTGACGAGTACTCCGAAAGCTTATCCCGAAACTGAGCGTCAGTTTCGGGATAAGCGTTTTTTAAAATCAGCCGACGATTTCCGTGTCGGAGAACCAGTATTTGATTTCCTGAGCAGCGGTTTCGGGGGCATCCGAGCCATGCACGGAATTTTCGCCGATCGATAGGGCAAAGGTCTTGCGGATGGTGCCTTCAGCAGCATCGGCTGGATTGGTGGCGCCCATCACCTCACGGTTTTTGGCAATGGCGTTTTCGCCTTCCAGAACCTGCACCACGGTGGGGCCGGAGGTCATGGATTCAACCAGTTCGCCAAAGAAGGGGCGCTCTTTATGGACGGCATAAAAACCTTCGGCTTCGCGCTGGCTCATCCAGACGCGACGAGAAGCGACAACGCGCAAGCCCGCATCCTCCAGCGTTTTGGTGATGGCGCCGGTAAGGTTGCGGCGGGTGGCATCCGGCTTGATCATGGAGAATGTGCGTTCGAGCGCCATGGACTGTCCTTTTAGGTTAAAAATTGCGTGTGGCGCGCTCTATACAGGCCAGCAGGTTGATTGCCAAGGGTGGGCTTGCCCTAGCTGCGACAATGCTTTTGCTTGTATTGGGCTTTTTCCTTGCCATTAGCGCGCCAGCGGGCCAAAACGCGCTACCATGCTGATCATAAATGACCTTTCATTGCGAATTGCCGGCCGTTTATTGCTGGACCATGCCTCGCTCACACTGCCTGCAGGTGCCAAAGCCGGGCTTGTCGGCCGCAATGGCACCGGCAAGACAACGCTGTTTCGCGCCATTACCGGCGATATGGCTTCGGAAACAGGCTCTGTCAGCCTGCCCAAAAACACCCGCATCGGGCAGGTGGCGCAGGAAGCGCCCGGAACAGAAGAGCCATTGATTGAGATTGTGCTCAAGGCGGACAAGGAGCGGGCTGCCCTTCTTGAAGAAGAAAAAACGGCCACCGATCCGCACCGTATTGCTGAAATCCATATTCGTCTGGCCGATATTGACGCCCATTCGGCACAAGCGCGCGCGGCCACAATTTTGTCAGGGCTTGGCTTTGATGAAGAGGCGCAAAAGCGTCCTGCGTCCTCCTTTTCGGGCGGGTGGCGTATGCGCGTGGCGCTGGCTGCCGTGTTGTTTTCGCAGCCAGACCTTTTGTTGCTGGATGAGCCGACCAACTATCTCGATCTTGAAGGCACTTTGTGGCTTGAAACCTATGTGGCAAAATATCCGCATACGGTGCTGCTGATCAGCCATGACCGCGACCTGCTTAACCGGGCAGTCAATTCCATCGTGCATCTCGACCAGAAAAAACTCACCTTCTGGCGTGGTGGCTATGACCAGTTTGAGCGGCAACTGACTGAACAGCGGGAGTTGCAGGAAAAGGGCCGGGTCAAGCAAGAAGCCCATCGCAAACATCTGCAATCCTTTATCGACCGTTTCAGGGCCAAGGCGTCCAAGGCAAGGCAGGCACAGTCACGCATCAAGGCGCTGGAGCGCATGAAGCCGATTGGTGCAGTTCTGGATGAGAGTGTGCAGCCTTTTTCTTTCCCCGAGCCGCAAAAACTGGTGGCATCGCCTATTGTTGCGCTGTCGGATGTCGATGTCGGTTATGCGCCGGGCAAGCCGGTGCTGAAACGCATGACGCTGCGCATTGACAATGATGACCGCATTGCGTTGCTGGGAGCCAATGGTAACGGAAAATCGACTTTCGCCAAGCTGCTGTCGGGCAGGCTGGAAGCCGAAACCGGCACGATCACTCTTGCTCCGGGGCTGAAAACATCAATCTTTGCCCAACATCAGCTTGATGATTTGCGTCCGGAAGAAAATGCCTATGAGCATGTGCGACGCCTGATGCCGGAAGCGCCTGAATCCAGAGTGCGGGCGCGGGTTGCGCAATTTGGTCTTTCAACCGAAAAAATGAATACACCGGCAAAAGATCTTTCAGGTGGTGAAAAAGCACGGCTTTTGATGGGGCTGGCGGTTTTTGAAGGGCCAAACCTGTTTATTCTGGACGAGCCGACCAACCATCTGGATATCGACAGCCGCGAGGCGCTGATCCATGCGCTCAATGATTTTCCCGGTGCGGTTATTCTCATCAGTCATGATCGCCATCTTCTGGAGGCAACCGTTGACCGGTTATGGCTGGTCAGAGACGGGGCCGTGCAGCCCTTTGATGGCGATCTTGATGATTATAAAATGCTGGTGACGGGCCAGCCGGCGGATCGCCGTGACAGGCGCGAGGCAGAAAAAGCATCAAAGGCTGACCGGCGACGGGAAGCGGCCCAAAGGCGTGCAGCAGTCGAACCACTGGCCAAACAGATCAAGGCAACCGAAGGGCTGATGGAGCGCTTGCGCAAACGCATTGCTTTGATCGAAAGCGAATTGGGCGACCCCGCACTTTATGAAAAAGAGGCGACCAAAGCAACAAAGCTGGCCAAGGAGCGCGCTGATCTTGCCGCACAATTGAACACGCATGAAGAGCGCTGGCTGGAAATGTCGACTGAATATGAGGAAAGCATTGCCGAATAATTTTCGCAACGCTCCTGCATAAATGTATGCTAAAACAAAAGCTTAGAGAATTTCATCCATTTTTCGTGAAAATAAAAATGCGCTATCAGGGCGTAAACCGTGCCAGCGCTTCAAGATCGACCTCTTCGCGAAGATCGGCAGGCGACATCAAGAGACTGTCGGCACTCTCGACCAGCCCGCTGCCGCCATTTGAAAGGTGGGTTTTACGCTCCTTCATGGAAATTTTGTTTTCGGCCACAAGCCGGAGCGCCAGCGGATAAAGCCCATGTTCGGCCTTCAGCACACGTGCGGCCAGCAAAGCCTCGTCATCACCGGCCAGAACCGGCACGGCCGCCTGTGCAATGATGGGGCCGTCATCCATTGCAGCGGTTACAAAATGCACGCTGCAGCCATGAATTTTGACGCCAGCTTCCAAGGCGCGACTGTGAGGGTCCAGCCCCTTGAAAGAGGGCAGCAGGGAAGGGTGGATATTGATGATGCGCCCCAGCCAGTTTTCCACGAAAGAGGCGCTTAGCAGGCGCATATAGCCTGCCAGAGCAATAATTTCGGCCTGAAACTCTGTCAGGACTGCATCAATGGCGGCGTCCTGGTCTGCCTTGCTGGCATGGTTGACGATTTGCGTGGCAATACCGCGCGCAGCCGCAACCTGTAACGCATGGGCATCTTCATTATCAGAAATGACGCCGACAATTTCAGCCGGATAGGCCGGATCGCTCGCTGCTTCCATCAGCGCATTCATGTTGGAGCCGCGCCCGGAAACCAGGATGACGGTGCGTTTGCGTGAAACAGTCATAGGCCGAGTGCTCCCCGGTAGATCACGCCAGTCTCACCACGCGGCACAATGCGACCGATGGGCATGACCGTTTCGCCAGCCTCCTGAAGCACGGCTGCAATCTGGGCAGCTTGCGCGGCATCAACCACCACGACCATGCCGATACCGCAATTGAAGGTGCGCATCATTTCATGAGCCTCTACCCCACCCGTGCTGGCCAGCCAGGAAAAGACAGGCGGAACCTGAATACTGTCAAGATCAAGCTCGGCTGAAAACCCTTTTGACAGCACCCGTGGAATATTTTCAGGAAACCCGCCGCCGGTAATATGAGCCAGCGCCTTGATGCCCTGGGTGTTGCGGATGGCTTTTAAGAGCGGTTTGACATAGATGCGGGTTGGCTCCAGCAAGGCTTCAGCCAGTGTCTGGCTTTTGTCAAAAGGGGCATTGTCGCTCCAGTCAAGCCCGGAGATGGCCACGATCTTGCGCACCAGCGAGTAACCATTGGAATGGACGCCGGAAGAGGCCAGACCCAACAGCACATCGCCTTCAATAATATCATCACCCGGCAATAATTGGCCGCGCTCGGCAGCACCGACGGAAAAACCGGCAAGATCATAATCATCACCATGATACATGCCCGGCATTTCAGCCGTTTCGCCACCGATCAGCGCGCATCCCGCCTCGCGGCAGCCTTTGGCAATGCCGCCGACAATGGCTGCACCCTGTTCCGGATCAAGCTTGCCAGTGGCAAGATAATCAAGGAAAAACAGCGGCTCTGCACCCTGCACAATCAAATCATTGACGCACATGGCGACCAGATCGATGCCGATCGTATCATGCTTGCCAGCCTCAATGGCGATCTTGAGCTTGGTGCCCACACCATCATTGGCAGCAACCAGAACGGGATCGCTAAAACCAGCCGCCTTGAGATCAAACAACCCGCCAAAACCGCCGATTTCGCCATCTGCGCCCGGGCGGCGTGTGGAGCGCACCAGCGGCTTGATCTTGTCCACCATCAAATTGCCGGCATCAATATCGACACCTGCTTCGGCATAAGTCAGCCCGGTTTTGCGTTCAGTCATCGTTTTGCCTTTGCTTGAGCATTTTGTGAGTACAGACACTCTCGTCTGACGTCGCAACAATGCGACCAAACCAAGATATTAGAGCCTGTCTCTCGAACTGGAAACCAGTTTCGAGATAAAGACATGCGTAAAAACAAAGACTTAAAGCGGGTCCCGTGAATCTGAAAGAAAAGCGACACGCTTTAGAGCACTTTGCAGTCGGCTCTTCGCATGAACCGTTCGATCCCGCAAGATGGCGCAGATGCAACACGGAAAGGAAGTGCGAAAGTTGCGGATGCGAGATAATTGCACCTCTTGACCATGGCTTTACAGACAGCCTATTTGCAGGACCAGATGGACAAACTCAGACAGTTACCGCTCAATTTTCAACACGCTCCTGCTTATTCACGCGACGCTCTTGTTGTTTCACCCGCGAATGAAGAAGCCGTTGCGCTGATCGACCACTGGCCGGACTGGCCTGCTCCCGTCATGATTTTGATGGGACCGGCCGGAGCGGGCAAAACACATCTGGCTGAAATCTGGCGTTCTGTTTCAGGTGCTGTTGCGCTTGACGTAAAAAATCTCTCGCAAACCATGGCCACATTTGATGCCCATGCGGTTGTGATTGACGATGTTGATCAGGCCAATATTGATGAAAACGGGCTTTTTCATCTGATCAATCAGCTCCGTGCGATAAATGGGTATCTGCTTTTGACGTCGCGGCAGTTTTCATCCGCATGGGGTGTGCAATTGCCGGACCTTGCCTCACGGCTTAGGGCCGCACCGACAGTCAAAATTCATGAGCCGGATGACATGCTGCTGGCTGGCGTGATGGCCAAGCTGTTTGCGGACCGGCAGATCGAGGTCGAGTTTTCAGTCGTTGACTATCTTGTGCAGCGCATTGAGCGCTCGCTGGCAACGGCAATCAGGGTTGTGGACCGCCTTGATCATATGGCGCTGGAAGAGCAAAGCCGCATCACCAAGCCGCTGGCTGCCAGGGCGATCAATGCGCTGGACGAAGGGCAGGGCGAACTAGATTTTTGAATCTTAGAGCATTTCTTGTTTTCATGGAAGCGGATGAAATGCTCTAATCTCTTGTTTTAGCCGCATTTCTGCGACGCCAGACGATTCCGTCTGGCTGCAAAATGCTCTAGGTTGTGGTGACGATTTAACTATCTGAGCCATATTGCGATTGCAGCGAGTTTGACGAAGCCC
>NZ_JBHSLL010000003.1:0-164121 GCF_042656785.1 Aquamicrobium segne
AAACATGGGTCAAATCTCAGTGGAAAAATCCCCCAATCCCGGGTCAGATCTCAGCGGAAATCAACAGAAATAGACGATCCAGCCACGCTGCCCATCATCTTCGAGGCTCCGGCCGACAGCGACTGGAAGGACGAGGCGGTCTGGCATCTCGTCAATCCCGCTTTGCGCCACGGCTATCCCGATCTGGACGGGCTGCGCCAGTATGCCCGCGAGGCTGAGAACCGGCCCGGCGACCGCGAAAGCTTCCGACAGCTCAACCTGAATATCTGGCTCGATCATTCTGCCGATCCCTTCATCGACATGGGCATCTATGACCTGACCGCCAAGCCGGTCCCGGTGCCGGAAGGCGCGCCATGCTGGATCGGCGTTGATATGTCGAGCACCACCGACCTGACGGCCGTGGTCGCCTGCATCGTGGACAATGACGAGAATTGCCATATCGTCCCGCATTTCTTCGTTCCCGGTGACAATCTCAGGGCGCGTGCCGAGCGCGACGGTGTTGCCTATCCCCTATGGGCCGAGCAGGGCTTCATCACCGCCACGCCCGGCAACGTGATCGACTATCGCGCTGTCGAGCAGTGCATCCGCGATCTGTGTGAACGGTTCGATGTCCGCGAGATAAACTTCGACGCCGCCTATGCGCAGGCTGTCATGGGTCCGCTCACTGATGACGGCTATCCCGTCGCCACGCTGCGGCAGGGATGGGTGACGCAATCACCGGCCTTGAATGAGTTGGAGCGCGTTATTCTTGCAGGCCGGTTCCTGCATGGCGGGCATCCAGTGCTGCGCTAGTGCTTCGACAATGTGGCGATCCATACCGACAGCGCCGGCAACCGCACCATGCACAAGGGCAAATCGACCGACCGCATCGACGGGGCGGTGGCGTCATGGATGGCCGTTTCCCGCGCCGTCGCCGGTGAGGCAAGGTCGATTTATGACAGTGACGCTTGGTCTGACGAGATGGCGTTCTTCTGATTCAACTGGTTCCGCCATGGTTCCGCAGCATCCAGAAAGCAGAATGGCCTCACTATGGAGGCCATCTAACTGCTTGATTTTCTGTTGGAAAATTGGAGCGGGCGATGGGATTCGAACCCACGACCCCAACCTTGGCAACTCGTCCGGGCAGTTTTCGCTCCAGCAAGTATTAACGCGCAAAACTACGAAAAACCCCTATACCTCAATAACTTACGTTGACACCGCTTTCCGCGCCCATACGCTGGAAACGCCGTGGATTTCCGTTCTGCTGCTTCCCCCCTGCTTCCCCGGCCATGCTGCACCTGCGTGGGGAAGCAGATTTGGTCGATCCCGCGCGCCTCCTCCGTAGCGACCGCTCAAAGGAAAAGGAAGGCGAGATCTGAAGGAGTTTTATGATGCCGAAGTTGACCAAAAGAATCGTTGAAGCCCTGGAGCACAATCCGGACCGCGACGTGTTTTTGTGGGATACCGAAGTGCGCGGATTTGGCGTGCGGGTGAAGCCGTCGGGGACGAAGACGTTCATCATCCAGTACAGGAACGTAGAACGCCGCACGCGCCGGTTCGTGATTGGGCAGTATGGCGTTCTCACGGTCGAGGTCGCGCGCGATCTCGCCAAGAAGAAGCTGGCATCGGTCATCGACGGCGCCGATCCCTCGCAGGAGCGCCGGGCGGCCCGTGAAGGGATGACGGTGGCGGAAGTCTGCGACTGGTATCTGGAAGAAGCGGAAGCCGGCCGCCTGCTCGGCAGGAACCGGCGCCCCATCAAGGCATCGTCGGTCTCCGGCGATCGCAGCCGCATCGAACAGCACATCAAGCCGTTAATCGGCACACGCGTCGTTGCGCATTTAAGGCTGGCCGATATTGAGAGACTCCAGGCCGATATCGCCGCCGGAAGGTCTGCGCGGGTGCGCCGGGCCGGACGTGGCGGTCAAACCTCCGGCGGGGCGGGAGTCGCGGGCCGTGCGATCAGCACGCTTCGCAGCCTGCTAAATCACGCGCGCCGGCTCGGGATCATTGAGCAGAGCCCTGCGAACGGTGTGCGGGTCATCGCCTCGAACAAGCTGAAGCGGCGTCTCAGCGCCGGCGAAGTCCGGCATCTCGGCAAGATCATGAAGCAGATGGAGCGCGAGGGCGAGCATCCGACCGGGCTTGCAGCCATCCGCGTTATGCTGCTGACGGGCTTCCGTCGCATGGAAGTGCTGGCGATGCGAAAGGAGTGGGTCGAGCCTGACGACAATTGCGTGGCCTTCCCCGAAACCAAGTCCGGCGCGCAGATGCGTGCGGCCGGCGATGCGGCGATCATGGAACTAATGGCTCAGGGGCAGCGCAGCGCGTCGCCCTATGTCTTCCCGGCCGATTGGGGCGATGGCCATTTCATCGGTGTCGTCCGTGTCCTCGACCGGGTATGCGCCCGCGCCGGCCTGGAGAAAGTGACGCCACATGTCCTGCGCCACACCTTTGCGAGCATCGCGGCATCCCTCGGCTTCACCGAACTGACGATCTCCGGATTGCTCGGGCATGGGCCGAGAGGGGTGACACAACGCTATGTCCACCTCGACGCCGCGCTCGTGATCGCTGCCGATCAGGTCTCGGCCGAGATCGCCCGGTTGCTCGACGGGGGTGAGCTGCTGTCCATGAAGCAGGTGAAGCGTATGCGCTACGCGCAAAGCGTCAAAATGTTCGCCGAGGCATGAGCGATCCCGATCCCTCATTCGAGGCGATCTTGTTGTTGGAAGCAAGACCGTCGGGAGCTGACGTTGCGCCTCGATTATGGCTTCCCCGTGAACCGGGCGGCAAGCGCCCTAATCGAGTCACGCGCGTCGCTTGATACCCTCTGACTTGTCCCTCCACCGCGATCGCCGTTCCCCCTCTAAACGAAGGGGGCGCCAGATTCCGCGTTCGGTTAGCGTTGGCTCGTAGCCGGAGCTTGGTGATTCATCGAGGGCTTCCGATCCCGCAAGCATCCCGATGTGCGCACCACGAATAGGAGGACAGGCATGGATTTTCAGTATCTCTACACCTCGTTCGAGGGGCGCATCAATCGAAAGCCATTCTGGATTGCGGGCCTGATCCTGTTCGTGGTCGCAATCGTCATTTCGTTCGCCGTCCTGGTGCCGATCTCGGCAGCAAATGCGACGATGGGCGCGCTCGCGGGGCTGATCCTGTCGTTGGCGTTTCTGTATCCAGGCGCCGCCCTTGGCGTGAAGCGGCTGCATGATCGGGGTAAGTCCGGTCTCCTGATGGTCGTCTTCATCGCGCCCGGCCTCATCTCGCAGCTATGCGACCTACTCGGCATTACGGGCAGCTATCAAGCCATTGCGGGGCAATCCATCCATATGCCGAACGCGCTGGGCTGGATTCTCAACCTGGTAACCCTCGTCGTCGCCATCTGGGCGTTGGTGACGCTTGGCTTTCTCAAGGGAACCAGCGGCGCCAACAGCTATGGCCCCGACCCTCTGATGGGCGAGGCCCAGGAGGCAGTTCCGGGCTGACCCCGGACCGGCCTTGCGCGGTCGATGGTCCGCCCGCCCCCTTCAAACGAAGGGGGACACCCGTTTCGACGCGCGGTAGCCTGCCATGCCGGAAATCCTCTCAATGCCAACCTTCGGAAGCCAGGCCCATGAAAACAATCGCCGCAATCTCGTTTGCCCTGTTCGGGCTCGCACCGATCGCCGCATCCGCGGCCGACGATGTGATGATCGTCTATGACGGGTCGAACTCCATGTGGGGGCAGATCGAGGGGGTTTCCAAGATCGAGATCGCCCGCGACGTGATGGCCGATCTCGTCGAGACCTGGCCGCAGTCGACCAATCTGGGGCTACTGGCATACGGACATCGCCGGGAGGGCGACTGCACCGATATCGAGATGATGATCGCGCCCGGCCCGGTCGAGAGAGAGAATTTCCTCGAAGCCGTCAATTCGATCACCCCGCGGGGCCGCACGCCGCTGACGGCCGCGGTCGAGCAGGCCGCGGAAACCCTCTCCTACAGGGACAATCCCGCGACGGTGGTTCTGGTTTCGGACGGGGTGGAAACCTGCCAGGCCGATCCATGCGCGCTGGCCGCGCAACTGGAGCGTCAGGGCATCGCTTTTACCGCGCATGTAATAGGCTTCGACCTTTCGCGCGAGGAACACGAGCAGCTTGCCTGCATCGCCGAAAACACCGGCGGGATTTTCGTGCCGGCCGAGAATGCGGACGAACTGCGTACTGCCATGACGCAAGTGCAGGCGGTCATCGAAACCGAACCGGCGGTCGAACCGGAGCCTGAACCTGAGCCGGCGGCGGAACCGGAAGCCCCGGAACAGACCGTTTCGGCCCCCGCGACCGCGACCGTTGGCACCAACTTCACGGTGACCTGGGGCGAGACCGTCAACCCGCGCGACTGGGTCACCATCGTCCCGGTCGGGGCGAACGAAGGCGCGCATCTCTCCAACCGGCGCGTCGAGAACAACGACAGCATCTCGTTGCGGGCGCCTGCCGAGCCGGGCCTCTACGAGGTGCGCTATGTGCTCGACGAGGGCAGCAGGACGCTTGCCTCGACCCCGGTGGAAGTCGTTGAGGCCGAGCAGACCGTTTCAGCCCCGGCGACCGCGACCGTTGGCACCAACTTCACGGTGACATGGGGCGAGACCGTCAACCCGCGCGACTGGGTCACCATCGTCCCGGTCGGGGCGAACGAAGGCGCGCACCTCTCCAACCGGCGCGTCGAGAACAACGACAGCATCTCGTTGCGGGCGCCTGCCGAGCCGGGCCTCTACGAGGTGCGCTATGTGCTCGACGAGGGCAGCAGGACACTTGCCTCGACTCCGGTGGAAGTTGTCGAGGCCGAGCAGACCGTCTCGGCCCCGGCGACGGTGATCTTCGGCACCGAGTTCACGGTGACGTGGGGCAAAACCGTCAACCCGCGCGACTGGGTCACCATCGTCCCGGTCGGGGCGAACGAAGGCGCGCACCTCTCCAACCGGCGCGTCGAGAACAACGACAGCATCTCGTTGCGGGCGCCTGCCGAGCCGGGCCTCTACGAGGTGCGCTATGTGCTCGACGAGGGCAGCAGGACGCTTGCCTCAACCCCGGTGGAAGTTGTCGAGGCCGAGCAGACCGTGTCGGCGCCCTCGATTGTCAGGGCAGAAACCACGTTCACCGTAACCTGGGGCGAGACCGTCAATCCGCGCGACTGGGTGACCATCGTACCGGTCGGTGCGGACGAAGGTGCGCATCTTGCCAACCGACGCGTTGAAAGCAATGACAGCATCTCGTTGCGGGCGCCTGCCGAACCGGGCCTCTACGAGGTGCGCTACGTGCTCGACGAGGGCAGCAGGACGCTGGCCTCCAGCCCCGTTGAAGTCGTCGCTGCCGATGCGCCGCTTGACGACGGAGCTGGGCTGAGCGTTCCGGCTACTGCCGCACCGGGCGAAACCGTAACCGTCTCCTGGACAATCGAGGCCGACGATGCCGATCGCCGCGTTGCGCTGGCGCGCGCCGATGCGCCGGACTTCACCTGGATTTCGGCGCATCGCGTCGGCGCCGAGCAGGAAACGGAAATCACGCTGCCCAACGAACCGGGCAAGTATGAAGTGCGGTTCCTCGACATTTCCAGCCAGAGCGTCCTCGGCCGCGCAATGATCGCGGTCGGCGATTGAGCCGGGGCGTCAGGACATCAGAAGTGGGAACATCATGTTCAGAACCATCGCCGCGGCTTTTGCAGCCCTTGCCCTGACCGCCGCCACTGTCGCGGCGGAATCCGGGGGAACGGTTACCGGCACGATCGGGGGGCAGGAGGTCGAACTGACCATCTGGCCGGAGCAATCTGATTATGACGGGGGCCTTGATGTCACCTGGATCCTCGTCTCGCTCATCGCCCGCGGTGATGCACTAGCACAGCAAAATCTCGGCGCGCTGTACTTCCAGATTGAAGCCGTTGATCTGCCCGGAAACGGACACACTTTCGTCGAACTCCAAACCACCATCAGGGGCACGACGCCTTCTCGCGCCTATGTCGGGAAATATTTGGTGCATTCCGAAGAGAAAAACGCGCTTGCCCTGACCGTCACCAGCGCGGTCGAGGACGACGGACTGCTGGCAGTCTCGGGAACGGTGACGGGCGTTCTGACCAGCGTGGAAAGTGTCGATCATCGCAATCCCGATCCCGACGACACGCTCGACGTCGATCTGACCTTCGATGTCACCGTGGCCAAGATGGGCTCCGATTAGCGAAACCGGCAGGAACCGACCCATGAAACATGCACTCTCCCGCCTTCTCCTCGCATCGGCGCTCGGTGCCGGGTTTTGCGCCCTGCCTGCATGGTCGGAAGAACTGGGCCAGGTGCGGTTCACCTTCGATGGTGTGGAACACACATGGTTCACCCTCACCCATGAGGTCAGGGGGAAGTCCCGCCCTTCAGCGCAGTTGTCGAGCCGGTCGATCACCGACAGCATCGACATCGACGCCTTCCCCGATCCCGGTGCCGCAACCCTTGAACGGCTTTCGCTGACCTGGATATATCCGCGCTCGATCACCCAGCCCGGCCCGCCAGATTACACGCGCGCGATGCGCTTCGATATCGTCTGGAATCTCGAGGGTGGCATTGGACCGCACTGGATCGGCCGCGACGCGAAGCTCGACATCTCCACCGTCGATCTGGAGGGAGATGCGGGGCATCTGACCGGAACCTTCACGGCCGAGTTCTGTTATTCGGCCGAATTTTATGGCAACCCCGACGAAAGCACCTGTCAGCCCGTCAGCGGTTCCGTTGATACAGCAATCATCCGGCGGGAATGAGTGGGCCAATGTTGAACGCCCGCACCCGAAAGACCGGCTTGGCCTCCTGGATTGGACGTGCGGCGATTGGCCTGATCATCGCCGCACTTCCATTCCCCACCCTGGCCCAGAATTGGCCGACAACGGACTGGGAGCCCTTCTGTGGCCCGGACATCCGTGGCCGTTGCAGCCTTGATGATCCCGGAGTCGAGGTTTTCCTCCATCAACTTTCCGAAGCCAGCGAGCGGTTCGAGGCCATGGGCTTCCTTGCGCCCGCAATCGACCCGATGGGGATCGTGCGGCAGGCTTACCCCGTCAACTTTGTCGAGGATGGCCTGATCTCTGACACAGGCGAACGGGTCGTGGGCCTGTATTTCCCCAGCCAGCGGCGGATCGACCTCGATTACGCGTATTATTTCGCCATGGGCGCAGAAATGGAAGGCGGGTACTTCGCCCCCACGCATGAACTGTTCCACGCCATACAATTCGCTTATCCGGGAAGTCACCATCTCCATTCCCTCGGAGATGCGGCCAATTGGGTGATTGAAGGCTCGGCAAAGGCGGCCGAACTGGCCTTCGAGGGCCATACCATATCAGACTTGGGATCGCCCTGGCTCGATTCTCCTCTTGATCGATTTCGTTTGCGGGGGCGGACTGGGAACCAGCACTATATTGCCTATCCGTTCTGGCTCCATGTCGCCGATACCTATGGCGGCAGCCGGCCGGATGGGTTCGGCATTCTCCACGATTTCTTTCGTGGTCTTGAAAGCCAGGCAGACCAGTCGTCCGCTATTGCCATGGTCGATGGCGCGCTCCGCACGATCGACGCCGAGGGTCTGTACGACATCTATCCCGGCTTCATTGCCCGCCATGACGACCAGCAGCACTATGAGAGCGTCGTGGAGTTTCGCACCCGCCCCACGGCACAGCCCCAGTACACGACGACAATAAAGGGAAGCGTCGATCCGGTGTCCGCGCGGGCTTTCCTTGTCAAAGTCGTCGGCATCATCGAGCAGGAACAGAGCGGTGCGAGCGAAGTGGAAATCCGGCTTGAGGCGGATGACCCCGATGCGCTGCATCTGATCGTGGGCGACACCCGCTATGACGAACCCGGCGCCGGTCGTAACGTCTATTTCGCCGATATCGGGGGCAAGGCGCTGAACGAGCTTTCCACGTACGAGGAACTCTTTGTGCGCGTCGTCAATGTCGCGCGCGATCCGGCGGCCTACCAACCGCAGGATTTCGAGCTGATCGCAACCGTCTATCACGAGTATATCCTCGTTAAGGGCACGGGCCAGCCGCCGGGCGAGGCGGAACCGGGCGGCGAGGCGATTGGCTCGGCCATCGCGACGCTGGATCGGATGAGTGGCTTTCTTTCCCCCCACGGCAGCCCCTTTGCCTCGCCGGATGCAGGCTTTGCCGCGCCGTGTCTTTTAAGGATATCCTTGTCCGACGGCCGGAATTCAAGCGCGATCAGTTTCGCGATGGATCACGAGGGGCCGATCGTGCCGGGAACCTATCCGATCGTCAGTAATCCGGACGGTGTAAGACCCGAGAATTATCCGGACCAAGTGATTGCCGGATTCGTCCTGGGTGAAAGCAACCCGCTCGCCGGGGGATTTCCGCAGCGGTATGAGGCCGCCGGAGGGGTCTTGACCCTTTCTTCAGTTACGCCACGCTGGATCACCGGAAACGCGCGCATCCTCGGGTCCTTGGGCCGTAAGGTCTATACCAGTGGCGACACCCCTCCCGATGGTCCCAACCCGCTCGCCATCGACGTCGAATTCAGCGTACGCAATCAGGTCGCGCATATGGGAGCC
Source organism: Aquamicrobium segne (assembly GCF_042656785.1). NCBI lineage: Bacteria > Pseudomonadati > Pseudomonadota > Alphaproteobacteria > Hyphomicrobiales > Phyllobacteriaceae > Aquamicrobium > Aquamicrobium segne. Next base: position 8,556 of record NZ_JBHSLL010000003.1, read on the forward strand.
GAACGGTGCGCGGCCTTTGACGGGTAGGCATTCGGACCACGATAGCCTCGGCCTCTGTTCCAGCGCATCCGATCTCGCGGCGACAGCGGGACCTACCCCTGCGAACGAAGGGGGCGCGCAAGTCGTCTGCGTGCTAGTCGACGACATGGTGGTCCTGCCGACTACGGGCTGATTAGACTTGGGATGGAGATTTCGATGTTTGGAAAAATTGGCGCCCTGGCTCTCCTTGCCGCCCTTTTTTGCCAGCCGGTCAGCGCGGAAGAATTTGGCAGGGTCGCGTTCAATTTCGACGCAGAAGAGAACGAGTGGTTCACGGTCATTAATCAGGATAGCGAAAGAACCATCGCATCTGCCGAGATCACAACCTTCGGGTCCATAAGCACCTTGACGATCAATGCCTATAGGGAACCAAGGTTTTCCGCCCGGGAAATTCTCAACATTGAGGTGATGTATTCGAGAGGGTTCAGCGGCAACGTGGAGCCGGACTATTCTCGCCCGGCAGGCGTGGGCATTACCCTTTTTACCGAGGGCATGTCCGGTCCCGTGTGGGATGGGCGCAATGTGCAGATCGATATTGAGGCATACGATCTTTCCGGCGATATCGGACAAATAACAGCGACATTTTCCGCAGAACTGTGCCGGGCCGAGAAGCTTTATGCCGACCCCGACGAGAGCACTTGCCGGCCGATATCCGGCACTGTCGAAACACAGGTGCGGGTTCCGGCACAAGATTGAACAAGGCAGGAGAAAATGCGGCGTCAAATCACAGTCACCAAGGCCATCGGATCGGTCACCGCGCTCGCAGCACTATTCCTGACCATGCCCGTCGCCGCGCAGGACCCCGAACCGTTGGCCTTTTGCGCCTACCAGCCCGAGCTGGACGATCTGGTCGGGGTTTATACGGTCACGGCAGGCCCGAGCGCGCTGTCCTCGGGCGGCATGACCATACCCAATCCCAATATCGAGACCTATCAGTCGACGTTCGCCCTGATCGACGACGTGCTAGTCATGCTTACAGATGGCGCCCCCTCGGTCGACTTCCACCACATCGGTAGCGATGAACCGGACTGGATCGGTGCCGACAATGTCGGGGGGATTCCGGTCACCAGCACCGAGGATATGGGCATTGTTCTCGATTGCGACGTGAACTCGCTGATCAGGATCATCGGGACGGGGATTGGAACCGCGCAGGATGGGCGGCAATTCGAGTTTACGATCCGACTTTTCGCATCGCTCGATGGCCTGCTTGTCGGCGGCAATATGTGGACCATCGACGGCATTACCATGAGGCAGAGGCTCGTGTATTCGCAGACCGGCAACTGATGGTCAGGCGGGGAGCCGTTCGACACGCGGCGCGGTGCCCGGACTTGCCCACTCATGGGGCAGCCTGAGCGTGAAGGTCGAGCCGATCCCGGCCCGGCTGATAAAGTCCAGCTCCCCGCCAAGGAGGCGCGCGAGCTGGGATGCGATGGACAGGCCGACGCCCGTTCCGGGAACGTCCTGCGCCGTGCTGGCGCGGAAGAAGCGTCCGAATAGCTTTTCCTGCTCGTCCTGGGGGATGCCGACGCCACGGTCTTCGACCGCAAAGCATATCTGCCTGTTCTCGGCCGTCACACGGATAAAAACAGGTTCGGTCGGAGGGGAATACTTGACGGCGTTGGAGACGAGATTGCCCAGAACCTGCTCGGCCAGCAGCGGGTCGGTTTCGATTGCCGGCGGCACTTCACGCCCAACGCGGACGGTTATGGTGCGGCCGGGCGTCGCTTCGAGCTGGCGCGTGCGGACACGATCCACGAGCATCGCGATGTCGCATCTGGCGGGATCGGCGCTGACCTGTCCGGCGTCGAGCTTGACGACATCGAGTGTCGCGCCGATCAATTCGTTGAGCCCGCGCACTTCGCCCCTGATGTGCCTGGCCCGTTCCTCGATCTCCTCAGGCTTCATCCCCCTGCCGCTGCGCAACAGCCGCTGCATCGAGGAGTCGATCACAGCGAGCGGTGTGCGAAACTGATGGGAGGCCAGTGCAACGAAGTTGCGATAGGCTTCCGCGATCTCCTGCTCACGGACGAACGAACGCATGAGGCGCTGGCGCTGCGCCATGGTGCGCAGCATGATGACGGACAGGACGGTTCCCAGAATGATGATCGCCACGATCGAAACGATGACCTGGGCGATAGACTCGTGCTGCCTGTCGAGGCGGGCGCCGGTCGCATCCCACTGCCGGACCATGGAGCGGTTTCCCGCCAGTCCGAGGTCTCCGATCAAGGGCTTGAGGGCGTCATGGATCGCCGCCGCCACCTCGACGTCACCATAGGAGAGGCCGAGAATATCGTCCTCGATCGACCGTATCGCACGGTCGGCCGCGGCCAGATTGTCGCTGAGCCCCAAATCGCTGATATAGCGCGCCTGCGGTCCCCGGTTGAGCAGGGCCAAGCGGCTGAGTACGACATTGTAGCGCCTTTCCACGTCCGCCATGCTCTGTGGCATTCCCGCCTGTCGGGCAATTTCGGCGTCAAGCAGAAGCACGGCCGCATGAGCCTGCGACAGCGCCCACAGCATGTTGTCGCGTTCGTTCTCGCGCATCTCGGCTTCCGTGCCGGCCAGCCGGAACAAGGCGAAGACCAGAAGAACCACAAAGGCAAAAATGGCGATTCCGGCTATGACATAGGCGAGAACTTCGTTGCGCCGGATCATTCGACGTCCAGCCGGACAAGCTGCCAGACCCAGCGGTAGTCGTAGCGGATATCCTGCAAATCCGCATGATCCTCGCGCGGATAAACGATCCAGAGCGGCCCCATATCGCGCGACAATAAACGCTGTCCGTCCATATGCGTGGCAACGAGTACGTCGAAGCGCTCGAAATCCTCGACGGGAATGTCAATGACATAGTCGTTGAGCGCGGTTGCGGTCACCGTTTCGCCTTGGGCGCCGACAAGTGCAAGCAGATCCCGCATCAAGAAGCCGTCGAACTGCCTGAGACCATCGGTCACGGCCGTGGTGGTTTCGAGAACAGCAGACGGGAGTTTCGCGAGCATCGCCTCATCGAACACGGCGCTGGCGTCCAGATTGGTCTGCGCAATCTGGCCGGTGATGGTGAGGATGATCTCACCCTCGGGAGCCGGAAGCGTGTCCTCATGCGCATGTGCGGGCGGCGGAGCCAGGAACACCGACATCACAATGGCGAGCGCCGATAGCGGCAGCATTGTTGCCTGTTCCCGCATCCTTGCGAATACTCCCGCCGCGGTGGTTGATTTGATCTTCAGCATCCAGGCCCCGGTTCTTCTGAACGAAATGCGCGCTCAGAAAACCAGACCCTTGGCATCATGTCCACGCCGCCGAGGACGCCTGTCTCGCCGCACCAGATTAGATCGGCAGCGGGAATGATCAGGGACAAGCGGCCGAAAGGACGAAATCACCCAGAGGCGCACCGTCCATCGTGCTCGCTGCCGTCGTGCCAGAGATGCCTTCGTCCGTCATCTCCAGGAAGCCGTCCTCGGAGAGAATCGCGACGGTATTCTCCATGTCCTGCGACGGAAAGAAAGTCACCACATCCCCTCCGTCCGCATGATGTGCGAGGCTCAGCACGGCGCCCCTGGCAAGCACCGCTTCCATGGCTGCCAGCACGTCGCCGCCTCCACCATCATCATTGTTTCGCAACGGCTCCAGCAGATCGTCGGGCGTTCCCGCCGGTGCGGCGCTGAGTGCGAGCGAGATCGTTCGATCAGGCTCGGTCGGTGAAGGATAGTCGCGCCTGCACTCGAAAACCTGCAAGGTATGGGTGCTCCCGCCAAGGATGACGAGGGCTTCGCCACTCGCCGCCTGCTGCGCATGCGCCAAACCGGACAGGCCGGCCAGAGCGGCAAGCGACAGCCCGACGAAAACCAGAAGCCTGTTGAGCATCGTACACTCCCTCATCCGGCGCTGGATCCCGCTGACGCCCCCGGCGTGGCCTGAGGCGGCTGATAGGTCCGCGCCTTTTCCTTGAGCCTGGTGAACTTTGCCGAGAGGCTGTCGAGCTTGGCTTCCCAGGCCGGATCGGGAGCCTGTCCGGCGATGGTGCGGAAATAAACCTCCATCATGCAGGTGATCGCGAACGGCTCGAGCAGCGCCGCCTTGACCGCCCATGCGAAAATCAGCGCAAAGACGATGCCGCCGGCCGACCACGCTCCTGGGATCAGATAGACCGCGAGTGCGGCCGGCGCGAGCATCACCAGAAAGACGACGAACGACAGCCCGTAGACGATGAGCGCCAGCCACGCCGCGTTTTTCAGCATCGGCTTGTAGTTCTGGGCGTAGAGGACGAGGCCGGTCTGGGCCGATGCCCATGCGTTGTCGGATTTCGTGCGTATAGCGTAGGCGAGGATGACCTCGTCGATGAAGCCGACGGCGATGCGCAGGAAGGCGTGAACGATCGACACGAACTGTTTCGCGCCGGGGATCGGCAGGATGCTCATGATGCCGCGCACCAGCCCGGTTATGGCGCGCAGCACACCCTTGACCAGTTGATCGACCCCGAACAGCACGCTTGCCTGTGCGAAGCGTTTCGTCACCTCCTGGCGGGCATAGGCGATTTGCGAGCGCCCCTCTGGCATCTGTTCGCCGTCGAGCAGCTTGACCAGCACCGCGATATGTCCGGCCTTGACGATGTAAAGGACATATTCCCGCGCCAGATACATCACGGTGCCGACGAGGCCGAAGCCGATCACGCCGCCCCATATCGTCGCGTTCGCCTGAAAACCGCTGTCGCCGAAACCGCCGATGCCCCAGCCGATGCCGGCGCCGGCGCCTGTCACAAGCACATAGGCGAGAGCCGCCCCGAAATAGACGGCCATGCGGAGCAGTACGAAGGGTAATGTCTGGAACATGAGGCTTAGCGCACGTCCGACGGAAAAGTCCCACATGGTCCAGCAACTCCGGCTTGCCGATTCAAATCCCGGTAAATCTAACCGGACGCGCACCCAGCGTCCCCCTTCGTTTACAGGGGGCGATCCCCATTGCTTTGAGGTAGGATCGACATGGCAACATCCACATGCGGACCGGTCCTGAATGGATGGGTCTGCTATCATCGGAGGGAGGCGCATCGGGCGATGTCGGGAGGCGGGACGGCGAAAACAATTCTCTGCGTCGAGGATGAACGCCGCCTGCGGCAGGACATCATCGATGAACTGGTGATCGCGGGGTACAACGCGCTGGGAGCCGCCGATGGCCGGGAGGCACTCACGCTGCTTAATGCACGAAGGCCCGATCTCATTCTGTGCGACATCTCGATGCCACGCCTCGACGGTTTCGGCTTTCTCGAAACCATGCGCGACACGCGGCCCGATCTGGCGGACGTTCCCCTGGTTTTCCTTACGGCGCTGGGCGGACGCGACCACATTATCAACGGCAAGCGCGCGGGTGCCGACGATTATCTGGTCAAGCCGATCGATTTCGACCTCATGCTGGCAACCATCGGGGCTCGCCTGGGCCAGATCGAGCGGATCGGCCGGAAGGTCGAGGAGGATGTGGCGACGCTCCGGGATGCGCTTTCGGCATCACCCTCCGGCAAGAGCGCCGGCATGGAGCGTATCCTCGACATGCTTTCATTCGGGGTGGTTCTGGTCTCAGGATCGCGCGTGGTGTTTGCCAACCGCGTTGCCCGCGACATCCACGAGGCCGGTGGCGGGCTCATGATCGGCGAAACGGTGTGCGCGGCGTCGTCGCGGTTGAGCGGCGAGCTTGCCGCGATCATCGAGGCCGCATGCTCCGCGGCGAGCGAAGGCCAAGACCATCTCGCCAGCCTGTGCGTGCCATCGTCAGGCGAGCGCGATCTGTTGCTGACGGTTTGCGCGCTTCCGCATGCGCACGATCGGGACGCCGGCGCGCCGCAGGCGGTCATCTTCATCTCCGACCCGTCGCGCCGGCCAAAGGTTTCCGGCACGATCCTTTCCGAACTGTTCGGATTGACCCTGACCGAAGCAGATGTTGCTTGCGCGCTGGCGCATGGACGGCGAACCAGCGAGATCGCCGCCGATCTCTCGATATCGTCGACCACCGTGGCTTTCCATCTGGGCAATGTGTTTGAAAAGACCGGAACCCATCGGCAGGCTGATCTTATCGCCCTCATTCTCACCGCGCTTGCGTCGATCGCCGCCCCTGATGCGGGCAAGGCAGGAGTCCGACAATGAACAAGGCTATCCTTCCTGGTATCGTCATGGGCATGGCGACTCTCAGCCTGGCAAATGCACAGGAATGGCGCAGCGCCTATACCGACACCGATTCCTCCAACTGCGTTATGCTCGCGACCGACCCGGGCTACAGCTCAGAACTGGCCTGTCCCGGCTATAAGGGCTACCCGCTTCTGATCGCGGATAGCGACCTGCGGATGTTCGTGTCCTATGGGTTCGATGCCCGCGACGAGATGGCGGCGAGCCAGACGATGCCAGGTTTCAACACCATCGGCGAAAAGCTCGAATGGCTGATCGCCGATCATCCCGATCTCGGCGAACAGCCTGTGGCCAGCATATTGCGCTACCATCTCGATCGATCAGAAGGCTTCATTCCCGATACGCAGGTGCTTGTCGTCACCAGGATCGAGCCGGGCAATACCTGCCATGTCGCCTATATCGATGCGCTTGCCAACCGGAACGCCAACGTGCTGGCACGTCAGGCGGCGGCCGACCTGGTTCCCGGCTGGGACTGCCGGACCATGGAGGTCCGGCGGGTCGGAAACCTCGATCCTCACTCAGCCAATTAGTGAGATACCAGAAATCTGACTGAGAGTAGCTCAGTCAAAAAATGGGAGTCTACTCAATCATGAAGGCTATCAAGGAGTGCAAAGGTGCGGCAACACCCTAACCGAGTTTGAAAGGAGGCACCTGCGGACGCCGTATCGCCACTCTTGAGGAGGAAGAAAATTGGCGATGGACGGAACGAACGAGCCACTCTGGGAACGTCCTGTGCGCTGGCCCGCGGACGGACTTCCTTTCGACATGCGGGCGCTGCGCTATGTGCTGGCGGCGTTGAATTGATACCATGCCGCCAGGACCGCCCCGGAAAGGACGACCAACCCGGCGCTGATTGCGCGTTGGCGAGTAATCCAGTGCTTGCCCGTTCCGGCAACATAGGCGAGCGTCCCGACATGTTCGACCGCGACGATGGAGCCCGGTCGATGCGGTCAGTCGATCATAATCGGACGGTCAGTTGCACAAACATAGGTATGTCGCTGGATCGGTCTATTTGGTGAAGCAGCGGAAAAACACGAGAAGCAGCTTGCTCTCGGTCTCGGGTGTCGTACATCCCGCTATCGGACGGTGCTTGTCACTCTGACTCCGGATCATTCGGCTGCCGAACCCAAATCTGCTCCAACCAACTCGCGCAGGCGCATCTTGTCCGCCTCCAGCGCCATAACCACCTCCGCACGATCGAGCGCCATGCGCGACTGGCGCAGGGCGGCCGTCCTGACGGCATCGTTATCCATGCGGGCAAGTGCCATCAGAGCTTTCTGGATACGCAATTGCACTTCGATCAGGCCCGCGCCATCGCGCGCCATCAGCATGAAGGCGTCCTCGAACAGATCGGCCGTCGTGAGAGGTGGCACATGGACACGCGGATATTTCTGCTCCTCCGGCGCATCCTGGTCGCAACCCCGCGCCCAGATACTCAGCAGCCGCGTCGTTCGGCCTATTACATCGATAGCAGTCCCCGGATCGTTGGTTGCGGGAGAGAGCGCCCGCGAGCCGATTTCGCTCATAACGGCGAGGCCGAATCGGGGGTCCTGGTCGAACGAGCGCTCGTCGCCAATCGAGAAAGCCGCGCTTATCTTCTCACGGATCGCCTCTGTATCTTTGGTGTCCTTTGTTCCACCTATCCATACGAGTGGCGTATGCGGATATACAAAGGTGCCGGGAACTGCGTTAACGAATACAGTGGTATCGTACGCGTCGCAGAATCCCGAAAGCGCGGACATATCGACGTGCTGTATATAGCCGATCGTGTAGGCACTTATCATGACGGCTCCGGGGGGAACGGCGCTGTCGCGATCATGCAACGGCGCGCCGCCGAGATAAGGTTCATCTAGTCGCGCCTCTATCGCCTGACGCGTCGCTTCCTCGACCCGGTCGGTCGTTTCGCCGACGCGCCCGAGCCGGGTGAGATGATCGATCCAGCGCAATAGTGAAATGACGACCAGTGCGATGACGGCGATCGTGACGATGAACAGGACCACGCGTCCCCGTTCGCCATAGGCTCCGGTCTTGAGGACGATCAGCCCTACGATGCCGAACAAAAACGAGCCGATGAATGTAGACAGGACTGTCTGCGTCAATCGGTCTTCGACCAGCAGCTTCGTGGCACGCGGTGTGACGTTGCTGGTTGCGGAGCCGTATGCGGAGACCATGACACTGAGGGAGAAGGTGGTCACGGCGAGCATGCTCGACGCGATGATGGTCAGAAGGCTGTCCACGGCGTCGGCGCTGATGCTTGCAGGCATGTCCCAAGGAATATAACGCTCGACCACGGCCGCCAGGATTGCGGCCAGAACGCCCAACCCTCCGATTAGCGTGGCCCGCACCCACAGCCGTCGTGTCAACTGCGCCATCAACCATCGCCATCGCGGCACGCGTGTCTCCATCCTCTCAACTCTAACCGGATCATGATGTCATGAAACCGGATTTAGAACAAAGCAGCAGCATCCATACAAAGAATGCCGTCGATAGAGATGGATCGTCTGAAAGAAAATGGCGTTTTAGAGGCTCTTCCGTCGGACCGGCCGGCTCTCGGCGAACAGCACATCTTCGTCTTTGCTTCGGCAGGAGGACAGTATCTGAAGGTCCAGGCCGCTCGGACTCTGGAATACGCGCAGGTCGAACTCCGGCAGGATGGCATAGAGATGATCGAATATGTCGGCCTGGATGCCTTCGTAGGCTCCCCAGGCTGTCGTGTTGGTGAAGCAGTAGATCTCGAGCGGCAACCCCTCGGGACCGGAAGGAAGCTGACGAACCATAATGGTCATTGCTTGATGCACGCCCGGATGGTTGCGCAGGTAGGCCTCTACATAGGCGCGGAAAGTCCCGATATTGGTCGAACGGCGCGTGTTGGCGGGGATTTTCGCTCTCACACCAAGCCTCTCGTTCCACTCTGCGTCGCCTTCGCGCCGATCGTCGGGTTGCTGCTGGGCCTGTCGGCGATCACCGTGCCGTGGGGCACGCTTGTGCTGTCCGTCGTGCTCTATATCGTCATCCAGGTCATCATCGCGCAGATTATGCGCCGCCGCCTGCTGGCGAGCGGCGGGCAGGCCGCGCTCGACGGGCTTCTGGCAAAGCTCGGTCCGGCTTCGCTCGTTGCACTGCTAGCGACGCTGGTTCTGCTGTTCGGCTTCCAGGGCGAACAGATCATCATCCAGCCCGCGATCATCGGTCTGCTGGCCGTGCCGATCCTGATACAGGTCTATTTCAATTCCGGCCTGGCCTATCTGCTCAACCGGCTGGCGGGCGAATTGCGTCGCCGGTCCTCGGCACTGATTGGCGCGTCGAACTTCTTCGAACTCGCTGTCGCCGCCGCGATCAGCCTGCTCGGCTTCCAGTCCGGCGCGGCGCTCGCCACGGTCGTCGGCGTGCTGATCGAGGTTCCGGTCATGCTGTCCGTCGTCTGGATCGTGAACCGCTCGAAGGGCTGGTACGAACGGGACGCCGGGCTTTCTCCTACATCAAAGGCTCATCGTTGATGCTTTCGTTCACAGCAGGAAAATGGAGCGGAAGCGGGCCTGGCACTGTGTTCTGCGGCGTGGTGCCCCCCCGACCGTCACTTCTTCAGTACGGCTTGGCGGACATTTTACCGATTGCCTTAACTGGATTGGCACCATCTATTTGATACTTGGTTACGAAACACGATCAATCGAGAGGTGAGAGACGCACGTTGAGGTATCCCTCGGGCTATGTGGTTCGAAGAACAGCGATTACGACACTGGCTGCGGCCTGCCTGACGATATCGATCTCGACGGGGGCCCGTTGGCTCGTTGGTGCTGAAGCTGACGCGATCACCATCGCGGTGAGGCTGATTCTGCCGTTTGCAGTCGGGATTCCGATCAGCCTCCTGATTTTCACTCGATTCGAACAGCTGAATCGCTCCTATCGGGAAATGCTTCAGAAGAACGCGGAACTGAGCCGGCGCGCCATGACGGATCCGCTGACGGGCTTGCTCAACCGGCGCAGCTTTATCGAACAGTTCGAGCTTGCGCAGTCTATCGGTGTGGGGGGCACATTCATACTCGCCGATATCGACTACCTGAAGCAGATCAATGATCGATACGGCCACAGCGTGGGAGACGAGGCCGTGCTTACGGCATCCACTGCCTTGATGCGCGTTCTCGGGGATGACGCACTGATCGCCCGCATTGGCGGTGACGAGTTCTGCGCGTTCGTCGCACGTATCGACGGCAAGAATTTCGACACGCTGCGCCGGCGTGTCAACGAAGAGACGATGCAGGAATTCCGGAAACGGAGCGGACTTGGCGACTATGCGTTATCGATGACGATCAGCCAGCAGCGCTGTCGGTCGGGAATGTCGTTCAAGGATATGCTCGTGAGCACCGACAAGGATCTGTATCGTTTCAAGCGCAACCGTCCTGTTCACGCGCCCGCACTGGATCCGGCCGCATGAACTGTGGCTGGCCATCGTGAGATGGACCGTTCGGGACCCCTCCCATCGCCTTCATCCTGATCTAGTAGTGGGCGATGACCGAGCGACCAGCCGGGCAGAATAGGATCACGTCGTAGGGATCGCGCCGCTGGCCCATCTCCATGCCGGGCGAACCGAGTGGCATGCCCGGCACGGCGATCCCCGCCGCCGAGGGGCGTTCTGCGATCAAGCGCAGCACGTCTCCGGCCGGAACATGACCCTCGACCGCATAGCCTGCGATGATGCCAGTGTGGCAGGATTGCAGACCGACCAGGATGCCCGGATCGTCTTGAGAGTGCCAGATCTTCGGTCAGACGATCTGCTACGGTAAAGAACGCGCTCCGCACGCGCCCAACCCGGTTCACCTTAGCACCAAGGGGCTGCTCCCTCGCCCTGCACTCTGCGCCTTGTATGGCGGGGAGGCTGCCATCAGCCCGCCGGGACCGATCGCATATGGAACTCCCAGGCCGGCTTTGCGGTTTATCCATGGCGGCAGGATTGCATCTACGCAAGAGCGCGTCAGGGCAAAAGGTGCCGAATATCGAAGGAACGGAGAATGGCATCTGGAAAACACGCCGAACTCCACCGGATGGTGACGGCGGAGCACACCTGTCCATGGGGTCTGAAATCGCTCGATCTGCTCAGGCGCGAAGGCTACGAGGTCGAGGATCACGAACTGACCTCGCGCGCCGAGATCGACGCCTTCAAGGCAGAGCACGGCGTCGAGACGACGCCGCAGACCTTCATCGATGGGAAGCGGATCGGCGGCTATGACAATCTTCTCGCCTTCTTCGGCAAGGAGGTGAGGGACAAGGACGCAACGACCTATACGCCGGTGGCCGCGTTGTTCTCGATGGCGGCGCTCATGGCGCTCGCCGCGAGTTGGGCGGCGCTCGGCAGCCTGATTACCGTCGAGGCGGCTGAGTGGTTCATCGCCATCTCCATGTGTCTCCTCGCTCTGCAAAAGCTCAAGGATGTGGAAGGCTTCGCCACTATGTTCCTCAACTACGACCTCCTGGCGCAGCGCTGGGTGCGATACTCATATATCTATCCGTTCGCCGAGGCGCTCGCCGGCATTCTCATGATCGCCGGGGCGTTGGTGTGGTTGTCCATTCCCGTCGCGCTCTTCATCGGCGTGATCGGCGCGGGCTCGGTCTTCAAGGCGGTTTACATCGACAAGCGCGAACTCAAATGCGCCTGCGTCGGCGGCGACAGCAACGTGCCGCTGGGCTTCGTGTCGCTGACGGAAAACCTGATGATGGTCGGCATGGCCGTCTGGATGCTGCTCAAGCCGGTCGGCGTCGGCCTCGGCCACTGAGGAAAGGAGTACCGATATGGCGCAGTCCTCTCATTCCGGTCACCATGGCCACGGCTCCGGCGGACGTCCCTATCTGATGTTCTGGATCAACATGGCGCTGGGCCTGATCGTCATGTACGTCGTCATGTTCACGATGATCGACGGGCTCGGGGATTTCCGCAACAATCTCAACATGCTCCACATGGCCATCACCATGTGGGCACCGATGGGCATCTTCATGCTGGCGACCATGCCGGGCATGTTCCCCCGCAAGCGGCTCAACATCGCCCTTCATGTCGCGTTCCTGGCGCTCACTGTCGTATCCTTCGGCGCAACCCGCGCCCAGGCGCTGATCGACGACCGCCAGTTCATCGCGTCGATGATCCCGCATCATTCCGGCGCTATCCTGATGTGCCGTGAAGCTGATCTGCGCGATGCTGAACTTGTCGCGCTCTGTGATGAGATCGTCGAGGCTCAGCGTTCCGAAATCCAGATCATGGAGCGGATCAATGAGCGCCTCGATCAGTGAGGGCAGTCATTTCCGGCTCAGGGCAGCGATCATCCCGAACCGGCAGATCATGTCGCATCGACATCCTGGTCCAATAGCGTAATCTTTTGCCGATCATGCGCCTGATACTCGTGCTCATTACCGTCCTGACGATCGGGATCGCCCCGACGTTGGCGCGCGCCTATCAGGCGCCGATGGCCAACATGCCGGCGGCCCACATGACGGGCATGACGAGTGAACCCGACGGCATGGAGGAGGCGCATGCATGCGCCGGGCAGACCGATTGCGCCCGCGATGCCGCCGCCTGCGCATGGGTCTGCGCCGGCTTGCAGGTCTTCCATGGCATCACCGGCGAGGGCGATACACATCGCGTGACCCGATCGGTTCCAGCGCCGCGAGCCCTGCGCTTGTTGCAAGGCATCGAGCCGATGCTGACGGAACGACCTCCCAAGCCGCGTCTCCTCTGAATCTTTCACCGACCGGAATGGCGACACCCCGAACGGACCAATTTTCAATTCAGAGACGGGGAGCCGGACGGCTTCCCCTTGGAGACGATCATGACCATGATGTCCAGACGCGGCTTTCTCGCCGCGAGCGCCGCTGCACTTGCGGCAACTTCCTTCACCCGGCCGGGCTTCGCGCAAGCGCCGGCCACCCGCCTACGGGCCGCGTCCCGCGTTCTCGATATCGACGGACGCGCGGCGACCGTATGGGGCCTTGAGGGGCCATCGGGACAGGGTCTCGTGCTCCACCCCGGCCAGCGCTTCCGCGTCGACCTTACCAACGAGCTGCCGGAGGCCACGCTGATCCACTGGCACGGACAGATCCCGCCCAACGAACAGGACGGCGTTCCGGATATGCCCATGCCCAAGCTGACGCCCGGCGAGGCCCGGGGTTACGATTTTGCCACCATTCCCGGCACCTACTGGATGCACGCCCACATCCCCTTGCACGAAATGCGCCTTCTGGCCGCACCGCTCATCGTCCGCAGCGAGGCGGACGCCAGCGCCGACCGGCAGGAGGTGGTGATGTTCCTGCACGATTTCGCCTTCAAGTCGCCGGCCGAAGTCATGGAGGAAATCACCCAAGGTCATCCGCCTTCCGGCCAGAGCGACATGGATCACGGCGGCATGAACCATGAGATGATGCAAGGAATGCAGGGCGATAGCGGCATGGCCATGAACGGAATGGCGGGCATGGCCGGCATGGAGATGGACCTGAACGATTATGACTGGGACGCCTATCTGACAAATGACCGGACGCTTTCCGATCCCGACGTCATCCGCGTCGAGCGCAATGGCCGCGTGCGGCTGCGCATCGTGAACGCGGCCGCGGCCACGGTGTTCTGGATCGACACCGGGCAGGTCGAGGCGCGGCTGGTCGCGGTCGACGGCCAAGGCGTCCAGCCCCTGACCGGCTCGCGGTTCGGCATCGCGATGGGGCAGAGGCTCGATCTCGAGCTCGATCTCGACAGTACGGGCGCCTGGCCAATCCTCGCGCTGCGCGAAGGCGCGCGGGAGAGGACAGGCCTCGTCCTTGCCGCCCCGGGGGCGGCGGTTCCCCGGCTGTCCGCGCTGGCCGATGAAGAGGCCCCCGCCTTCGACACCGACCTGTCGCAGGAAACGCGTCTCGTCGCGCTGGTGCCGCTGCCGGAACGCGAGACGCAGCGCAGCCCCATGGTCATGCTGGGCGGCACGATGCAGCCCTATCGCTGGACCATCGACGGCAGGGTCTGGGGCGAGCACAATCCCGTCGCCGCCCGCTCGGGCGAGCGGGTCGAGATCATGTTCCACAACATGTCGATGATGGGCCATCCCATGCACCTGCACGGCCACACGTTCCAAGTCGTCGGCGTGAACGGCCAGCGCATCTTGGGCGCGAGGCGCGACACTATCTATGTGCCGCCGATGTCCATGGTGACGGTCGCGCTCGACGCCGGTGAGGCAGCGCGCTGGATGCTGCACTGCCATCACATGCCGCATCTGGAGACCGGGATGATGACCGAGTTCGCGGTCTCGGCCTGAAGCATCAAGCGGGGCACTTTCACGCGCCCCGCTTGAGACCTGCAACCGCGCGATCGATCGTCTTTTCGGCTGGAACCCGGCGCCGAATATGCGATCGGCTGACCGTTAATTCGATTTCAACGCGTTTTCGCGAGAACCTGACCATGAAACCCGGCTACTCGCTCATTCAGATTGTCCTGCACTGGCTCGTTGCTACCCTCGTGCTCGTCCAGTACCAGACGGGCGGCAGCATCGGGCGGACGCACGACGCCGTGCATGCCGGACTTCAGCCGGACCCGACCGACTTGCTGCTTCACTCGGTGCACAACTGGTCCGGAATGGCGATCGGGGTGCTTATGGTGCTGCGGCTGTTCCTGCGGTGGCGCTCCCATGGGATCGTGCCGGTCCTGAGGCGGGAAAGCCGTGCATCGGCGGCGGCCCGGCTCCTTCACCTAGCCTTCTACGCTGTGCTCCTGGGACAGGCAGCCATCGGCTTCATCGCGAGCTACATCACTTTCTCCATCGCGCCGCTTCACGTCTTCGGTGCGAATCTGATTCTTGCGATGCTCGTCCTTCATATCGGCGCGGCAATCATTCATGCCGTGATGCGTGACGGCGTGTTAATCCGCATCCTTCGCCCGCGAGGTTGAGGCAGGCTGTCCCGGAGGCTTGCGGTTGGCTGGAGGGTGTGACGCAAAGCTAAAGTTCGGCCATTCCCAGGAACTTCTCGAACGCTGCCAGAGTGTGTTCCGACACGTGATGCTCGATGCCTTCGCCGTCAATCTGAGCTGTTTCCTCCGGCACTCCGAGGGCAACCAGGAACTGAACGACGATGAGATGGCGTGACCGCACCCGGTCGGCAAGCTGCTTGCCTTCCTCGGTCAGGAAGATTCCGCGATAGGGACGCGACGTCGCCAAACCTTGCCGTTTCAGCCTCGCGACAGCCTTGGTTGCGGTAGGTTGCGCCACGCCCATTCGCGCGGCGATGTCCGCAATTCTCGCCTCTCCATTGATTTCAATCAGGTCGCCGATCATCTCGACGTAGTCTTCGATAAGCGCGCTTGCCTGACATTCCCGGACATGTGCGAAGCGGCGTGCGTGCTGGGCCGGACGGGGCGGTGAGTTGTTGGGCTTAGTCATCTGTACCAGTTATTCGCGTGCTCGGAGAGATGGGCGCAAGGCTCAAAGTTAGCCAAGGGTATAATTGTTTCCGCGAATTGGCAAACGGACCGCCCGGATCATGCGCCGCGCTTATCATTACCCTATTGCACATAATATAGCATAGGCTATAAATCCAGTTGCAACCGCATCAGGATATACCCTCATGTACGATACAGAGCGCACGCGCCACGGGATGGCTGCGGTACTATCCGGTGAGCGACGCGGCTTTACCAGCCGCCTCCTTTTTGCCGGGCCGGCGGTGATCGCCTCGATCGCCTATGTCGATCCGGGCAATTTCGCGACAAACATCCAGGCCGGCGCGGGCTATGGGTACCAGTTGCTCTGGGTCGTGCTTCTGGCAAACCTTATCGCCATGCTTTTCCAGGCATTGTCCGCCCGCCTCGGCATCGTGACAGGCAAGAACCTTGCCGAAATGTCGCGTGACAGGTTCCCGGCACCAGTGGTGTGGGTGATGTGGGCGATCAGCGAAGTGGCGGCCATGGCGACGGATCTGGCGGAGTTTCTCGGTGGCGCCATCGGTCTGGCGCTGCTCTTCGACCTTCCCATATTCTGGGGCATGTCGGTCACGGCCATAGTGACGTATGGCATCCTGATCTTCGAGAAACATGGTTTCAGGCCGATGGAACTTATCATCGGCACGATGGTGGCCATCATCGGCCTTTGTTACCTTATCGAACTGCTGATAGCCCCGGTCGACTGGGGACAGGCGGCTGTTGGACTGGTCACGCCGCAGCTTCCTGACGCTGCCGCACTGACAATCGCAGTCGGCATCATCGGCGCTACAGTAATGCCACACGCCATTTACCTGCATTCGAGCCTGACCCAGTCGCGTGTCCGTATCCGGAATGAAAATGACCGCCGCAAGGTGCTGCGCTACTCCAACATCGAGGTTGTGATCGCTCTGGCCATCGCGGGAATGGTCAACATGGCGATGGTCATCATGGCCGCAAGCGCCTTTCATCAGGGCAACAGTGACGTGGCCGAAATCGAAACCGCCTATCATATGCTGACGCCGTTGCTTGGAGCCGCGGCTGCCTCCGTGTTCCTCGTTTCCCTGATTACCTCGGGGGTTTCGAGTTCTGTGGTGGGCACCATGGCGGGGCAAACGATCATGCAGGGCTTTCTGCATTTCCATATCCCGATATGGCTGCGGCGCCTCGTTACCATGGCGCCGGCCTTCGTGGTCGTCGCGATGGGCGTCAATCCGACCCAAGCGTTGGTGATGAGCCAAGTCGTGTTGTCGATCGCCCTGCCAGTGCCGATGATAGCCCTGATCATATTCACCTCTCGACGGGACGTCATGGGCGAATACGCAATGCGGCCGGCCGTACGGTGCCTTGCGTTCATCGGGGCCACGATCGTTCTCGGACTGAATTTTACGTTGCTCGCGAACGTATTTGGCGTCTCTGTGCCGTTTCTGGCGGGCTGAGGGGACGCGTCCCGACTCCGACAGGGCTGACCTGTTCGTTCACTCTTCGCAACACATGGTCCAGAGCCATGTGGGGTTAAGAAAAATTAAAAAGGGTTTGTGACGGGAGCGGAAACATGGCGAAGATGGAAACATGAACTCGCAAACTCATGGACATGATTACGGGCATGACCACAGAACGTCTGTGACCGCCGGCAATGAGCGGCGTATTCGGCTCGTCTTCATCTTCACTGCCGGTTACGCCGCTGTGCAGGCAATCGGCGGCTGGCTCTCCGGTTCGCTCGCGCTGATCGCGGACTCCGGTCACATGGTGTCGGACGCGGCAGCACTACTTCTTGCGCTGATCGCCTATCGCGTGGCTCGCCGGCCTGCGGACAACACCCGGACCTACGGGTTCCATCGCGTGCGCGTCCTTGCCGCGCTGGCAAACGGGGCGACCCTGCTTCTTCTGGTTGCCTGGATCGCGTGGGAAGCTGTCGGTCGCATCAAACAGCCGGTCGAGGTTCTGGCGGGTCCGATGCTCACCGTCGCGACGGTGGGGCTGCTGGTCAATATGGCGGGAGCCTGGATCCTCATGCGAGGTTCCCAGGGTGACAGCAACCTTCGCGGAGCGTTGCTTCATGTCGTCGGCGATCTTCTGGGATCGGTTGGGGCCATCGCTGCCGCCGTCGGCATCATGCTGACGGATTGGACGGTGCTCGATCCGATCCTTTCGGTTCTGGTAGCGCTTCTGGTGGTCCGTTCGGCCTGGACACTGGTGAGCGACTCGATCCGGGTACTACTGCAGGCGGTGCCGCGCGGGCTGGATGCCAGCGACGTTGAACGGGAACTCAGCGAGTTACCCCAGGTTGAGGAAGCGGGTCATTTTCATGCGTGGACGCTGACGGACGACACCGTCGTCGCCACGGTTCATGTCACGCCGGCACCGGGGGGCGATCCGCTTCAGTTGCCTCCCGCAATCAGGGCCTGGCTGAAGGAGCGCTACGCGATCGATCATGTGACCGTTCAGGTCGATCCCCGCGGCGCCCTTCGTCGAGCCGATACGATATGATCCCTAAGGTTTCACGCGATTGGCTGGTCTTAGCCGATCGACCCGAAAACCGGAAATTTCTCCAGCAGCCAGAACGCGAACCAGGTCATGTAGCCGCTCACCATGGCGAGACCCATGATGATCATGATGACGCCGGCGGTCACCTGCAGCGCTCGCCCGGTCTTACGTAGGCTGGGAAGGAATGCAATCAGTCGATCTGTGAAAAGCGCGGCCAGAAAGAAGGGTATTCCCAGGCCAAGGGAGTAGAGCGCCAAGAGCGCGACGCCATCCAGTGCCGTCGCCGACACAGCGCTGACTGTCAGGATTGCCCCGAGAATCGGGCCGATGCAAGGCGTCCAGCCGAACGCGAATGCCAGACCAAGCAAGTATGCGCCCGTCGGCCCGCCGGTGAACAGGCTGCCATGGTAGCGGACGTCCCTTTGCAGCATGGGCAGCCGCAGAAGCCCGGTGGTGAAAAGGCCGAAGATTATGACAATGACACCGCCGATGATGCCGGCTTCGTAACTGTAGGCGCGAAGCGACTGGCCAAGGGCGGTGGCTCCAGCTCCCAGTATGACGAACACCGTCGAGAAGCCAAGGATGAAACATATACTCAGCCAGGCGACGGACATTTTGTTGTCCGGATCGCTGCGTTCAGCCCGGGTGGAGTTGCCGGCTATAAACGACACATAGCCCGGCACCAGCGGAAGCACGCAGGGTGACAGGAAGGAAATGGCACCGGCAGCGATCGCCGCCACCACGCCGATATTTGAGATCTCGAATTCCATGCCCGCGTATACAAGCTCATCCCGCTAGAGGGTCAATGCGCTGCAGCAGCGACATCTTGACCCTCTAGCGGGATGAGCTTTTACAAAATGTTTTTGCGGAGAGGAGAAGCGATATCGAGACAATAGCCCGTGTTTACATGGTCGATGCGTGGCGCGGTCTGGCAATTGCCGGCGTAGTGCTGTTCCATTTTGTGTGGGACCTCGAATTTACTGGTTTCATTTCAGGTATCGCATACCATCCACTCTGGCTCGGCTTTGGGCGCGTGCTTGCCGGAAGCTTCATGATGCTGGTCGGGGTCGGCCTTGTCTTATCCTCCCGCGCTCCGTTCCGAGCGGGCGCTTATCTGCGCCGTCTTGCAAAGATCAGCATCGCGGCTGCGGCCATTACACTGGTGACATGGAATGTTTTTCCGGCAACGTTCATTTACTTCGGCATCCTGCATGCTATCGCCGTCGCGACATTGGTGGGCTCTTTCTTCCTGCGTACACCTTGGTGGTTAAGTCTTGCCGGTGGCCTTGCCATGGTACTTGTCCCTTCTTTTTGGCAGTCGGAACTCTTCGACACACGCTGGCTCGCCTGGATCGGATTTGCGCAGAGCGTGCCGCCGAGTAACGATTTCGTACCGATCTTCCCGTGGGTTGGCATTACCCTCATAGGGATGGCCGGAACGAAAATGTTGGTCGATAGGAGAAAAGAAAGCGCACTCGACCGCTTCTTGCCGGCTGGCCATTCAGGGGATGCACTCGTCTGGATGGGGAAGCGCAGCCTGATGATTTACCTGCTGCACCAGCCGATCATGCTGGCGATCATTATACCGCTTGCTCAGATCTTATAGGTTTCTAATAGAGTGCATGTTCGCTTGCAGCGGCCGGCCGGATTTGAACGACTCCGACTGAGATCGTTACTCAAGACGACGCATCCTTTTTCTCATCGTCTTCCACCAGTTCGTACCACATAGCGTTAAGGACGGCGAAGGCGGCGGCGAGCGGCAGGCCAAGTAGCCAGGCGAAGTACCACATGAAGCTTGTCCTTTCTAACCGCATTGAGCCGGAAACAGGTTCCTGATTTTTGACCCAATGCGGCGGTTTCAAAAATTTCTATGCTATTGCGGACGCAGAACCGGTTTCCACTTGTGCAGGATTGGCTAATAAGCGTGGCCGGAGCCATCGCTGATTTCTTTCTCGTCCACCTTGCCCCATAGAACGCGGTAGACCCACGTGGTGTAGAGCGCGATGATGGGCAGGAAGATCCCCGTCGAAACCAGCATGATGAATAGCGTCAAGTGGCTCGATGAGGCGTCCCAGACGGTCAGGCTGGAATTCGGGTCGATCGACGACGGTAGGATAAACGGGAACATCGCCAGCCCGACGGTGGCGATGATGCCGAGAACCGACAGCCCGCTCGACAGAAGCGTCAGCACCTCACGGCGCAGGGCGAGGAACCGCAGCGCCAGAAGTGAACCTGCAAAGCCGAGCGCGGGCGCCGCGAGCGTCCATGGTTGGGCGGCGTAGTTGGCGAACCAGAAGCCGGCGCCCTGTTCGGCGGTCTTTGCGAGCGGGTTGGATGGCCCGTCGGTGACGATGTCGGAGACGAAGCGGTAGCCTTCGATGCCAACCGCAACCCACAGGCCGCCAAGCGCAAACAGGACGACGGTGGCCGTCGCCGCGAGCGTGCCGAAGCGTCGGGCGCGGTCGGCGACCGGGCCGCTGGTCTTTAGCACTAGCCATGACGCGCCATGCATGACCAACATCGTCACTGACAGGAGCCCGCACAGGAGCGCGAAGGGATTGAGCAGCTCCAACAGGGTCGAGCCGTCGTAGAAGATGCGCAAATCAGGGCCGAGACGGAAGGGAACGCCCTGTAGCACATTGCCGACCGCGACACCGAAGATCAGCGTTGGCACGACGCCACCGATGAACAGGGCCCAGTCCCAGCTGGCGCGCCAGCGCGGGCTTTCGCGTTTGGAGCGGTACTTGAAGCCGACTGGGCGCAGGATGAGTGCGGCGATGATGGCGAACATGGCGAGGTAGAAGCTGGAGAACGACACGGCATAGAGCGGCGGCCATGCGGCGAAGATCGCGCCCGCGCCGAGGATGAGCCACACCTGGTTGCCTTCCCAGATCGGTCCGACCGCATTGATGACGACGCGGCGCTCGAGGTCGGATTCCGCCACGAAGGGCAGCAGGGTTTGGGTGCCGAGGTCGAAGCCGTCCATCACCGCGAAGCCGATAATGAGAATGCCGAGCAGCAGCCACCAGATCAGACGCAGGGTCTGGTAATCGATGAGTTCGTGCAGAATCATGAGGGCCTACTCCGCGGGTTCGAGCGCTTCGGGGAGAAGCTTCTGTTCGGGTTCATGGTCTTCGTCCGGGCCTTTCCTGATCGCAGCGAGCATCAACGTTACCTCGATGATGAACAGCACCGTATAGATGGCCGCGAAGCCGGCGATGGTGAACAGCACGGTGGTCGCTCCAAGATCGGAAACGGCGGCGGCGGTGGGCAGCACACCCTCGATCACCCATGGCTGGCGACCGACCTCGGCGACGATCCAGCCTGCTTCAGCCGCGATCCACGGCAGCGGGATCGAAAACACCGCGAGCTTGAGCAACCACGGATAGCGGTCAAGCTGGTGGCGGGCCGACAGGTAGAAGAAGGTGGCAGTGAGGACGATGAAGAACATGCCGAGGCCGACCATGACCCGGAAGGCCCAGAACAGGACCGGTACATGCGGGACGGTGTCCCATGCGGCCTGAGTGATCTGCTCGTCGGTCGCCTGGCGCGGATCGTCCAGATAGGGACGCAACAGGAGCGCATAACCGAGATAGCGTCCGGTATCCTCAAAGCGGGTGGCGACGTCGTCGGGGATGGCGGCGGCGCTGTTGGCCGCACGGATCGACTGGAGCGCGTCGAAGGCGATGATACCCTGCCGGATGCGGGTCTCGGCTAGTTCAACCAGTTCGTGGATGCCGGGGATTTCGGCGGTGAGCGAGCGGGTGCCGATCAGGCCCATCACCCACGGCACTCGGACGGCGTAATGCGTCTTGCGCTTGGCCTGATCGGGCATGCCGATGACGGTGAATGCGGCGGGCGCGGGTTCGGTGTGCCACATCGCCTCGATCGCCGCGAGCTTCATCTTCTGGTGCTCGGTGGAAAGGTAGCCGCTCTCGTCGCCCAGCACCACGACCGACAGGGACGCGGCGAGACCGAACGAGGCCGCGACCGTCATCGAACGTTTGGCGAGCGCGATGTGCCTACCCTTGAGCAGATACCAGGCCGACACGCCGAGCACGAAGATGGAGGCGACGACATAGCCGGCCGAGACCGTGTGGACGAACTTGGCCTGCGCGACGGGATTGAAGATGACGGCATAGAAGTCGTCCACCTCCATGCGCATGGTCTGCGGGTTGAAGGCGGAACCGACCGGGTTCTGCATCCAGCCGTTGGCGATGAGAATCCACAAGGCCGAGAAGTTGGAGCCGAGCGCAACCGCCCACGTGGCGGCGAGGTGGCCGAGTTTCGACAGCTTGTCCCAGCCGAAAAAGAATAGGCCGACGAAGGTGGCCTCGAGGAAGAAGGCCATCAGCCCCTCGAGCGCCAGCGGCGCGCCGAAAATATCGCCGACATAGTGGCTGTAATAGCTCCAGTTCATGCCGAACTGGAATTCCATGACGATGCCGGTGGCAACGCCGAGCACGAAGTTGATGCCGAAGAGCGTACCCCAGAACTTGGTCATCTGCCGCCAGATGTCACGGCCGGTCATGACGTAGACCGTTTCCATGATCGCCATCAGAATCGACAGGCCGATGGTGAGCGGCACGAAAAGGAAGTGGTACAGCGCGGTGATGGCGAATTGCAGCCGCGATAGGTCGACGATGTTCAGTTCCATTTCTGGCTCCGGTGGGTCATGTCAATCGGGCCTCAGCTGGCTGAGTTCCATGTCAAAGGCGGGTGTGCCGCGCGCAACGTCGGCGGCGATGCGGCCGTCGCGCAGCACGAGGATACGGTCGGCAAGCGACGCCTCGCGGCGTGTGTGGGTGGCGACGACCAGGATGCGGCCGGTGGCGCGTTCATCGAGGCGCGCGACCACGTCACGTGCAGTGTTACCGTCGAGGCCTTCTGTCGGCTCGTCGAGCAGCCAGAGGGCCGCATCGCGCAACAGCAGGCGAGCAAGCGCCAGACGGCGCGCCTGACCAGCGGAAAGCCCGGCACCGCCCTCGCCGAGTATCGTGTCGAGACCGCCGGGCAGAGATGCGACATAGCTTGCCAGCCCCGCAGCTTCGAGCGCCGATATCATTTCGGTATCGGATGCGCCGGGGCGGGCGAGCGCGAGATTGCCACGCAGCGTGTCGCGGAAAAGCTCAGTGCGTTGGGTGAGCAGGCCACAGGGATGGACAGTGAGATTGCCGCTTGAAGCGTTCAGTTCTCCGGCTAACAGCGATAGAAGCGTGGATTTGCCAACTCCGCTCGCACCCACCAGCGCGATGCGTTCGCCGGGGCGGATGGCGACGGAAATGTCGGACAGGACCGAACGCGCCGCGCCGGGATGGCCGACGCTTACAGACTCCAGCCTGATCGCCATGCCATGTTCTGCGGAACGGCCGAGCTTAGGTGGGTCTGAGCGGTTCGTCAGGCGCGGGCCGAGACGCGTTGCCGCCTGAAGTGTGCGGCCGAACTCGACCGCGCCGCGGCGCAGGAGCGCGAAGGGTTCCAGGCTGGCAAGCGCCAGCAGCACGGCAAAAGTGGCGATTGGTGCGCCGATGGTGCCGGCTTCGGCAAGGAAGGCGGCTGCAAGCAAGACGCCGGCGAGCAGGGCTGCAGATAGAATGCCGAGACCGAAGCCCGCACCGGCCTCGGCACGATTAAGCGCGCGGTCGGCCTGGGCCAGACGAATGTCTGCGGCTTCGATGGCACGAACCTGCGCGCCAAGACGATTCGTCATGGCAAGGTCGGCCTGTCCCCGCACGAGGTCGATGGAGCGCGACCGCAGGGCCTCTAACGCGTGGGCGCGGCGGCGGGCGAATGCTGCAGCGCGGCGAGAGGCGAGAAACGGAATACCAAGGCCCGCGGCCAGCAGGACGATGGCGGAGGAAAGGCCGAGCAAGGGGTGGACGAAAGCGAGCGCAGCTGCGATGGCCAGGGCTGCGCCGGCTGCGACAAGCACGGGCGCCAGCACCCGCAGGTAAAGCGAATCGAGGGCGTCGATATCGATGGTGAGCCGAAACAGGAGCCGTGACGGGTTGGCGGCCAGACCACGTGCTGCGTCGGCACGGGCGAACCCGCGAAACACGTGCTCGCGCAGGTGAGCCAGCACGCCTAGCGTGGCGTCGTGGGTGACAAGCCTTTCGCCGTAGCGCGAGGCGGTGCGGCCTATGGCAAGAAGGCGGATGCCGGCGGACGGCATGAACACGTCGAAAGTGAGCGCCGTGATGAGCGTGAGGCCTGCGATCGACGTTGCGGCGATGAACCAGCCGGACAGCCCGAGCAAAGCAATGCCGGCAAGTGCTGTGATGAAAGACAGCAGGGTGCCATAGACGAGCATGCGGCGGTCACCGGTCCAGAACAGGGCGAGCACGGGGCGTAGGGCGGAGAGACGGCTCATGCCAGAACCTCAAGCTGCGCAGGAGCGGGCAGCATGACCACGCGGTCCATGCGGGCCGCAAGCGCGGGATCGTGGGTGGCGACGACCAGTGTTGTCCCTTCCGCGATGGCCAGCAGGCGGTCGGTAATTTCAGTGGCTGTGACAGAATCGAGATGGGCGGTCGGCTCGTCCACAAGGATTAGGCCGGGCCGGATGCCCACAGCCGCACGCGCCAGCGCCAGCCGCAAAGTCTCGCCGCCCGACAGGCCGGCTCCGTTCTCGCCGATCATCGCATGGCCACGTTGCGCGGCAAGGTGTGCGATATGGGCGGCTTCCGTGGCGTGGGCAACGTCCCTCGTGCCGATGCCTGGTCGCCCGAGTGTGATGTTGCTGCGGAGCGTGCCGGAAAAGATATGCGGGGGCTGGCCGAGCCATGCGATGCGAGCGCGCAGGTGAGCGGCACTGGCATGGTTCATCGGTTCGCCGCCAAGCCGGACGATGCCGTTATCGGGCGACGAAAGGCCCGCGACAAGCGCCAGCAAGGTGGATTTTCCGCCACCGCTAGGGGCCATCACCGCGACATGTTCGCCGGGGTCGATGGATAGGGCGAAATCGCTGAAGGTCGCGTTCGCCGATTCGGCATGGCGGAAGGTGAGGCCGTCGATCCACACCGAAAGCGCACCGGAGACTTCGACGGCTGTACTTTCCGGGCCGCCAACGATTTTCGTTCCGCCCCGCGTAATGCGGTCGAGCGCCTCCAGTCCTGCTTGCCCGGCGGCGCGGTCGTGCCAGACGGACGAGAGATCACGTAGCGGCTCGAAGAAGGCGGGCGCGAGCAGCAGGACGAAGAGACCCTGCGCCAGCGTCAGCTTTCCGCCCCAAGCACCGAAGTTCAGTTCTCCCAGAAAATGAAACCCGACATAGACCGCCACCAGCGCCACACCCAGGGCGGCGAACAGTTCCAGTACGGCCGACGACAAGAAGGCGATGCGCAACACCGCCATGGTGGAGGTTCGCAATTCTTCTGCGTTTGCGCGCAGCCGGAGGGCGGTACTATCCACCGCATCGAAGGCGCGGATGGTGGCGAGTCCGCGCAGCCGATCGAGAAGGAAGGCGTTCATGTTACCCATACGGGTAAGCTGCCTTTCGCTGGCCGCTTTCGCCTGCCAGCCGATCAGCGCCATAAAGATGGGTATGACGGGCGCTGCCATCAGCAAGGCGAGGGCGGCGACCCACGAAAAGACGAATACGAAGCCTAGAATGATCGGCGGAACGACCGCAGCGCGGGTGCGCAGCGGCAGAAACCGCGCGAGCCAGGGTACGATGTCGTCGGCCTGCTCGGTGAGCGTGCTGGCGACGAGGCCGGAGGAAGGCCGGGACGCATCGAGCGGAGAACGGGTTGCGACGGCGGCGGCGGCATTGGCGCGCAGGGCGGAAAGGCGGACGCGGGCATCGTCCCAGGCGCGGGTCGTGCCGGCACGGTCGAGCCCCGCGCGCAGGACTCCGAGCAGAAAGATGCAGAAAGCAGGCAGGATCGCCGCCTGCGCGGGCGCGCCATCGGCGATGTTGCCAATGGCGAAGGCGATGGCTGCCGCCTGCGGTATCCACAGAAGCGAGGCGGATATCTGAAGGGCAGCGGCAAAACGGGGTAGGCCGGGCCTCGTCGTCGACGTAGCAGGAGCGGCGGCGCGGGCAGACGGATCACCTGCATCGGTAGCGGCGCGCGCCGTGGTTGTGACCTGCGCGCTCATGGTCCCGAACCGCTCATGAGCGGTCCGCTTTCTTGCGCCCGCGTCCTATTGAGATGATCCTGTCCCGTGCGTCCAGAAGCCGCGTGACCTTCGATCCGAGCGACAGGAGTGACGCAAGCCGCCCGGTATCGAGTTTCTTGACGTCGTCGTACCAGTTGGTCACCTGTTCGATCAGACCGTGCATCTCCGAAAGGCGCGCGCGGGCATAGCGCTCGTCGTCATTGGCGGGTTCTAGCATCAGAAGGTCGCGCAACACCGACAGGGTTGGATCGACCTCTCGCTTCTTGCGCTCCTCTGCGAGCGTGCGGAAAATCTGCCAGACATCGTCGGGGGCGGTGAAGAAATCACGCCGGTCGCCGGGAACATGCTTCAGGATGACGAGATTCCACGCCTGAAGCTCGCGAAGGCTCATCGAGACGTTGGACCGCGAAATGCCGAGCGCCTCGACGATGGCGTCGGCGCAGAGTGGTTTCGGCGAGACGTAGAGCAGTGCATAAATCTGCCCGACAGTACGGTTGATGCCCCAGCGGTTGCCCATTTCGCCGAAATGCAAGACGAAGGCCTGAATAGTTGGGGAGAGGTTCATAGTATGCAACTTCATGAATTTCAGAAATTTCTGAAATTCATGTAAGTTAACATGCGAAGCGGATCAACCGCCAAGCGGATGCGCGAGGCGGTTTGTCACGGGTGCGACGCTATACTGATGTTTGGAAAGCTTCGGCCTCGAAACCGTGCCGTCGTGCGGCACCTACGCTGTCACCAAACCATTCTTGTCGTATATTGGACGATGACTACATCGTGAACCGACGAGGTGTCGCTACGCCTGCACGTGATCAGTTCTCAGTTTCCTGATCACTGACGCGGCATCAGGGCCTGCACCCATGATCAGAGCGGAAGAGCGATTGCGCTGCCATGGCCTCCCCAGGAAGTAGAGGCCCTTAACCGGAGACACGCCTTCTGAGTGGACGAAGCCGGTCTTGGCATGGACTGCGTCTTCGATGTCCACCCATTCGGTTTCGTCGCGATAGCCAACAGCCCAGATCACCGTACGGACCTGAGCGAGTTTGCCGTCTGAAAACTTCACGACATCTGCTTCCGCCCCCACAAGCCGGCTCATGAGCCGGATACCGAGCTTCTGCAATGCCTCGTCTCGCAAACCCCTGTCCGGGAAAGCGTCGGTTTTTCTGACTATGCGGCCCCGGAAAGATGTTGCCGGTGCTTCCAATGCGCCAACAAGGTTGAGCCACCACCAAATCGACTTTCCCAGAATGTGTTCCGGTAGAAGCTTTCGCGGTTTGCCGGCGGAGAGCAGGACGGGTTGGCGCTTCCTGGATTCAATCGCTATGTCGCGTCCGCTTGTTCCATCTCCGACTACCAGAACGGGCCCATCGGGCAACTGGTTGCAGTTGCGGAATGTTGCCGCCGTCAACTGCAGGACCTCGTAACCCAACTCCGCTGAGATGGGGGGAACGATCGGAACCTGAAATGCTCCGGTGGCGATTATTACTTCGGTTGCAGAGATGATATCGCCATTTGAGAGCATCGCTTCGAAACCGTCGGCAGACTTGGCCAGACGCGACACGTGTGCCCCGAGTTTGACCGGAAGCTCAAAGTGCCGGACATAAGATTCCAGATACTCGGCGAACTCGTCGCGATCGGCGTAGCCGTCCCGGTTGCCCGGAATCTGCATTCCCGGCAACACACTGAACTGACGGGTGGTGAACAAAGTCAGGCTGTCATATCGGTTACGCCAGACATCGCCAACGCGGTTGCTCCCGTCAACGATGATGTAAGATAGGCCGGCCCTGCGCAGGTGGTAGCCTGCGGCAAGACCGGCCTGGCCAGCCCCGATGACGAGGATGTGCCGGTTCATCACACCACCACGACGCGCGTACCTATGGGCGTTAACTCATAGAGTTCCCGGACGTGATCATTGAGCATGCGGATGCATCCGTTGGAAACCGCCTTGCCGATCGTCCACGGCTCGTTGGTTCCATGAATGCGGTAATATGTGTCGCGTCCGTTTCGATAGAGGTAGAGCGCTCGCGCACCGAGGGGGTTATTCGGGCCACCCGGAACGCCGCCTGCGTGTCTTGCATAACGTTGCGGGTCTCGCTTGATCATGTTCGGTGTGGGGCGCCATGAAGGCCACTTGGCCTTGCGCTCGATAATTGCGCTGCCCTTGAACGCCAGCCCGGCTTTACCCACCCCTATCCCGTAGCGGCGTGCCAGCGTAGGGCTTTCCAGGAGGTACAGAAACCGCTCACGCGGCGCGACGATGATGGTACCGACAGGCTCCGTGAAATTGTGTCTGACCCGTTGGGGCAGAAATCGCTGCTCGATTTTGACAGGTCGAGCATTTGCGAAAGCGCTGACCGGCGTGAGAGAACCCGCAGCGGCAGCCAGAAGGCCAAAGCCGAACGCCCGACGGTCAATGGTCATGGCCATCATCCTCCTGCGGAGCCCTAACATCCGGCACGAGCTTCTCGACCTTTGCTATGGCCCGCAACTCAGCTGAAATCCGACGTTCTTCGGCAGCCTTCAGAGATTGACGGATTTGCGGTTCGACCAACTCGAAGGCGGGTGGCGGCCTGTCGCGGCTCTCCTCGAGCTTGATGACGTGAAACCCGAATGGAGACCGCACCGGCTCGTTGGTGTAGTCGCCTGTCTTCAGCCTTTTGGCCGCCTCATCGACTTCCGGTACTGTCTGCCCCTCGGGGACGAAGCCCAAATCTCCGCCGTTTACTTTCGACACGGCATCGAGGGAACTCTTGGCGGCAAGATCGGCGAAGGAGGTACCTTCTCCGAGAGCAGTGATGATCTGCTTCGCCTCGTCTTCAGATGCCACCAGGATATGGCGCAGCCGTCGCTCGGTAACCACCGGTATCGAAGCGACCTGCTGATCGTAGATTTGGCGGATAGCGTCTTCGGTAACGGCTTCAGCGGCCTTCTGCTCCATGAAATTGGCCCGCAGTGTCTGCTGTTCAAAGAACTGCATCTGGCGCTTGTATTCGTCCTGATCTGCGATACCTGCTTTCTTCGCTGCGTCGGAGATGATCCGCATTTCGATCAGCGTATCGACGATAACAGAGAGTTTGGCATCGTCTGGCATGGTCCCGAGTTGGGAATCATACATCTCCTGAGCCACCGCGACGTCTGCACGTGTTATGTCGCTACCGTTCACGCGGGCGACAACGTCTTCCGGCTGTGCGAATGCCGAACTACATGCTGTGGTCATCAGAAGAGCCAGGGCGATCCGACGCAGGCTTCTTGAAGAATTGGAAAATAAGATTGTCATCTGATGGCGTCCCTACTGGCCCGACGCTGCAAGCAGCGGATCGATGGTGTCGCTGAACTGCGCGACGCTCAGAGCACCCTTGTACATTTTGCCATTGATGAAGAAAGTAGGGGTGGAATCGACGCCAAAGCCGCGCCCAACTTCTGCAACCGCTTGCACCTGCTGCATCAGTTCCTCATTCTGAAGGCATGCTTCGAACGCGGCTTCGTCCATGCCGGTCATGCCCATGACAGATTTCATGGCGCCTGTTCCGTCTGAGGCGCGGGCCCATGTCTCCTGGGTTCGATAAAGAAGGTCGAGGGTCGGATACCACTTTTCGTCGCCCGCGCACCGCGCCAGCATGAAGCCGGCGGTGGAGCGCGGGTCGAACGGGAATTCGCGCATGATGAAGCGCACCTTTCCGGTATCGACATATTTCTCCTTCAGGCCGGGCCAGACGTCGATATGGAATGTTCTGCAATGCGGACAAGTCAGAGACGCGTATTCGATGATAGTTACAGGTGCATCGTCGGTGCCGAATGTCTTGTCCGGCAGGGCTCCTGGCACGAGAAGCTCCTGCTCGGTTGGCTGTGCAAATGCCAGTGGCGATGCAGCGCAAGCCAGCGCCATGGCTGAAGTGCAGATGAGAAAATTGCGACGTTTCATGGGTGAATCCTTTTGAAAGCCGGAGGCTACAAGCTCTGCCCGCTAGAGGTTCAAGTGATTTTTCGTGCTGACATCTAAGCTGTCGAACCGCCCCGAACGATCACGGGTGCCGGCGTCGAAACACGATTGTAGAGGTCGATGATGTCCTGGTTGATCAGTCGGACGCATCCGCTGGATACGGCTTTGCCGATGGTCCAGTATTCTGGCGAGCCGTGAATTCGGTAAAGTGTGTCCACACCATCCTGGAAAATATAGAGAGCGCGTGCACCGAGCGGGTTGTTAAGCCCTGGATCCATGCCGCCATTGGCTGCGCTGTATTTCTCAAGTTCTGGTTGTCGCGCAATCATTTCCTCAGGAGGAGTCCACCGCGGCCAGCGCCGCTTGTACTGAATGACGCCAGACCCTGACCATGTAAAACCCTGACGTCCCAACCCTACGCCGTAGCGCATCGCCTTCCCATCGGGCAGCACGAGATAGAGATGGAATGCGGAGGTGTCGACGACAATCGTCCCAGGCCGTTCGCCGGTCGGATCGTTGACGAGTTGACGATAGTAGCGACGCTTCACCTTGCTTAAATCGACAGCAGGGATTGGGTAATCTTCCTCCGGCATCGCCCCATACATCCGGGCATATCCGACATCTACAGCGGGTTTTTCGGGTTCGGGAGTGGCTGGCGCAACCTGGATTGTCGCACAGCCTGGTAGAGCCACAGTTGCTGTCGCAGCCGCAGCCACAGTGAGAAGTTTGCGACGTGATAGCATCACGTCTTGATAATTCGAGCTCAAAGCTTCGCTCCTTATAGCTGACAATATCGCCGCGATTAGCGGTCGTACTGAAGGGCGAAGTGCGATACATTGCTCGACGGTCAAAGGCTTGCCCGCCGTCGTATTCACACCCCTTGCGTCTTGCTATCGGGGAGGTCGGAGTAAGCCGGAAACGCCGGCTGACTCCAAGCGGAACTCGCCAAAATCCCTGCATGGTTCGACAGTTGTTGGCACCGAGGGATATGCGGTGTAGGCCATCAGTTTGGCGCAATGATCGTGACAGGATGAAGGGAGGGGTTCCGGTGCGGGATTGTTGTCGTCGACCGCAGAGATTTCGGAGCTTTCTCCAGTATTTATGAAGAGATCTGATGAAACCAGGCTGCGACCGTCTGTTGCCGGTGCCGCGATGGACGCTGCAGCGCTCAAATGCAGGGTCAACAACAGGGCGACCAGCAGTGACAGAAAACCACGCAACATGTCCGTTACTCGTCCGGAGAATGCGGGTCCGCGAGCGCTGCGTCGGGCCGACTGACGGGCACAGAAGACCGCGGCGATGTTCGCTTCGCAAGCGCATCCTGACCATTCCGTTTCAGTAGCCTGCGAAAGCTCGGATGCATCCCACCGTCTACGTAAGAATGAGCTGACAGCGCACTCCCGCTCGAAACCAGTATGTCTGCCTGTCGTAAATCGGTTTGCGTACGATCGGCTATCGCCGGATGAGACTGGTTGACGGCCGGTGGACAGGCAGCAAGCGGATTGCGCGGCTCGCCGGCCTCAAACTCTGTGTCCACGACATATCGACCGCCGCAATGCGAAATCCTGGGCTGGCGACGCGTTACCTCGAAGCTGTCGTAGCCGCGCTTCAGGTCGGTCCAGAACGCAAAGTTGGGGTCATCACGATGCTTCGCCATATTTTGCGGCGTCATGCGGAAGGGAAAAGCCTGAACCTGAAAGGACTGTTGGCTGCCCTTCAAAGCCTCGCGCGCGACGGCGTAGATCTCGGCGACCCCATCATCGGTTAGCGCATAGCATCCCGAGGAGGTGCAGGCGCCGTGCACCATCAGGGCGTCGCCCGAATACCCCAGTGCCGCTTCAAGCCGGTTCGGATAGCCGAGATTGAAAGACAGGTAATATTGGGAGGTGGGGTTCAGCATTCCCGCATTGACGTGGTAAAAGCCTTCCGGCGCCTGACGGTCGCCTTCACGGGTCTTCGGGCCGAGTTTCCCGGACCATCGGCACATCGGGTATGTTTTCAGGAGAGCATATTTGCCGGTGCGATCCTGCTTCCATATTTCCAGCTCGCTCTCCTGTTTGAAAATGCGAACAAGGATCGGCGAAGAGGGAGACATCGACTTTCTCGACATCTCGGCGACCAGCAAGGCCGGAATAGGCTGGGAAGCCTTGTTGTCGACATCCAGCACACTCGAGACGCAACCGCTGAGTGAAATGGCAAGAAGGCCGACGGACATTGCTTTTAACGCGTAGAACATGAAACAGAACCAGATCCGAGCCTCGGAGCGGCAGAGAACACCATCCTTATTCTGTTGCTAGCATAGTTAACGGCCGGTTGCGTCTGACGAATTCGCGAGCGACACATCACCGCATCGACCCTCCTGTTGCTCGCGTCAGTTGGGGTTTAAAGGGAGCAACCCTGCTTGCGGGCCTGAAGATAATTTAGAACGGTGAAGAGATTGGACCATCTGACTAGTGCAGAAACGCTGCGAATCACACGCCGCCGATCAAAAATGAACATGGTCGTGCTTCTGGGGCTCGTCCTTTTCATTGCCGCGGTGTTCAGCTTCAGCCTGTATCATATTCAGGCCGAGACGCGCCTTCCCGCAGCGGTATCGACGCCAGAATAACATCTGTATCACACGGCCTTGAATGGCCGGCTCCATTCTGCTGTGAAACAATGGACCGCAGTCTCGGGAGACAGCGGTCCAGTTCATGTCGCTTTTCATATTTTCCTTCTTCGCCGCGGGTGCCGCCGCCTACTCCGTTCTGACGCTGGTTTTCGCGCTGGTATGTGTGGGCCTCGGCCATAACACCATGGAGATGATCTACGGAGGCTTCGCGGTTTACCTGTTCACGCTCGTGGCAGCGGTTGAAGGCGCATGGTTGTTACCGGAAGATATAAGAAATTCTTCGTCGGTGCGTAGGCTTACCCACTGGTTGAGGTTCCGCTGGGACTGACGCTTCAGGAAGTAAATCTTCGCATCGCTCCAAAGCAGTACTTTCTGTTCGAGATTGTCGAGGATGAAGTCACCCAGAGATGTCACGACCGTGAGTACCGCATGGCCGCCGCCTTTGGCATCTCGTGCGGTGGTGAGCAGCAGTGCGCCCAGCGGATAGCCGATTTCGTTTAGACGCTGGCGTTTGAGAAGTGCGTAATCTTCGCAATCTGCTGCGCTCGTCGGGTATTCCCAGAACTCCTCAACGCCGTAGATTTCCATATCTGTCAAGGCTGGAATGCTATTCACTTCAGCATTGATGCGGACGATGTTGCTCCATGCGGAGCGTGTGAGTTCGACCATCGTCCCTCCCGCCCGGCGCGCGCATCGATCCTTGTAACGCTGACAATAATCATAATAGCCATACGGCATTGAGGTCGTCCCGAACGTCCGCATGTTGGGACGATCGGCTTGTGTTGGGTTGTAATGCGCCGCACTTGCCACCGCTGCCGAGCAAAGCATGAGAAAGGCAATTGCCGTGCCCCAGATAGTCCTCATTGTCCTGTCTCCCCGACTGTTGATGGAGAGAACCTACGCAGCACTGGGAAAAATCAAATAAAATCAATATGATAAATTAAATTCAAATACCTCGAAAATCTGCCTGTGTTATTTAGTCTTGTGTTTACCGACCGGCTTCGGTCATCGAGTGTCACTCGGATGGAGTATCTTGTTCGCCATGACGGTGGTGGGTCAGCTCGCTCCTGTCCTGCACAATTTTTGCGTTTACCGTGATGGAGCCGCTGCGTTCGAACCGTAATGTGAGCGGCATGGTGTTCGGCTGAAGCGGATTGGCGACAAATCCGTCAAGCGCCAGATGAACTCCCGGTTCCACCATCTTGAGCTCGGCATGGGCAGGAATCGTCAGGACGTTATTCATTCGCTCACGACGGCCGAAGGTATTTCTGAAGACCGTGACGCCGGTAAAGCTGTCGCTTTCAACACCGATCAGGTTTTCTGAGGAGGTCGTCCCGTTCCATATTGTCAGATACATCGTCCGCAACGACGTATTTGAAGAAGAGATGAGCACCTCGGCATGCTCGATCTGGAGCATTTTCACCGAATTCTCGTGCGAGACCAGGATTTCCCGTGCGCTGCCTTCAACGGTGATGCTGGGCACCGCGACCACGGCCAAGAGGAGAAGATGTAATTTTGGCTTCATGAGTCTCTGTCCGAATGACGTTCACGATACAGGTGCGGGTTGAGTGAAAGTGATCACAAATTGTTCAACTGGGAGGACCATTTGTCGTGTTGCAGGAAGATAGGGATAGCATGTCTCTGGAGGGAGAGAGAAACTTGGAGCAAGGAGTGTTAGCTTTGCTGACGATCGGAGAGCTGTCGAAGCAGACCGGGGTAAAGGTGCCGACTATACGGTACTACGAGGAAATGGGCTTGATGAAACCCGCAGACCGGACGGAGGGCAACCAGCGCCGGTTCGAAACGTCGGACCGGGAGCGCCTGGCGTTCATCAAGCATGCGCGCGACCTCGGCTTTACTATTGAGGCTATCCGCGAACTCCTCGATCTTAGCGCTCATCCGGAACGCCCGTGCAAGGATGCCGACCAGATTGCCGCACGCCAGCTGAAGATGGTTCGTGACAAGATCGGCCGACTTCAGCAGCTCGAGCGCGAACTCACCCGGATGGTCGGCACCTGTCACGACGGCCATATGAAGGATTGCTACGTCATCAGATCGCTCGCCAATCACGATCTCTGCATGACCGAACACTGACGGTCAGATTTGCGTGCCCGCATCGAAGCTGCAGTAATAGGTAGTGCGGTCGGTCCATTTCGGCGGCGATCGTGGGAACGTCATGTAGCGTAACGGAAAGCACTGAGCCGTCGCGGCTCTGCTCGATCCATCCGCTTACGACTTGGGCCGGATGATCGTCGGGCACCAGCTCAAACGTCGTCTTGTCGCCTCTCGTTTGCAGATTGCGAAGCTCTCCGGTGTCGTAGTCGCCTTCGGCCGAAAATGTCGTTTCCATCCTGGTTTTACTAAGGAACAGGTAGAACTCCATCTCCGAGCCGAAAGGCGCGCGTCCCCAGTACCATGCTTCTGCCTTTTCGACGGAGGGTCGCACGCGGGCGGATAGACTGCGACAATCGGCTCCGCTGGGGGCCGTGTTGCCGGGATGGAGCAAGAAGACGCCGGTGGGCATGGCTATCGCCGCGCCTTCCGCCACAAGGACGATAGCAATACCGGCCAACTGAGATCGAAGCCGCAGAGAGAGCATGAGGACGTTCCTGACCGTCTAGATTACACCCGCATATCGCCCGAAGGCACGGAAAGACGAGCAAGCTTGAAAACGCCAATTCTCCAGAGGCGTCAAGTCAGGCAGAAAATCTGAGGTATGGCTATTGACCCTCTAGCTACCAGAGATGCCAGCTTGGTCACCATCCTCATACAGAGGAAATATCAGTGACAGCGGGAGTATCAATGATCATTGAATTCAAGATTGAGGGCATGGATTGCGCACGCTGTGTCGACAAGATCGAGTCAGCAGTGCGCGCACTGCCTAGCGTTGAGGCTGCCAAGGTTTCGCTCATCGACAATAGTGCGCTTGTCAAGCTCAATCCCTCGAAGACATCGCAGGACGCTGTCTTCAAGGCGGTGGAGAGCTTGGGCTACAACGTATCGCGATGAGCACGCTTGAACTTGTGAGCAGCCGCATGGAAAGCGCCCCCAATATCAAGGAGGCCACGCATCATTCGCGAACTCAGCCGAAGGAGAAACGATTTAGGTATGATCCGTCTTGGCCTTCTTGCAGCGATTTCGTGGTTTGTCGTCGACCAAGCTACGAAATGGTGGATCGTGAACCATGTTATGGTCCCGCCGCGCGTCATTCCGGTCACCGACTTTTTCAACATCATCCTGGGACGAAATACGGGTG
The DNA here is from genome assembly GCF_042656785.1 of Aquamicrobium segne. NCBI lineage: Bacteria > Pseudomonadati > Pseudomonadota > Alphaproteobacteria > Hyphomicrobiales > Phyllobacteriaceae > Aquamicrobium > Aquamicrobium segne. The sequence goes on from NZ_JBHSLL010000003.1 coordinate 44,607, forward strand.
TGAGCTTTGGGCTTCTTGGCGGCATGTCGCAATGGTTGTTGGTCGCCCTCGCTTCGGCTGTGCTCGTTATGCTCCTGATCTGGATGTCGCAAGCGACGTCGCGCATAGTCGTGCTTGCCTTGGGTTTAATCGCGGGCGGAGCGATTGGAAACATAGTCGACCGACTGCGCCTTGGCGGAGTAACGGACTTTCTGGACCTCTACCTTGGTGAATGGCACTGGCCAGCTTTTAACATGGCAGATGTCGGCATCGTGTGCGGCGCAGGGCTCCTTCTCGCCGAGAGCGTCATTTTCGGAAAGGCGCAAGCTTCAGGCGATAGGGCATGATGTCCGGCTGATGCCACCGTCCTATGTGAAGCCTTACATGAAGCGCCGGAAGACAAACGCCGCGGATGCGGCCGCCATCTGTGATAGCCGTAACGCCCCTCGATGCGGTTTGTCGCCATCAAGAGCGAAGCCTTCTCATCGGTTCTGGTTCTTCACCGCACGTGAGACTTTCTGGTTCGCCAACGCGCGCAGATCGGCAACGCGATCCGCGCCCACATGACGGAGTTCGGTATCATAGCGGCGAAGGGCGTACAGAACGTCGATCGATTAGAGGAGCACCTGGATCGGCTGCCGGAAATGGCCCGGAAGCCCGTGAACCTGCTTTTCGATCAGTTCGCCGAGACGGATACCAAGTTTGCCGTCCAAAGAGGCAGAGCATTGGTCTTCGGAGAGCTCATTTCTGGCGGACCGCTTCGATTGCATCGGCAAGCGGTTCCTTTCCAACGGCGCCCTCGATGATTTGATCTCCGACGACGAACGAGGGCGTTCCTGTCAGGCCGAGCCGCTGTGCCAGCGCGAGGTTTGCCGCAATGATTGCCTCGACCGCCGGAGTAGCCATTTCTTCCGACAGCTTCTTGCGGTCGAGTCCCATCTCTTCGGTAAGATCCAAAGCCCGGCTAGCGTTTATCTGTCCTTGCATTTCCATCAATCTGACATGGAAATCACGCGCAACGGCGTCGCCGGCAACGCGCTTCACGGACAGAGCCACTTTCGCGGCCTCAACCGAGCCCGGCCCAAGAATGGGAAAATCCTTCAAGACGATCCGCAGCTTGGGATCCTCGGCGACAAGCGCCTTGACGTCAGGTGCCGCCCGCTTGCAATAACCGCAGTTGAAGTCGAAGAATTCGACGAGCGTAGCATCCCCGTCCGGGTTTCCCAGGATCACATCGTCGCTCGCTCGGAGCAACGCATCAGTCTCGGCCACTATCGCTTGTGACCTGGCCTCGGCCTGAGCTGCTTGGTTCCGCTTCTCAAGCTCCGTAAGTGCTTCCTCGATGATCTCCGGGTTTTGCATGATGTATTCGCGGACGATCTTCTCGACCTCCGCGCGATCGATCGATTGGGCATAGGCCGGCGAGGCCGTTGTTAACACGGCAATGGCGAACCACCTTAGCCGACCAATGCGCGCAGCTTTCATCGTTCCGCTCCTGGCGGGGTGTCAGTCGAACAATCGGCCGAGGAAAGAACCGTGCCCTCGACCATGGTGTCCGCCATGACGATCATGGTCGCGATAGTCGCGGCGGTGATCTTCGCGGCAGTCATTTGATGTATTGCGTGAGGACACTTGCGTACGTCCGCGACCAGATTGCCTCTGGGCGTATTGCACCTCTTCCGCAGCGCTTCGTTCGATTATCTTGTCGAGTTCGCCGCGATCCAGCCACACGCCGCGACATTTCGGGCAGTAGTCGATTTCGATACCCTGACGCTCGCTCATAACGAGGTCGACCCTGCAATGTGGGCAAAGAGCCCCGGTGGCTTTGGTGCCCGATCCTAGCGAGTTGAGAAGCGTTCCTGACATCGCGATATCCAACCTATTTGAGTAAACCAATGCACCCCGCTAACGGAAAGGTAGGACCTCGAGCAGGTTGAGGTTCAAGTGTTCAAATGTCGCAGCTCCCTTTGGAAAGCGACGCCGCAAAACTGTTGCGCGGCCACGATCTCAAGCGTCTTTTCACATTGGTGACAGGTGTTCGAGCAGGATCATCGTCCCCAAGCCGCAAAGTGCAAGACCTGCAATCAGTTCGGCTAGCTTGCCGAGGCGATGGCCTATCAGCCTCCCGACAAGCATGCCGCCCGAGGACATCACGAAGGTGGCAAACCCTATTGCTACCGCGACGATGACGATGTTGACCTGAAGAAACGCGAGAGAGATACCCACCGCCATGGCGTCGATGCTGGTTCCTACCGCCGTCGCCATCAGGGCGGTGAGCGATCTTCCCTTGGACGGGTTATCCGTAGAGCCCCAGATTGCCGCGTAGAGCATATGAATGCCGACGCCCGCGAGGAGGGCGAAGGCGATCCAATGATCGACAGCCTGGACAAAGCGGCTGGCTGCAACGCCGGCGATCCAACCGAGAATGGGCGTTGTCGCCTCGACAATGCCGAAGATCAAACCTGTTCGTAACGCATCTCTCAGGGGCGGCGAGCCGATGGCGGCCCCTCGTCCGATAGAGACTGCAAAGGCATCGATGGACATACTCAGGGCGAGTACGGCAATGGTGAAGGGCGACATTGGAGAGTGATCCCGACGGACATCTACCGGGCGCCAACCCCTGCTCGTCCGCATAGGAACAGTGGCGCCACAGTCTCGTCGGGCCGTTAAATCGGCTGACCGCGCCATGCGCATGTGCGCAAGCCTGTTGACACGGTCCCGCGCGGGCGCGGTGACTACTCCCTGATTGGCCGGGAGATAGGAACACGGATCCAAAAAGTCAAATTAATTCAGCTAGATGGGCAATTGATACTCATTTGCATCTGGCGGGGCTTAGCGTGAAGCGTGGCGCCGTCGACGCAGCACTACATGGAGCGGGTCAGCCTACAATGGGAGTTGCCAGCCAGAGATAACCGCCGCTTGGCGCAGTTCTTCAAGAACTTCAATTCCGACGATGGCGACAAGGAACCACATGACTTCCGTCAACGACCGTACAAATGCCCGAGAGTGGACAACGACGGTGTCTTCGCTTTCCGGCAAATCGAGGCGAGGAAAGAAGCGAGGAACTCTCGCCATGTATAGCATGTAGTCCGGCCCAAAGAGGGACAGCAGCCGCTTTTCCTCATACCACTTATCCCGTTCGCTCAGGTGGTAACCATATCTGGAGTTCCTGCGTGACATCGCGGCGGCTGGCGCCTATTTGGCATTGGCATGGGCAGGCGGCTATTTCCGACCCGGTGGAAGAACGACAGGCCACCGTCGATCGAGGAATTCGTGGAGACTTTCCGCGACGACTACGCCTGTGCAGAATATCTGGCCAAGAAGCGGTGGCCTGACGGGTTCGTCTGTCCGCACTGCGGCTCGAAGAAGGCTTGGCGCCTCGAGGCGCGGCCGTGGCTCTTCGAATGCTCGGGGAAGGGCAACAAGCCCGGCTGTCGTAAGCAGACATCGGTTATCGCTGGAACGATCATGCAGGGCACGCACCTGCCGCTCCGCAAATGGTTCATCGCCGCCTACCTGATGGCGACGCATTCCAACTCGATCTCGGCCTTGCAACTTCAACCCAAGCTCGGTGTGTCCTACAAGACCGCATGGCTCCTGCTGCACAAGCTTCGGCGGGCCATGATCAACCCGGACCGCACGCCTCTTTCGGGCACAGTGGATGTAGACGAGTCCGCCTTTGCCTATCGTCGCGGCGAGGACTACCTGAAGCGCGGCGGCGGCAGCAGCACCCACAACCAGATATGGTTCGCATGCGCTGTCGAGACCCATGGAGAGCATGGCGTTGGCCGCATCCGGCTGGCCCGCATCAAGGATCGGTCTAGCGCGAGCATCGTGCCGTTCATTGTTGCCAACACGGTCCCGGGGACCCATCTTCGCACGGATGCCCTGGCGTCCTACGAAAAGGTGCCGGACCGCCCCCTCACGCAGGTCAATCTAACGAAGCTGGGCCTGCCCGCGCACATCGTATTCAAATGGATCCACATGGTTTTCGGGAACCTGAAGCGGTGGGCTATGGGCACGTTCCACGGCTTCCGCGAAAAGCATCTCGACGCCTATCTCAACGAGTTCGTCTTCCGCTGGAACAGGCGGCGCGGCTTCCGCAGCAACATGGACATCATGCTCGGTATCGGCCGCCGGGTCGGTCCTGCGACCCACCGCGGCATCGTCGGTGATACGACCAAGTGGAAGAAGGAGCACATCAAAGAGATCATGGAGATGTGCCACCCCAACAAGCGACAGATTGTGAGGGATATCGCCCGCTTGTACCGAGTGCACCGGGCCGTAGTAGTCGGTGACCTTGTTTACTGGGTGGACCGCCTGCGCGAAGAGCGGCCGGAAGTTTTTGATGCGCTCCAATGGAGCTTCGACGGCGTTCGCGAATTCGAGGAACCGCGAGAATACGTGCGCCGCAAGAGGCCCTTGCGCCCGGTATTGGTGCCGCGGAGGCCGGGCGAGGAACGTAACACCAACCGTCGATACCCGAACCCCGACGCATTGCTTCCCAGGATCCTCCCGAAGCCAGCGCGGGCAATCACTGCTGCCTTGGCAGCCGAGTAGCACCGAATCCTCAGCGCTATTCCACAGGCAGGCAATGACTGCCTGCCCCGAATCGTGACATCGTCCTCAAAGATCAGCGCCGTTCCCGCCGCCTTTTGGTCTGTTTACTGCCCTCTCCCGGGGCAGGGCCGCCTTCAAGCATCACAATATGTAGTGGTCCCCTGAGCGAACGGGATAAGTGGTTTCCTCATTCCTGATTACCGGTCGATAGTAAACCAGGAATGCGACCGCACTTATGATCATCAAGACAATGTTTTGAGCCGCAAGGCAGACGCCGACGAGACCGAGAAAGGAGAAGAAATAGAGAGGATTGCGGGTAAGGGAATACGGACCGCTTTGGCAGAGATCCAGATCCTTCCGGCCTCCGATATATAGAGTGCACCAGAGCCTTCCGAGAACGGCAACAAACACCAGGAAGAATCCGAGAAACTCAATCAGGCTGTAGCCCAGCGTTTCAAAGCCTTCCGGCTGCGTTGCGATCAGCATCGCCAGCCAGGCTGGTGCCACCAGCCACGTTACAAAAATCCTCTTGCGCTCGACTGGGGATTTCGTACCAATTGTCCCTAACAATGATCTAACTCCACCCCCCGCCGAATGTGCGGTAAAAAATATGTGAACCGATCTGGGTCATACGCTCCATGGAGCGAGCCCAACGCGGGCTGACGTAGGTGGCGTTGTAATGGGTCGATGACGCCACTTCGGGTAAGAATATCTTCCCGCCGGTAACTGCCATGGCCACGTCCTTTGCCAGACGATACGCGCGTCGATCTGTAATGACATCCGGAACGCCGTCGCAGGCAAAGGAAAACTGGCATTTGTTGATCCAGTTGTCATTTTGATAAACTACGTCACAGACGCTTGCTGGATATGCAGGATTGCGCACCCGATTGAGAATGACTTGCGCGACCGCGGCTTGCCCCCTCACCTCCTCGCCCCGAGCCTCGAAATAAATCGCGGTAGCAAGGCACTTCTGCTCGGCTGTCGAGAAGACGGATCCCGGTAGAGGCTGCTTCATCCAATCGTGGTCACCTTCGATCGTGGGCGGAACGAAGCGACCGGCTGTCTCGTCGGCGCCGAGCAAAGCCGCGAAGGCATTGGAAGACGCATGGAATTCGTCCTTTGGGGCGTAGGCCGTGGCCAGGATGTCGGCGCCATCGTTGTTGACCAGGTCGGCAAGCGCCGCCGGCACACCGGCCAGACGGTCGTCTGCTGGGTTATGAAACGTAGACAGGCCCGCCACCATTTCGGGATCTGCCTGTTTTGAAAAGCCGCGCAGAAAGTATGACGCGTCGGTCCCCGACGAAAGTAGCCGTGAAGCCAACGCCTGCTCTCCAACAGGGGTCTCCAGATTTTTCCGATACGCTACGCTGATCAGACGTGGTTTCTTCGCTTCTTCAACCACCCGCTGGGACGTGGAAGAAACCTCTCGATCCGCCTGCAAGTTGACCCGTTGACCGCCGAGCACCAGATCCAGGTTTTCGTCATCACCAGGAATAGCGGCACTGGGCAGCCGGAGCTCCTTCAGATGAGAGCAAGTGTCGGCCTGCTCGACATATACCGCCCAGCGATCCGGCCCGGGAGCGATTCCCAACTCGGATTTGGTGCCCTGGATCCCCGTGGGCGATGCGAAGCCGAACACGAACCAACTTGCGCCGAGAATCGCAAGCACACGCCGATGGCCGTTCGATGATTGTCGTTCGAAAGTGGCTTTCGGTTTGGACCGCAATATCTCATTCTCCGGATGCCCCACGCAGAAGGAGAATCGATTGTTAACCTTGATGGAAAGTTAACACTACTGCGACTGCGCGTCGCAATGTCACGGCAGGCTTATCCAGGCTCCCATTGAACCTCATGTCGCTTGTCCACGCTTCCGGGTTTTGGCTGTCTGGTCTTGCTCTGGTTCGTGCCCGGTCTTGGCTATTCAAGGGCGCAGACGCCTTCCGGCCGGCTGCTCCGGCGCTCGACAAACCCGGAAGATTGCCGACGTTGTTCGCTGCCCAATTGACGGTGGCGGCCGGTGTGCTGAGGGGACCCTTCTGGAGTTTTCTTACGCTGGTCGCGATCGCCAAGACACTACGTCGTTCTGCTGCGGCGACCTCGGGGTTGGTCGCATGACGTGGCTTTTCGAGCATCTGATCGGAGGCAAATGTATCCTTCAAGGCAGGGTAAGACGCGCGATAACCGGAAGATGGTTGGATTGAAAGCGCGGTCCGAGACCTAGGCTGGCAAGCCCCATATTCGGCGAGATGACGATCCTGTCGATCGGCGTGCCCAAGGCCGGAATGTTGCCGAAGCGGGTGCTGAATCGCGTGGGTGAAGGCCACCACGCCGATTCCGTAGTTCGGTAGCCAGTTTCTGCGAGAAAGTCCTGAAAGAAGGGCGACCAAGGCGGCATATTCCAGTCTCCAGCGATGACTACGGCTGCATCGCCATCTTCCTGCAGAAGCGCTTGTGTCAGATCGCGAAAATAAGCCGCTCGCTCTCGCCACATCGATGGTCTCCGTGGTGTCTGGGCGTGAACAGCATAGAGAATGACCTGCCTGTCTTCGATCAGGAGCTCGAGCCTGAGAGGGTGCCGGCCTCCCGTGTCGCGGCTTGCTTGGGAAACGACCTGTTCGCTGATGATCGGAAAGCGGCTGAACACCTTCATGTCAGTGTTAGCCCGTAGATCCCGGCTGCTTTCGAAGCGCCATAATCCGCTTTTGACCAGTGCATCCTGCCAGACGGGGCGCATTTCCTGTAGCACGACGATATCACTTGAAGCGACTTCCGGGATGGAGAGAAAGGGCCGGGGATCGCGATTGTCCGAGAGGACATTGGCCGAAATAATCGTGAACTGGCTGCCACCGCCTCCGGTGGCAGGGGTAGGCAGGAAGACGAATGGAAAAATGGCGGCAAAAAGTGAGATCACTGCGCCGACTCGCGTAAGCCGGGATCGCGGCACGAGACTGATTGCAAACAGCGCAATTCCAGCAGCGAGAAGGTGCGGGCGAATGAAGTTCGCCATGTCGGCTGCCCACAGGTCGCGGGCAAGAAGGTGCGAGCCGAACTGGGCCGCAATATAGAAAAGCTGCACGATGGTGATTAATGGAACAGTAAAGTCGGCCAGATGGCGACGGCGGAGAAAAGACAACACGACACCGCGCTTTCATAAAATTGGCTGCCAGTTCACGGACCTGCCCGCAAAAGTCAACAAGCCACACCAAATCGATAATCGTGCTTGACCCTCTAGCCACCTGAGGTTTTATAGCTTTGCTCCTGTATGACAGGAGGCCGGCCATGAGTGCTGATGGACGCCGGACCCGGTTCCGGGTCGAGGGCATGGATTGCGCAAGCTGCGCCACCAAGATCGACACTGCGGTACGTCGTCTAGACAACGTCGCAGACGTCAAGGTTTCGGTTGTCGCCGGGACAATGACCGTTACCCATGGCGAACGCGTTGACATCGATGCACTCGCCAAAAAGGTCGGCAGCCTCGGCTACAAGACGACCCCGATTGCAGCAAAAGATGTTTCTGTCGCCGAGGAAGGCGCAGGTCATCGCCACGGCCCCGATTGCAACCACGGTCATGCTGAGGGAACCCACAATCATTCGAGCGAGAGGACCGGCCAAACGGATACCTTGGCGGGTCTGCATGGGCACGATCACGGACCTTCCGACGGGCCGTGGTGGAAAACCTCCAAGGCTCGACTGACCATACTGTGCGGTGCCGCACTGGCGATCGCTTTCGGCCTTGCGCAGATCTATCCCCAGACGCAGCCTTGGGGCTTCATCGTCGCCATGGCCGTCGGGCTCATCCCCATCGCCCGCCGGGCCATCTTCGGAGCAATGAACGGCAGCCCGTTCACCATTGAGACGTTGATGACGGTAGCTGCGGTCGGCGCAGTGATCATCAATGCTTCCGAGGAGGCGGCGGTCGTCGTTTTCCTGTTCCTCGTGGGCGAACTTCTCGAAGGCATTGCAACCGGGCGCGCGAGAGCATCCATTCGTGCTCTCGCGACATTGATGCCCAAGACGGCGCTGCTGGAGTTAGACGGGACGACGAAGACCGTCCCGGCCGAGAGCCTAGCGGTCGACGCTATCGTGATGGTGCGTCCCGGTGATCGTGTGCCGGCAGACGGTGTGGTGTTGTCAGGTGAGAGCGCTGTCGACGAAGCGCCGGTGACGGGCGAGTCGGTGCCCAAACGCAAGGAAGAGGGCGACAACGTATTCGCCGGCACCGTCAACCAGGAAGGTGTGCTTCGGGTGAGGGTGACGGCTGCTGCCGCCGACAATACGATTGCGCGGATCATTACTCTCGTCGAGGAAGCTCAGGAGACCAAGGCCCCAACCGAGCGCTTCATCGACCGCTTCTCCAGGTACTACACGCCCGGCGTGATGGTGGTGGCTGCGCTGATTGCGATCATTCCGCCGTTGGTGGCAGGCGCGGAATGGGGCACGTGGATCTATCGCGGCCTTGCCGTCCTGCTGATCGGTTGCCCGTGCGCGCTGGTCATCTCCACTCCAGCGGCAATCGCCGCCGCCCTCTCGGCGGGCGCGCGACGCGGCTTGCTGATGAAGGGCGGCTCGGTGCTGGAGAATCTCGGCAAAGTGAACCGCGTCGCCTTCGACAAGACGGGAACCCTTACGGAAGGCAAGCCGAAGGTAACTGACATCGTTGGTGTCGCACGAGACGAACGCGAGACGTTGCGCCTCGCTGCCGCTCTTGAAGTCGGCTCCAGCCATCCGCTTGCCGTAGCGATTCTTGCGAGGGCGGAAAGCGAGGGCGTTCCCCTGACGGCCGCGTCCGAGGCTGGCGCGGTCGGCGGCAAAGGTGTGGTGGGAACGCTCGACGGTGTGAAGCTGTTTCTCGCGTCACCGCGCGCTGCTGGGGAAGAGGTTCAGATCGACGAGGCGCTTTCCGTCCGCATCGCTGCGCTCAACGATGAAGGCAAGACGGTTTCAGTGCTTCTTGCCGGCAAGGAGATCGCCGGTCTGGTCGCCATGCGTGACGAGCCGCGCGAGGACGCAAAGGAGGGCATCGCGCTTCTTCGCGAACTGGGCGCGGACTCTGTCATGCTCACGGGTGACAACACCCGCACCGCGAAAGCCATCGCCGCTTCGCTCGGAATGGAAGCCCGCGCCGAGTTGATGCCGCAGGACAAGCAGAGGATGATCAGGGAAATGCGGCAGGAAGGCCGCTTCGTGGCGAAGGTCGGCGATGGCATAAACGATGCGCCCGCACTTGCCGCCGCCGACATCGGCATTGCCATGGGCGGTGGAACCGATGTCGCGCTCGAAACGGCGGATGCCGCGATCTTGCATGGCCGGGTGAAGGACGTCGCGAACATGGTTTCCCTGTCGCGGCTGACGATGAACAACATCTGGCAGAACATCGTCATCTCGCTCGGGCTGAAAGCCGTGTTCCTCGTAACGACCGTTCTCGGGATTACGGGGCTCTGGCCCGCGATTCTTGCCGACACCGGCGCGACCGTTCTCGTCACCGCCAATGCGATGCGCCTTCTCGCATGGCGAGGCATCCGTACCTAAGGAGCGCCCGGTAGTGGTTCAGAGGCTGCAGCATCTGACGTTTCTTCGCCAGTGGATCGCCAACCCGCTGATGGTGGGCGCGGTCCTGCCTTCAGGAGCTTCGCTGGCCCGGTTGATGACAAAGGCCGTCGATCACACCACCGGGCAAGTTCTCGAGCTCGGCCCGGGAACAGGCGTCTTCACCCGTGCGCTTCTGGCGCAGGGACTTGCCGAGGAGCAACTGACACTGGTCGAACTGGATGAAAGCTTCGCAGAGCTTCTTACCAACGGCTTCCCCGGCGCGCGGATCGTCCGGGGCAGCGCTGCCCGGCTGTCGGCGGCAGGGATCGGCAAGGCTGCCAGATATGATGCCATCATCAGCGGACTCCCGCTTCTGTCGATGCCAACCCGGACCGTGTATCGTATCATCCGGGGCGTGGCGCTCAGGCTTGAGCCGGGCAGCAGTTTGTTTCAATTCACCTATGGCATGCGGTGTCCGGTCTCGGACGCCATCCTTCATAAAGCCGGATTGGACGCAGTATTGCTCGGAACCGTGTTCCGGAACATGCCGCCCGCATCGGTCTACCGGATATCGCATTCGCGATCGCGAACGCCGGCTGAACGGACCTCGCCTGCACGACAGGCGGAAGATCGAAATAACCTGACCATGACGAGTCAGGAAGGGGAACCGGTTCATCAGTAACAACAACATTAAGGAGTTTGATATGTTCACAAGACGCGAGATGCTCGCCGGTGCGACCGCACTGACAGTCGTCTCTGTATCGCCTGCGCGCGCGCAGACCGGAACCAATCATGAGGTCCAGATGCTGAATAAGGGAACGAAGGGCGTGATGGTCTATGAACCGGACTTCGTCACGGCAGCGATCGGCGATACCGTTACGTTCATTCCAACCGACAAGTCCCACAATGCCGAAAGCATTAAGGGTATGCTGCCCGAAGGCGCGGAACCCTTCAAGGGCAAACTCAATGAAGAGATTACCATCACCATAGAGAAAGAAGGCGTCTACGGCGTGAAATGTACGCCTCACTACGGCATGGGAATGGTGATGCTTGTTGCCGTAGGCGCACCAGGTAACATGGATGAAGCTCGGGCTGTCAAGCATCCGCCGAAAGCAAAGAAGCTCTTTGACGAGCTCCTGGATGCCGTTCCGGCCGCCTGAGTTTGGACGTCGGACCAAAACCGGATGGTAGCGCCAGCCCTAGGAGAAGCGAGGTGCTGCCATCCCGGTGCAGGACAGATCTGATCTGCAAACATGAGAGCCGCGGTTCTCTGCACCTGTTATCGTATCGTTTAATGTGTGGAATAACCCGAAAGCTCAATGCGGCTTGTCATATCGACAAAGCCGCCCGGTTCGTTTAGCGATTCAATCATGCAGCTTGCACGCAGGATCAGAAATGGATGTTGGATAACTGGCCTTGCCGTCGGCCTGCTTGCCTACGTCCTTTTGCTGCAGGGCCTCGCTTCCGCTTACGCCAAGACGATCACGATGATCGGCGAGTCCGATCCGGGCTTCATCATCTGCGCCCCATCCGGGACAGATTATAACAGCCCAGAGGGCGGCCTGGAGTTTCTCGGAAAGGACTGTTGCGCAGCCTTTTGTAAGGCAGCGGCTTCATCGGGGCCGACGTTGGAGCCGGTGTCGGTGGATTTGCTCTCGCTGATACCGCAGACTTTGCGTAGCGAGCGGATGCAGCCGCTCGAAAAGAGTGTTCCTCCGAAAATCCCCTTCGTCCCAGCGCTTGGAGCACGAGCGCCACCCACGTTCTCCGTCTGACAGAAAAACGACCCGGCGTGTCACTGCGCCTCTTCTGTTGCATGGAGAAACCAATGCGCAATTATATCCGTATCCTCGCGGCATCTGCTGCTCTTGTCTATTCTTCCGCCTCGTTCGCTCACGAGTTTAGCGTAGGCGACATCGTCATCAACCATCCTTGGACCCGTGCAACTTCACCGGCAGCAAAAGTTGGCGGCGGATACTTTAAAGCAGTCAACAATGGCACAGTCGACGACAGGCTTGTCGGCGCCAGTTCCCCTGCCGCATCTCGCGTCGAGATCCATAAAATGGAAATGGCCGACGGCATCATGAAGATGCGCCCGGTGCCGGATGGGATGGCGATTGCTAGCGGCGACAAGATTGAGCTCGCGCCAGGCGGCTATCACCTCATGCTGATCGATCTGACGGAGCCGATCAGGGAGGGCGACATGGTTCCGGTCACTCTTCAATTTGAGATGGCCGGTTCGGTAGAGGTAGAGCTCGTCGCAGGAGCCCTGGGTGAGGCGCAATCGGATCATCAGGGCGGCTCTGCGTTATCGCATGATGGTGAAGATTGATGCGCGGGCGTACAATCGGATTGCTCTCAGCGGGTGTGCTCGCCGTTGGGATGGCGTTGGCTGCCGTCACTATCATTGCGGAGAACAGGCAATCAGGTGTTCAGTCTCGAAGCACGGGCGTCGCTACGGTAGGCGGGCCTTTCCAGCTAACCGGAACTGAAGGGCAGACCGTCTCGGAGAAGGACCTCCTCGGTAAGCCGAGTGCTGTTTTCTTCGGCTTCACCTACTGCCCGGACGTCTGTCCGACCACTCTGTTCGAACTGACAACTCTGGCGGAACAACTCGGCCCAGAAGCAGACAAGCTCAATTTCGTGTTCGTCTCGGTAGATTCCGAGCGCGATGGGCCTGCGGAAATGAAGCAGTATCTCGAGGCTTTCGATGACCGCATCATTGGGCTTACCGGCACTGCCGAACAGATTGACGCCGTGGCGAAGGCCTACAAAATCTACCATGCGAAAGTTCCGTTGGAGGGCGGTGATTATACGATGGATCACACGGCCAGCGTCATCCTGATGGATGCCGACGGAAGGTTCTTCGGAACGATGGACTATGAAGAGGAAGCAAGTGTGATGCTTGCAAAATTGAAGCGCCTGATAAGCGAACGGGTTGATGGATGATCTCTGAGCATTTTCGAGAAGGACGACTGAACTTGCGGGAGTAGTCGGAAATTGACACAGGAAAACACCAATAAATCAACCAAATTCCTGATCATTTTTGCAACTGTTGCGGGAATGTTTGCTGGAATAGGAGGGGTTATTATCTTCGGCGGATTCTCCAACGAGGATCAAGGGAGCGCCGCTACCGCGGGCTTACCGGATAGCTGCCCTGTTTCGTCCGAACAGATGATAGCGATAAAGAGTGCTTCACAGGGTGAAGTCGCGGCAATGCTTGCGACCGAGAAGCCCCTAGCTATGCGCGATTTGACATTCAGTGACGCTGACGGAGCGCCATTAAGCGTAGGGAACCTGGCGGGAAAGACACTCCTGATCAACCTATGGGCCACGTGGTGTGCACCGTGTCGTGAAGAAATGCCGGCACTCAACGAACTTCAAGCTGAAATGGGTGACGACAAATTCCAGGTTATTGCTGTGAATGTAGATACCGGCGGAGATGACAAACCGAAGGCGTTTCTCAAGGAAATTGGAATCGACAGTCTTGGTTTTTATCGCGAGCCAACGCTCGTTTTATTCAACAACCTGAAGCGACAGGGCCTGGCGTTGGGGCTGCCAGTTACGTTGCTCGTCAGTAAAGAGGGATGCCTTCTCGCACACATGAACGGCCCAGCTGAATGGGCGAGTGACGATGCCAAGGCATTGATAAGGACTGCGATCGGAGGTGCCAATAGAGAGTCGTAGGGCAAATGAACGCAGAGTGTGCCTGCTTGGCGTTCTCGGCTTCAATAAATCGGATGACATAGACAGCGTGGTGGCACGAATTGGGATCAGATTTTCCAATTGAAGAAGCCCCAGAGATACAGGCGCCTGCGCAAGGTGATTACGGGTCCGACACTTTACAAATAGAACCTGACAGAGGCTGCCCAGGACAGTTCCGAGCCCCTCGCTTCGGCGCACCTGCATCGACAATGTTTGGTCGGTTTTGCCAAAGCGCGCGTCAGAGTATCGGATATGCGATGTGAGGGGACAGGATCGCTTCACGCGGGGCAGCATCTTCAAAGGTGACGAGGAACGACCACCGGCTATGGACGGATCGGACCCGCCCCTTTGGGAACGCCCCGTACGCTGGCCTGCCGAGGGGCTCCCTTTTGACATGCGGGCACTACGCTATGTGCTGGCAGCAGCTGAACAGATGAGTTTTTCGGGGGCGGCCGGCGCGCTCGGGATGAAGGTGTCAAGCGTCAGCCGTCATGTGCGCGACTTCGAGGACAATCTTGGCATTTCCCTGTTCGAGCGCACTACCTCGGGCGTCCGACTGACCGATGCCGGTAGCCGGTTCCTCGACGACATCATCCCGATCCTCCAGATGGCGGAGGTGGTCCTGCAGCGCGCCGGCGCGGCCGGCCGGGTCGAGGACGGCACGGTCAGGATCGGCATTATCACCACGCTCGGCGGTGGCTTTCTGCGCGAATTGATCGCGACCTACCGCCAATGCTATCCGGGCATAGATCTCGATATTGTGGATGGTGGTCGCCGCGATCATTTGCGCGCGATCCGTTCTCGGCAACTCGACGTCGCTTTCTTCACCGGCTATGCGCCGTTCGCTGGCTGCGACGTCGAGGAATTGTGGCGCGAGCGCGTGCATGTTGCTATGGCCGTGCCGCATCCGCTGGCCGGGTGTAACGCGCTGGATTGGTCGCAATTGCGCAACGAGCGTTTCATCGTCTCGACGATGGAGCCAGGGCCGGAGGTGCATGACTATATCGTCCGCCGTCTCGCAGACTACAGCACCTATCCGAACGTGACTTACCGCCATGTCACGGAAGAAACCTTGATGCACATGGTGGCGATCGGCGACGGGATAACCTTGGTCTCGGAGGGCTGGACCAGCATGTCCTATCCAGACCTCATGTTGCGTCCGCTGACGGCGCGTGAAGACATCGTGCCGTTCAGCGCGGTGTGGTCGCCATCGAGCGACAATCCGGCGCTGCGGCGCTTCCTGAGCTTTGCGCGAGAGTTGGCAACGCGACGGCGTCCCCGCCTCGATCAGTGATCGGTCGGCGGCGCGTTCGGCTTGATAGTGACGACCGATCCCACCTTGCCGGTAAGCTTAGACTTGCGGCTGCGCCAGCCGCGATCGGAACGCAGGAAGGCTTCCAGCATGTGCGGGATCAGCGTGGCGGTGTCGACCTCCCCATACTGGCGGCCGTATTCGGTGGCGTAAAGGTCGAGTTCCTCCTTCAGCGGCTCTGGCATCGGGACTGTCATTCGCACGATGCCAAGTTTGGGCAACGGACCGAGCTTGAGATTGGCCATCAATGGGCTCCGTAGGGTTCGAGGACTAGATCGCGCGCCACGATTACCCTAACGGGAAATCCGGGCCGGATCGTCAGGGTCGGGGCGACCTGCAACTGGCGCTGGACGATCTGCTGGCCGGCCTGGTTCACCGTGTCCTGGGCGCCGTCGCGGATCGCACGGACCAGGCGATCCTCGTCGCTCGTCGCCAGTTCTGCGCCGACGGCGAGGAGCGTCGAGAGGCCGGCCGCCTTCATCAGATCCCACCAATGGTAGTCGATCCCGTCCTCCAGGCCCGCATAGCCCGAGACATCGGCGCCGAGCTGGCGCTCGAGCACGATCGAGCGGCCATTGGGAAGAATGAGGCGGTTCCACACGAGGAGCACTCGCCTTTGCCCGAAGGTCACACCGGCGTCATACTCACCGATAAGGCGGCTTCCCTGCGGGATGAGGAGGAGAGCCCCGGTTGGGCTGTCATAGACGTTCTGCGTCACCTGGGCCGTGATCTGACCCGGCAAGTCGGAGCGGATGCCGGTTATGAGCGCCGCCGGAATCACCGAACCTGCCTGAAGGATGTAGGGCGATGCCGGCGCCATGACGCGATCCGGTGCAACAGTGCGGCGGTCCACTTCGGCGTTGAGAAAAGCAAGGTGCCGGTCCTGCGTTGCGGCGCTGGTCAACCCGGTCAGGCCCGGAACGGACGGGGTCGAGGGGGAGCCTGCGTTCTGGCCGGCCCTGATCTGGAAGAAGATCTCGCTGGTGCGGGCGGCTTCCAGCTCGGCAAGCCGGCGCTGTTCCTCGGGATCGGCTGCGGGAACCGGCATCGGGGTGGCGGGGATGGGCTGGCCTTCTTCGCGGGCGCGCAGGACCGGCCCGCCAAGATCGCCGGGCAGCGGCGGGCCGAGGACCGGAACGTCGCCATAGCTGCCGGGCAGGCCCTGCAAGCCGTCCGCCGTCTGGCGGCGATCGGTCGAGATCAGCTCCTCCGGCTGGGCAACCCGATCGACGCCCTGAAGCGCATAGATCAACGCTCCGCCGATGCCGATGCCGGCCACCAGCCCCGCGCCCATCAGCACCTTGCGCGAGATGCGCGTGATGCGCGGCGCTTCAGCGCGTAGGCGCATCGCCCCCGTGCCGTCGCCGGCCGTTCCCGCCAGCTCCACGCCTTCCTGTTTCCGGGCGTCATTATCGCTCATGACGGCGCTCCTCCCATTGCCGTGGTTTGCTCCGAGGCTGCCGTCTGGCCCGGCTGGACGCGGACGATCCTGACAGTTTGCTGCCTGTTGCCGGAGCCCAGCCGAAGCTCGGCCGCGCCGAAGAGGCGATCGACAATGAGCACGTTCTGATAGATGCGGCTGTTGACGATCTCCGGTTCGCCGCCCGAGCCGATGACAAACAGGGGCGGCATCTCGCCCTGGACGATCCCGCGCGGGAACACGACGTAAACGCGCCGTCCGTCGTCGAACACGGTGGTCGGACGCCAGGGCGGATTGTCTCCGGTGAGCCCGTAGCGATAGTTCCGCGCGGATTCGGCCGGAATGATCGGCGCGGCCGGTGCGGTTACGCGCTGGCTTGCCGGCGGCGCGGGATAGGCCCAGGCGATGGCCGGCATCCACGTTTCCTCGCTCGCCCGCAGCTCGATGAGATAGGTGCGGCGGTCCGTGGTAATCACCAGATTGGTGGAGATGCCCGCGCGCGTCGGCTTGACCAGAACATGGACGCGGCGCGCCGTGCCGGAGCCGCTTTCCGTGTCGCCGATGATCCAGCGGGTGGTGTCGCCGGCTGCGATCGGACCAGCCCCGGTCAAGCTCTCGCCTGGCTCCAGCGCGATCGTGGTGATCTGTCCGACGGCGGCATAGACCTGAAACAGCGCGCCTTCGGACCAGGGATAGATCTGGATCGCATTGTAGTAGCCCTCCCGGCGCGGCTCAACGCGCGCGGCTGCATTGGCGTTGCCGACACGGCCCTCCGGGGTGGTGGCCGCCGCGCCGCCGCGCGCGACGGTCCAGCCCGGTGGGGTATGCACCGGCCGGGGCGTGCCGTCGGCCACGGCGGTCCTGATGATCGGAAGCGCCGGCACATCGGCATCGTAGCTGAACTGCGGCGTGCGGTTGGACGCGCAGCCGGCGAGCATGGTGGTCGCCAGCAAAGCCGCGAAGGCGGATTTACGGAAAGCCATGGGTCCGGTTTTGTGGGGATTTCGGATCATTGAGACAACTCCCGCGACCACGAGATCGCGTTCACATAGATTCCAAGGGGATTGGCGCGCAGGCGCTCGGCGGTGCGCGGCTGCTGCAGAACGATGGTAAGGATGGCGGTCCAGCGTTCGGTGCGGGAGAGCTGGCCGTTCTCGTAATGCTGCTCGGTCCAGGCGACGCGAAATGAATCGGGGGACGCCCGGATCACGCTGGAGACCTCGACGGAGACCTGCTGGCGTCTGACGCGGGTGAAGGGATCGTTCGACCTGGCGTACTCGTTCAACGCCACCGCTCCCCTATCGGTGGTGAACTCGTAGGCGCGGAGCCAGTTCTGACGCAGGACGATGGGATCCGAGGGCAGGCCCCGTACCTGCTCGATGAAGCGGGCAAGGTGCCAGGCCACTTGCGGGTCGGTCGGCCGATAGTCGGCGACGGCGGATTCGATGGCGCGTGCTTCGCCGTAGCGGTCGATCTCGACCACCCAGGGAACGACGGTGCCGCGGGCCGATTGCCAGACCAGCGCCGAGGCGAAGCCGGCCGAGAGGATCAGGCAGCCGAAGGCCATGAAGCGCCAATTGCGGGCTTGAACACGGGCGGACCCGATGCGCTCATCCCAGACCTGGGCGGCCTTCTGATAGGGTGTGACGGGTTCCGGCGTCTTGCCGTAATGGGTGGTGGGTCGCTTGAAGATGTTCATGTGCGGTCGCTTTCGGAAAGGCTGATAGAGGAGCCGCCGCCATGGCTGTCACCGGAGCGGACGGCATGGGCGGCGGCCGTGACGCCGTGGCTCATGGCCTGGCTGCGGCGCATGCGCTGCGCCCAGGCGGGCGGACCATCGGGCGACGGCGTGCTTGCAGATCCCTCCGATGCGCCGCCGCCCAGCGTCCCCATGGTCGAGGCGCCGCCGGTGGTCTCGAATGCGCCTTTCACGCCGGCCGTGTGGCTGGATTTAAGGCTGTCGGCGGCGCGGGAGACAGCGCGCTTCAGCGGCGAGACGGCCGCAGAAGCTCCGGCGCGGGCAACGCCGCCGAGACCGGCGGCGACGCCCGACGCGCCGCCTTCGCCCATGGAGGCGAGCGTATAGGCCGAGGACGCTGCGCCGGCGGCCGATGCGCCGCCTCGAGCCAGCGCGGCCCCACCCGACAGCGCAGCACCGCCGCCGCGCGCGGCGAGCATCGTCGCACCACCGGCCGCGATCGCCGCGCCGCCCACGGCAAGCCCGGTGCCGACGGCGGCGCCCGCACTGAGCTGCGGGCCGCCTGAGACCAGACCCGTGGCGATGCCGGGACCGAAGATACCGAGGCCGAGAAGGGAGAGAGCGGCAAGGACGATGGCCATCGCGTCGTCGATGGTCGGGGTCGCGCCGCCAAAGCCGGCGGTGAACTGGCTGAACAGGGTCGAGCCGATGCCGATGATGACGGCCAGGACGAGGATCTTGATGCCGGATGAGACGACATTGCCAAGAACACGCTCGGCCATGAAGGCCGACTTGCCCCAGAGCCCGAACGGGATCAGCACGAAACCCGCGAGCGTGGTCAGCTTGAATTCAATCAACGTCACGAAGAGCTGCACGGCCAGAATGAAGAAGGCGAGGATGACCAGCACCCAGGCGAAGAACAGGCAAAGGATCTGGACCAGGTTCTCGAAGACCGCGATCCAGCCCATCAAATCGCTGATGGATTCGAGCAGCGGCCGGCCGGCGTCGAGGCCGGTCTGGGCGACGCGGCCGGGACGCAGAAGATCGGCGGTAGAGAATCCGGTGCCGGACGCCATGAGGCCGAGGCCGGCGAAGCTCTCGAAGATGATGCGCGCGAGGTTGTTCCAATTGGAAATGATGTAGGCGAACACGCCGACGAACAGCGTCTTCTTAACGAGGCGGGCGATGATGTCGTCGTCGGCGCCCCACGCCCAAAATAGGGCGGCCAGCGTGACGTCGATGACGATCAAGGTCGTGGCGATGAAGGCGACCTCACCGCCGAGCAGGCCGAATCCGCTGTCGATGTAGCTGGTGAAGATGCCGAGGAAGTTGTCAATTACGCCGGTGCCGCCCATGGCTCACCGCCCTTCGTTCGGGGCGGGCGCTGCCGGTGCTGGCGAGCGGCCGAGGAAGCGGTCACGGGTCTCGGCCCAGACGCGCAGGCACGCTGCGTCATTGGCGGCAGCTTCGCCCAGCTCCTGACACCGGCGCTGCTCCAGCCGCAGCGGGTCGGCCGCTGGCTGGAGCGCGGGCACCGCCGGCGCTGGCCCGGTCTTTTCATCGCGGGTCATTTCGATGATCGTCGCCGTGATGGCGATGGCGACGAATATGATGGCCGCGATCCGGGCCAGCACCTTGCCGTCCATGATGTCCCCCTTCCGTCCCGTCAGTTGTTGAACATGCTTGCGTCGCCAGGCTGGTAGCCCGAGCCTGGGGTCAGGAAGCGTTCGCGCTGGATGCGGCCTTGCTCGGCGGCCGTGGCGCGCTCGGCTTCGGAAAGGGCATCCGCTCTTCCGTTGGCCGAGATCACGGCGATCAGATCGGAGAGTTGCTGGCTTTGGAGGGCGAGGAGCTGGTTACCGGCCTGGGTGGCTTGCAGCGCGCCAGTAGCGCCCTGGCTTTCGCCGACGAGCGCGGACATCTCGGAGCGATTGGCGTCAATATTGCCTACGACCCCGGCCTGGACGCGCATCGCATCCTGCAAGCCGCCAACGGTATTTTCCCAGCGGCTGCGCGCGTCGGTGATGAGTTGCTGGTCGGTGGCGTTGAGGGAGAGATTGCCGTAGTCCTGCCGGAACAACTGGTCGATCGACTGCACGTCGAACGCAATGTTCTGCGCCTGCCCTAGAAGCTGCTGGGTGCGCTGCACATTTTGCTGAAGCGCCTGGAGCGAGCTGTAGGGCAGGCTCGCCAGGTTCTTCGCCTGGTTGATAAGCATCTGCGCCTCGTTCTGGAGCGAGGTGATCTGGTTATTGATCTGCTCAAGCGTCCGCGCCGCCGTCAGAAGGTTCTCGGCGTGGTTGGTCGGGTCGTAAACGATCCGGCCGAAGCCGAAGAGGGCGTGGGCCGGCGTGGTGAAGACCGGCGACAGCACCAGCGGCGCGGCGAGCGTGAGCGCGAGCAGGGAAGCGCCGGCGAGACGGGGAAGACGGTATCTGGTCACGGCATGATCTCCTCTGGGTCAAGTTCAAGGGCATCGGTAAGATCGAGCGCCGCCGCCAGCGCCGCTTCTGGCACCAGGGACTCCGGTGCGGCGGCGATGTTGGTGAGGTTGGGAATGAGGTCGGCCGCCCATTCGACGCCGCGCGCCGTGAGCCACGCCGCAAGGAAGCCATCGCGGCCATGCTCGGCGAGGATGTCGGCGATCAAAGCCTGGTCGGATTTCGAGGAGGCGGCGCAGAGCGCGAGGCCGACTTCGGACAGGCCCAGCTCGAACAGCCGATCGCCGCGCCTCGATTGGCAGTAGTAGTCCCGCTTCGGGATGGCGCGCGCCAGGATCTCGATCTGGCGGTCATTCAGGCCGAACCGCCTGTAAATCGCGGTGATCTGCGGCTCGACGGCGCGGTCGTTGGGCAGGAGCAGTCGCGTAGGGCAGCTCTCGATGATCGCCGGCGCGATGCTGCTCTTTTCGAGTTGGGCGAGCGATTGCGTGGCGAAGATGACGGAGGCGTTCTTCTTGCGCAACGTGACCAGCCATTCGCCCAACTGCTTGGCGAAGGCGGGATCGCCGAGCGCCAGCCAGCCCTCGTCGATGACAATCATCGTCGGGCGCCCATCAAGGCGGTCGGCGATGCGGTGGAAGAGATAGGCGAGAGTGGCGGGCGCCGCGCCGCTTTCAAGCAAACCTTCGGTCTCGAAGGCGACGACGGAAGCGTCTCCGAGGTTCTCGGCCTCCGCGTCGAGCAGGCGCCCATAGGGGCCACCGACGCAATAGGGCTGGATGGCGAGCTTCAGATCGTTGGACTGGAGCAGCACCGACAGGCCGGTGATGGTGCGCTCCTCGATCGGGGCCGAGGCGAGCGAGGACAGCGCGGTCCAGATATGCTCCTTGGCCTCGGGCGTGATCGTGACGCCTTCGCGCTGGAGGATCGCCACGATCCAGTCGGCGGCCCAGGCGCGATCCTGCGTCTGCTCGATGCGGGCGAGCGGCTGGAGCGAGACCGAGCTTTCGGTCAGCCGGCCGCCGAGATCGTGCCAGTCCCCGCCCATCGCCAGAGTGGCGACCCTGATGGAGCCGCCGAAATCGAAGGCGAAGACCTGGCTGCGCGGGTAGCGCCGGAATTGCAGCGCCATGAGCGCCAGCAGCACCGACTTGCCCGCGCCGGTGGGACCAATGACGAGGGTGTGGCCGACGTCGCCTACGTGAAGTGAGAGCCGGAAAGGGGTCGATCCTTCGGTCCTGCCATGAAGCAGCGGGGGCGCGCCGAAGTGATCGTCCCTTTCCGGCCCCGCCCACACGGCGGACGAAGGGACCATGTGGGCAAGGTTGAGCGTCGAGATCGGAGGCTGGCGGACATTGGCATAGGCGTGGCCCGGCAGCGAGCCGAGCCAAGCATCCACGCTATTGACGGTCTCCACCATGACGCTGAAATCGCGGGACTGAATCACCTTCTCGACCAGTCGCAACTTCTCGTCGGCACGGCGGGCGTTCTCGTCCCAGACCGTGACGGTCGCGGTGACATAGGCGATGCCGGCCATGTCCGCGCCGAGTTCCTGAAGCGCGAGATCGGCATCGGCGGCCTTGTTGGCGGCATCGGTGTCGACGAGCGCCGATTGCTCGTTCGTCATCACCTCTTTCAGAATTGCCGCGATGCTCTTGCGCTTCGCGAACCATTGACGCCGGATTTTCGTAAGCAGCCTGGTCGCGTCCGTCTTGTCCATCAGGATCGCGCGGGTGGACCAGCGATAAGGAAATGCCAAACGATTGAGATCGTCGAGCAAGCCGGGTGTCGTGACGCTCGGGAATCCGGTGATGGTGAGGATGCGCAGATGGGCCGAGCCGAGGCGCGGTTCGAGCCCGCCGGTCAGCGCCTCGTCGGCGAGCAGCGCGTCCAGATAGATCGGCGTCTCCGGCACGCGTACGCGATGCCGTTTGGTCGAGACGGTCGAATGGAGATAGGTCAGGGTCTCGGCGTCGGTGAGCCAGCGGCACTCGGGCATGAAGCCGTCGAGCAGCGCCAGCACACGGTCGGTGCGGTCGACGAAGCCGCGCACTAGCTCGTGAGGGTTGACGCCAGAGGTCTCGCGGCCCTCGTAGAGCCAGCTTTCGGCGCGTGCAGTCTCCTCTGCCGGGGGCAGCCAAAGGAAGGTGAGGTAGTAGTCGGAGACGAAGTGGCTGCCCTCTTCCTCGAAATCGGCCTTGCGCTCGGCATCGGCCAGAGCGGAGGCGGGATCGGGAAAGACATCGTTGGGATAGATGCCGGCCTCGGACCGCTGCGCCTCGACGAAGATGCACCAGCCGGAGCCGAGGCGGCGGAAGGAATTGTTGAGGCGCGCGGCGACGCCGACCAGCTCGGCCGCGACCGCGGAGTCGAGATCCGGGCCGCGGAACTTCGCGCTGCGCTGGAAAGAACCGTCCTTGTTCAGCACGACGCCCTGACCGACCAGAGCCACCCAGGGCAGGTAGTCGGCGAGGCGGGCGGCGGTGCGGCGATATTCTGCGAGGTTCATCATCGCGCGCGCCTCACACCGACAGGTGGCCAGGCACGCGCAGATGGCGGCGCGCGACCTCGACGAAGTGGGGATCTCGCTTCGCCGCCCAGACAGCGGCGACATGGCCGAGCGCCCAGATCAGGATGCCGGCGAGCCAGAGCTGGAGACCGAGGCCGATCGCCCCGGCGAGCGTGCCGTTGAGGATCGCCACCGAGCGCGGTGCGCCGCCGAGCAGGATGGGCTCGCTCAGCGCCCGGTGAACCGGGGCGGTGAACCCCGGCACGGCGTCGAGCTGTTCAAGGACGGCCGCCATCAGATCACCGCCCCGCCGCCGAACGAGAAGAACGACAGGAAGAACGAACTGGCCGCGAAGGCGATCGAGATGCCGAAGACGATCTGGATCAGCCGCCTGAAGCCGCCGCCGGTATCGCCGAAGGCGAGCGTAAGGCCGGTGACGATAATGATGATGACCGCCACGATTTTCGCCACCGGCCCCTCGATGGATTCGAGGATGGACTGAAGCGGCGCCTCCCAGGGCATGGACGAGCCCGAGGCCAGGGCCGGCGAGGTCAGCAGCGCGACCCAGGTGAAGGCGGCGGCGGTTGCGATATGGCGGCGGACGCGGAAGGCACGGCGGATCATGCATGTTCTCCTTGATCGTGGGTCGGGGTTGGCTCTGGATTGGCGGGGGAAAGCCGGTAGTCGCCGTCAGGGCCGAGCCCTTCGACGCGGCCAAGCTCGGCAAGGCGACGGGCGGCGCCCCGGCCGGAAAGGACGGCAACCAGGTCGATGGTTTCGGCGATCATGGCGCGCGGGACGGTGACGACCGCCTCCTGGATGAGCTGCTCGAGGCGGCGCAGCGCGCCGATGGCGGAGCCGGCGTGGATCGTTCCGACGCCGCCGGGGTGGCCGGTTCCCCATGCTTTGAGGAGATCGAGCGCCTCGGCGCCGCGCACCTCGCCGATCGGGATGCGGTCGGGGCGCAGGCGCAGCGAGGAGCGGACGAGATCGGAGAGGCTCGCAACGCCATCCTTTGTTCTCATGGCGACGACGTTCTCGGCCGCGCATTGCAGCTCGCGCGTGTCCTCGATGATGACGACGCGGTCCTGCGTCTTGGCGACTTCGGCCAGCAGCGCATTGGTGAGCGTGGTTTTGCCGGTGCTCGTGCCGCCCGCCACGAGGATGTTGGCGCGCGATGCGACGGCTTCGCGCAGCGCGGCGGCCTGGGCTTCGGCCATGATCCCGGCGGCGACATAATCGTCGAGGGTGAAGACGGCCACGGCGGGCTTACGGATGGCGAAGGTCGGTGCGGCGACGACAGGCGGAAGCAGGCCCTCGAACCGTTCGCCCGAATCCGGCAGCTCGGCCGAGACGCGCGGGGAACGGGCATGGACTTCCGCCCCGACATGGTGGGCCACCAAACGGACGATGCGCTCGCCGTCTTCCGGGGTTAGCTTTTCGCCGGTGTCTTCCAGTCCCCCGGCGAGGCGATCCACCCAGATGCGTCCGTCGGGATTCAACATCACCTCGACGATGGAGGGGTCGCGCAACAGGTCCGAGATGGCAGGCCCGAGCGCGGTGCGTAGCATGCGCGCACCACGTTCCATCGTTGCCTGTTTGCGATTTTGGCTAGCCATCTCGTCCCCGTTTCCGGGGAGAAGGGCGAATGCGGTCCCCGGATGGGGATAACTAAAAGGACGGCAAAACGGGCCGATTCAACAAGTTTCGGTCGTAGTAGTAGCGCAGCGCAGTAATACAGGAGAACGGCGGAGTTGCTCCCACGCGAGCAAGCGTCCGAACACGAATCAGCTGTGTTGTGAGTGCAGCGTCCATGGCATTTCAGTAGGTGCTGGCGAACATGGCAAAGCCGGACCAAAGTTGAGGCGTATCAACAGCGGCTTTCGAGGTGAATTCCTATCCGTCCGCTTCTGGGCGGCGGAGTTGGCAAAGCGGCCGTTTAGGTGGCCGCTGTCCTTTGACAGCAATGCGCCCCAATTACGGCCATTGGGATCAGCTTTGCAGCTACCCGAAAGCGGAAGCCGGCAGCGAACACTTTGCAGGTTCTCACGGCCCCAAGCATTGATTTTCGCGACTGCGATTTAATATAAATACGCAATCCTCAGATGCACCGTCTGCTTCTTTGAGGCGGTGTTGAGCATAACGCCGAGATTCGCCTCAGCGGTCTCTTCAAGCCTCAAGTGGATTAACTGAAGCGCAACGGGCGCTTCACCGTTAGAGACATTGTAGTGCTTCCAGGTGGTCTGGATTTCGCCACTATGCGCAAGACCGCAAGATTATGGTGGTAGTTTCGGAACTCGCGGGCAAGAGCATCATCCGAAAAACGCGTGGACAATTGTGCATCCTTCGAAGTCGTAAGCGTTCCTAGTGGAAACGCAAGCTCCCAACCTTTCAGTTTGCGAAATCCGTTGACAATGGCCCCGAACGGCGGGTTCGCGTGATTGAGGTTAGCGTCGGCATAGACCACCAGCTGGCCTGTAATATCGCATTCAATCTCACCATCGGCATTCGCGAAGTGGTCAAACTGTCGCTGTTTCATGTGCAAAAGGTCGCGTGAGACTGCGTTATGGCAGGCATCGTAAAACTCCTGCGACTGGGACTTAGCAGTACCGTCCACTGCTTTGACATAGCTGAAGTCGGTCGCAGTTTTGTCGATCCTTACCACCCAAAAGCCTGGGCTGGACCAGCCGTCACCTTTGTTCAGTCGCCGCTCGAACCTCTCGATCCCGGGGCCGATCTTGGGCGCACTGTCAGCAATCAGCACATCGAATCGCTCCAGCAGGGCGCAGAGATCGCTGTGGTCGTCATAGTCGGCGATGATGTCCCCATCTCCATACCGAGCCAACATAGTCTTGAAGTGCAGTTTAGCAGCTGATTTCGTCTTCCAGCTTCGACCATTCGAAAGTTCGACAGGTTTGGCCATCAATCCTCCTCCAAAGGAACCTTCGCGAGCACTCGCTCGCGCACTTCTCGGATAACAATGGCCGGTAGACCTATGCTATCGAGCTGCTCGCGGCGTTCCTGTATCCATTCAATGCAACCCTCCTCGTCCAGCCCATCCATCGCGATTACCTCGTATAGGGCCACGGCGCTGATGCGGGACATTCCGAGCTCCATGAGGGACCGCATGGTGATGGACGTTACGCCGAATTCGAGCGCGACCCCGATCTCTAGGTCGTTATCTATAAGGTCCTCTCGTCCAATTTCTCTCAGATGCTGATTCAAGACGTCGACGTAAGCGGAGAAGTATCGCGGCGCGAGGAAACGGGCAGTGCCCTCGATAAGTTCGAGGGTTTGACGGATCACCTTCGCTGTATCTATTGGGCTTCCCCGCCGTTGAAGATACTCAATACGTCGGCGGATCATCGTCGGTAGCGAAAAGCCCTTCATCCACTCGAGAACGATGATCGCGTGAAGCGGAATGAGCGTAGTGGGCAGGAAAACGATAAGTACATTCTCGTTGAGCCGCTCCATGATTTCGGTAAAGCGGTCGTAGGCATCGTCACTCTCCGATGGCGCCAGCAACAGATCCTCGGGCGCGCCCGGGTAGGCTCTAAAATAGGCTAGAAGGCGCTCAAGGCCGAACAAGCTGACGCCAGGATTGCGCGAGCCAATTTCCGGATTTACGCTCATGGTAGCGGTCGCCTGCGTCAGGACGTCTTCGAGTTTGCGAATATCCTCATCAGATTTGCGTTTGGCCCACGGCGCGGTCGCAAGAGAGCGTTCGCGCATGTAGGTGGTGGTCAGGTACGCGCTGACCTGCTCGAATTCTTTTACCCGGTGGGTATCGGGAGCTTCCGCCGTTGACCGAGAAGAAATGTAGGCCACAAGATCGTCGAGTTTAGATAGTGCGGCGTCGGTCTCGCGGCGGATGGGGTACCGCGTCCGCTGCGGCACCCCCGACGGCCAAACACGTTCGTCGGAGGCGTCAATGCAGATGATATTGCCCTGAAACTCGTTGCCCCAACGTCCCGCCCGCCCCGCAAGGTTCCAAAAATCTTGCGGCTCCATAGGGGTGTTCTTACCCTTCTTCGGGCCACGAACAACAATGGTTCTGCACGACAGATTGACTCCTTCAATCAACGTCGACGTGCAGACGAGAAATTTCAGCTTTCCCGTCCTGAATAGACGCTCGATTTCCAGCCTAATTAGGGAAGGCATGTTGCCGTAGTGAAATGCCACTCCGCGTTCGACCAGCGGCGCGAGCATATAGCTCTTATGGACACACTTCCTAGCAAGGTCAGCCAGATCGGCCAATTCCTGATCCACCACGTCGGTCCGTTCGGTGAATTGGCTAATCAGGAGAGCAATCTCTTCTGCATCGGCGGCGCCATTGGCATAGACGAGCGTGCCACCACGCTGGCCGACAGACGCAGCGATGAAAGCAAGGCGCTTTCTCATCGTGTTCGGCTTGCTTTGTAAGTTCAAGGTACCGATAGGCAGACAGTCCTCACCATAGCGGAACTGTAATGCCCATTTGGTGGGTTTCGCCGGAACCTGTTGAGCGACGATGATATTCTGTAAAACCGTCGCAACGTCGCTGTCTATGGCACACGTTGGTGTGATCTCTGGGGCATCGTCCAGAAGGATTTCAGGGTTTTGAGTCGCGGGGCTCACAAAGGCGACCCGCATGTGAGGGCTTGCGCGTAAGAGGCGCTCGATTGCATCCTGAAGGATGACCCCTCGTTGAGGATCTCCGATTTTCTGGGCTTCGTCGACCACGATTAGGTCGACGTCAAGTTGATCGTTCATGAGGTTCGCGAGGAGATGGAGCCGCTCTTGAGTGAATACGAGCACGCACTTCTTGGAGTCCCTCGCCAGGGCGCCGTACTTTTGTGCCGAGGGCAGCGAGGTGACCTCCGCATCAATGTCGGATTGAGCCAGGGTCTCCTTGAGCGAGGCCTCGATCTCCGAGACCAGAGCGCGTGTCGGCGCGAGATAAACGGCGCATCGGACCTTGCCTGCCCCCAGTGAGTCCACAAGCCACTTCAAAACGAGAAACGTCTTGCCGGAAGCTGTTGGAGCAGAAGCGGACAACCATGCCTTATCTTGGACGGCCGCTGACCAAAACTTCAATTGGAATTCGTTGACAGCCAAGCGCTCTCCGCTCGATTGAAGGAGTATCGAGTTTTCCAGTTGGCTTCGCTGATCCTCAATGCGTAGCGCAATCCCCAGCCGCGATTCCAGACTGGGGCGCAATCGCCCGCGTTGTTCGGCAAGGGCGGCGGATCGCTGATTCGACAGTTTGTTGAAAAGGACCGCGGCCGCATCCCTGACAGGTTCGGAGGTTGGAAGCAGCATCGCACCAGTTGCGATTCGTAAGCTCGCCTCCTTATGTGCTCGCTTCCCTGATCTGGCGAGAATGCTCGCTGCGAAGAGCAACCGCGGCCAGTCGAATTTGACGTTTTCGAGCGATGGGTCCTTGGTGACGTTGTCGAGTTCCAGTAATGCAGTGACAAGGCCGAGTAGCCGAAGTTCATTTTGCAAAGACGTCTCGAATAACCATTCCTGAAGTTCGCTCTCGGTCATGAGTGTCCCATTGCCTCGAGGAACGCTTCTCGGAATTTCTCCACCGAAGGTAAGGGTAAGCAGAGGAGGTGGATCTCGAATTGCTGGAGTTTTTCAGCCGTCAGCCGACGTCCCACGGCTCCTTTCCAGCTCTCTAGACCAGTCTTCGCCGCCGTGACCATGTCCTCCAGAACGCCCTTGATTTCACTAGATGGATAGAAATCTGCGTCGAAGCCAACTAGCGCAACGCCGCAGTATTCAATGCTGTTCGACAGGGGCGACGTGGTATCGAAATAGCGCTTGAACGCCGCCGACAGGTCCGGATCACCAAGGTCGGCCTTGTCGCTGAGAAGAAGGAGATCTCGCTCACGCGATGAACCCTCGTGATCCTCTTCGAGAAGGAAGGGGGCCAGTGACTTGAGACAGTCCCGAATTGCGTCGGTCGGATCGCCGTAGACCTTCGACTCGCCCCAATACAGTTTCAGCCGACCATCGTCCGTGACGGCTGCATAGACACCGTCGGCGCCGTGATAATGCATCCGCGTGTCCGTCTTCAGATCCATCTTGCACAGGACATGCGGCAGCCCGAGGAAACGCTCCGCCAGCAGAAACAGAAGCAATTCGCCTCCTTCGCCCGTGGTGGCGAGGTCCGTGAAGACCCCACGCGCCTCCTGATGAAGCTTTGAGACCGCGGAGGTCGAGCGAAATCGTGCGTCGCGCTCTTTTGCCTCTTCGATCCGATTGCGGGGGATAGCGTAGTCGGCGGCCGCATTGCGCATGAATTCGGCGAGGCGCTTGACCTTGACCCTCCCGTTTGCATCGGTCGTGAGGCAGTGGCAATGCACTGTGACCTTGTGATCCTCGATCTGAATATCTCGGTCGACGAGGTGCAGATATACTCCTAATTCCTCGGGGTCACCCGACAGTATTGCGTCGAGTTGCTCACTGGTGATCGCTGCCACTTAGTTTCCCCACACCGATAACACTCGGATAATGCAAGGGAATAAATGCGTTCGCAAGTCAAAAGCCAAGAAATCCTGCAGTCTTGTCACCAGTTTCGGAAGTGGTGCAGCAGCTACAAACCGCTTCGCCTTTCTGGGGGCATGTGGAAGCGTCAGTAGTCTGAACAGCGGTTCTTCTGTGGCGTTTTCTCTACACCAGACGGTTCGCTCCCCAGCCCACCAATTTCGCCCGTTACAGCCATATTCATACGGCTTCCTATGGCTGACAAATGACATATCCAATTGCACCGATCTCCGCGCAGGCCGAGAAGAACCCCATCAGAATCCAGTAGAGCTGAACGAAGTGTGGGCGGACCGATTGCCCGTCTGCCGCCCGCGCGAAGCCTTCGGCGACGTCCGCATGGCTGAGCGAGGACGTCACGATAAACACCCGGCGGACAACATCCGGCGCGCCAACCGTATTGGTGATCGCCTGCTCGATCTGGTTTCGCGTTCCGCCCCGTATGAATCGCCTGATTGCCGTCTCGGCCCCGTCCTTGCGATAGACGTCGTCCCACGAGGCATACTTAGCGGCCATAGCCTCGCCCGACAACGAGAGGCGGCCGAGGTTCTTGATCCCCTGTCCGACGGCTTCATGAAAGGCCGACGCGCTTAAGGAGCGAGTGCCGTGCTTGGCATGGTAGAAGCTGACTATTGCCGGAGATGTCAGCGTCGAGACGCCGATGAAATCGGCCCACTCGTCACCGAGATCGTCGCAGATGAGGATGTCCTCCGCGGCCAGACCATCGGCGACGATACCGAACACCGAGTCCGCGTCGAACGCGGCTTGGCCATGGACGAACGCGCCTTTTTCGTCGGTGGCGACGGCGAGTTCGTCGCGCGGTCGTAGGTGCCGGAGGAACTCCGCCCCACCACCCACCATGGCCTCGTCGCGGAACAGAGAGCCGTTAACGTAGGCAAGCGCAAGGTCGCTGAAGAGAACGGTAAAGAGATCTTCGGCATCGAGATAGCGCGCGAGTGGCACACGGTCCGGATCGGTCCCGACGGCATGGTCAGTACGTTCGACGAAGACCGCGGTGGCGGGGATATCCAATTGCTTGAGCGCGATCCGCGACTTGCTAAACCGCAGCACCCCGGCAGCGGCACCTTGGTACTCCAGCTGGATATTGGTACGATCGATAGCGACATCGTATGTCCGGTCTAAATCGGCGATGATCTCTTCGGCTTCGGTTTTGGATAGTTGCTCCCAACCAGCTTCGGTCTCCCTCACCAGCCGAGCCGTGTCGTCAGCCTCGAAGATTGCCTCCGCTAGGCCCATCGTGTCGACCGCGAAATAGGTTGGTCGGATGTCCGCCGGTAGCTGTGACAGCTCGATCGACCGCGCGAAGGTACGGATGAACGGCGACGCCTCGGCGGCCTCATCGTCGAGTAGGTCGACGATCTGGCTCGCCCAATCCACAGCTTCCACGCACGAGGCACGATCGGCACGCACCGTTATCCGGCCCGTGCTCGGGGTCGCCGAATAGCTGCCATCCTCGCGGCGCACGCGGTAACCTTGGGGGATGAAACGCGTCGCACTCGAAGTCGCGATCGCATTCTGCAGATCGCGTGCCTCGAGCACTTTTGAGCGGAGAGCAAATGGCGAGGTCGTCATGTTGCGCAGGCTTAGCTTCTCGAACACCGCATCATGACGTGCAATTGCCCGTTCGACCCGCGAGCGACCCAGCGGTTCGAGAAAAGTGCGCTTGAACGCGTTCGTGACGTCCAGGCCTGCCTTGAATACGGCGACGGTCTCGCGGCGCTCGACCAGCAAAAGGAAACCGTGGACGCGGTCCACCGTCTCGTTGGCGAGAAACGGGACCGGCCGGTCGTAAGCGAAACAGATTGCCGAGTAGCGCGCGTCAGCGCGCTGGGCGCGCTCGATCCTGAAGAACGTTTGACCTGGATTAAGCGCCTCGTGCCGAAGTTCGACGAATAGCTCTTGAACTGCCTTTTTTGTGAGGCGTCTGCGTCTACGATAGAAATGCGCGCTACGCGCGGTCTGAAGCTGTTCGAGCATTGGTCACCCCCGGTCGACTGGTGGATCCGATCGAGGCAGTGCCGGCAAAGCCTGCAGCGCCGCGGGCAAGTTGACAGGCCGATAACTCGGCACTCTGTCCATGCGGGCCGCGATCGAGGGATCAAGCGAATGCTCAGCATCCACCCAACGGGGTTGTGCCAACGGTAGGTAGAGCCCGAACAGCGAGGGCCGCGGCCACATCGATTTTCTCACACGCTTTGGTACAGCCTCGACTAGCCACCAAGCACGCTTAAGTGATCGATGCATCGTTGCGGCCGGATCGGGCGAGCGATACTGGTGCCCGCTGCCCTCCTTTGGTGCGCCTAGCACGAGATGGCGGTAGTTGGGCTTGTTGAGCTTCATCCCGGCCTTCCCGCACTCGTCTAGCAGCCAGACGAGGGCGAGCTTCGAAAGCCCGCTCTCGCTTTCTGGATAGCCGCCGCCCACGTCCGAATGGACGCCCGGGAACCAGCGTTGCTCGATATCCTGCGTTCGCGTCTCGTCGGGACGAAACCGATTGGGCACGAAAGCTTGCGGCTGAATCCATTCGGCAGGCTGGAACAGCGCGCGGCGCTCGTCGAGCGCAAGGGCATGGCGAAAGGTCGCGACGCTCGGATTGGTCTTAGTGAACGGTAGGTCTTCAAAGCTCGGCAGCCAGAAGCGATCAGGCCGCGGGACGATGACCGAGGCGACGGTATCCCAGCAGCCTAGGAAGTGGATCGTCGGATAGCGTGCGTTGATGACGCGCGCGAAATGCCAAGCCAAAGGCAACTTGTCCTCGGCAGCGGCGCGCTTGTACGTCTCAAGCGCGCTGTCACACATGTTCATCTGGTCGAGCCGGACCAGTCCGATGAGGTGGAGCATCCCGGCAAGGACCCTAACCGTCCACGCACCTCGGCTGAAGCCGACAAGGAATATGCGATCGCCCGGCCGCCAAGTCTCGACCAGGAAGCGGTAGGCCGCGAGCACGTTGTCGTCGAGGCCGTAGCCTGCCGCAAGGCCGACGAATCCGACAACCTTCTGCCGGATCCGGTGCAGCCAGTCGCTACGTCCGATCGTGCCGACGCCCGGCGAGTACCAGACGTGCTGGTTGGTGCGCTTCTCGGCAATCCGGAACACCTTGAGGACGTTCGAGATGCGAATGTCGCGCTGGTCTTCAGCAAGCGCGCGCCCGAGTTCGTTTCCGGTCCCGTCGCACAGCACAACCAGGTTGCGGCTACCCTTGGGTGGGACCATCCCCGCGATAAGCTGATCATCGGTCTTAGGCACGCGCGTTCCTAGTCGGTCTGCGGATTGTAGCTGACGGTAAGACTTCCGCCAGGTGCGATCGCGACGATGATGTTGCTGCGGCGGCCCCGACAGTCGTCGTTGTCGCTTCCCATCTTCTTGGAAACGTACCACCGATCCTCGTCGTCGATGTCGGTTGTAGGCACCTTCCCTCCCGCCTCCGGCGCGATTCTTATCGCGCTATCCCCGAGTCGAGACTAGTCTCCTGCCTTAGATTGTCTACCGGCGATTTGGCTGCTGAGTGATCAGAGAGCTGCTGATGAGCCGAGCTATGCGAAGTTCCGGATTCCGTGATTAGACGCCTACAAGCTGACAGTCTCTATCCGGGCCCGGTGCCCCGTCCATGAAGAACCAAACCAATCGCAAATTTCGGGCGGCGACGGAAACATCCCGAGCGGCGACAACTGCGTCGCGAGCTGACGATTCTCTAATATTGATCCGTTGCGAGAACGACTGGCCATCCGAACGACTATCTGGCTATGGTCCAGTCCTCGACCTGCAATCCTGCGACACGCGAAAACTCGCCGGTATTGTTGGTGATGAGTATATGGCCCCGCGCTTTGGCCTGGCCGGCGATGAGCAGATCATAGGGGCCGATCGGCGTTCCCCGTCGCTTCAGCTCGGCTCGGATCTCGCCGGCCACGCGTGCATCCTCCCGATCAAAGTCGAGGACGCCGAGATCGGCGAAGAGGAGCCGGAGCGTTTCGAGGTTGAACGCGATCTTTTCGCTGCGGTAGGCGCCGAAATAGAGTTCGTGCGCGACCACGGAGGAAACGGCCAGTGAGCCAGGTTCGGACGCCTCGACTCGTCGCAGCAACGCATCGGAGCGTCGCGCCACCAGCGAGATCACCGCATTGGTGTCGAGCAGACGCAGGCTCACTGAAACGCTTGATCGAGTTCGGGACGCTCCTGATCCTCGGGCTGGTCGCGCCCGTCGGCCATGAAGTCGTCGCTGAAGCCGCGTTCGACGGCGGCGTGCAGCGAGGCCCACCGACGGCTTGTGTCGGACTTCGGGCGCAGGATCACAGCGTCGCCTTCGCGCGACACCTCCACCTCCTCAACATCGAAGCGAAACTCCTTCGGCAAGCGGACAGCCTGCGAGTTGCCGGACTGAAAGACTTTGGCGATATGGGGCATGGGGACCTCCTGTATATACGGTAATGTATATACGTTCGAAGTCGACATTCCACAAGCATGGTCAGTCATCGGCGTCTTCTCGGCCTGGATCAATATCGTCGGGGATCTCACTCAGGAAGCTACTGCCCTGCTGGAGCCGTATGGCGAGCGTCTGGACGAAACCCTCGAACCGCTCCTTGCCTTTGACCTGCGCGGTCGCGTGAGCCTCGGGCGGCAGAGGCGGGGTGATGGTCAGCCAGTGGCGGACGAACAGCGCCAGCGTGTCGGCGGTCAACCGCACGTCGCGTTCAAGCCGGGCCGTCTGGCGCGACAGGCGATCGAGCCGGCGGGTAAAGGCGGCTTCGCGCGTGTCGAGGGCGTCGGGCGACAGGAATGAGGCGATAGCCGCTTCGGCGACGGCCGAGCGCGACAGCTTGCGACGGTCGGCGAGATCGTTGAGTCGGGCGAGCAGGTCGGAAGGAAGGGTCAGGCATAGGCGTTGGCGCAAGGTCATTCCTCACATATCAATGGTGTCGTTCGGGTCCATGGAAACCTGGCGCGCGAGGCCGTGCATCTGGCGGCGCATGGCCTGGCGCTGCCGGGCGATGTCTTCCTGATCGTCGCCGAGCAGGTGCCGAAACTCGTTCTCGGGCTCCGGCTCCTTCTTCTCGTGGACGATCTCCACATGGTCCGGCAGCTCCGGTTCCCGGCGAAGGCTCGAATTGGCCTTGTCCTCGTCGTCCTTGGCAGTCGGCTCGGGGGCCGCGACCAGCTCGGCATCAGGTTTCAGGGGCTTGAGCGCCGACCATCCGTCCTGCCGCGCACTGACGGCGATCGTCGCCGGATCCGGCGGTGGCAGGACGCGTTCCATGAGGCGGGGATCGGTGTAGTAGCGCGCCTTCTTCGCCCGGATCGGCGGCGTTCCTGCCACCATGACGATCTCGTCATCTGGTGGGAGCTGCATGATCTCGCCGGGAGTGAGGAGCTGGCGGGCGGTCTCGGAACGCGACACCATGATGTGGCCGAGCCACGGTGCCAGGCGGCTGCCGGCATAGTTTTGCATCGCCTTCATCTCTGTCGCCGTGCCGAGGGCATCGGAAACGCGCTTGGCGGTGCGCTCGTCATTGGTCGCGAAGCTGACGCGCACATGGCAATTGTCGAGGATCGCATTGTTCGCCCCATACGCTTTTTCGATCTGGTTGAGCGATTGGGCGATGAGGAAGCTCTTGATGCCGTAGCCGGCGAGAAACGCCAACGACGATTCGAAGAAGTCGAGTCTGCCGAGCGCAGGAAACTCGTCGAGCAGCATCAGGACGCGATGCCGCCGGTCCTTGGCATGGAGGTCCTCGGTCAATCGCCGGCCAATCTGATTCAGCACGAGGCGAATGAGGGGTTTGGTGCGCGAGATGTCCGAGGGCGGAACGACCAGAAACAGCGTCGACGGTTTCGGGTCGGCGATCAAATCGGCGATGCGCCAGTCGCAGCGCGAGGTCACGGCAGCGACCACCGGATCGCGGTAGAGGCCCAAAAAGCTCATGGCGGTGGATAGGACACCCGAGCGTTCATTGTCGCTCTTGTTGAGCAGTTCCCGCGCCGTCGACGCGACGACGGGATGTGGTCCCTTTTCGCCGAGATGGCGGGTAGCCA
This sequence comes from Aquamicrobium segne, assembly GCF_042656785.1. Lineage (NCBI taxonomy): Bacteria > Pseudomonadati > Pseudomonadota > Alphaproteobacteria > Hyphomicrobiales > Phyllobacteriaceae > Aquamicrobium > Aquamicrobium segne. Next base: position 80,340 of record NZ_JBHSLL010000003.1, read on the forward strand.
TCATCGCGTCCAAAGTCGCTTCGATCGTGCGGCGAGGATCGGAGAGGAAGGCGGCGACGCCGGCGAGCGTCTTGTCGGCTTCTGCGTAAAGCACATGCAGGATGGCGCCGACCAGCAATGAGTGGCTGGTCTTCTCCCAATGGTTCCGCTTCTCCAGGCTGCCTTCCGGATCGACCAGCACGTCGGCGACATTCTGCACGTCGCGCACTTCCCACTCGCCCCGCCGCACCTCGAGTAAGGGATTGTAGGCGGCCGACGCGGCATTGGTTGGGTCGAACAGCAGGACACGGCCATGCTTCGCCCGGAATCCGGCGGTGAGTTGCCAGTTCTCCCCTTTAATATCGTGGACGATCGCCGAGTCCGGCCAGGTCAGCAGACTCGGCACGACCAACCCGACGCCCTTGCCCGAGCGCGTCGGAGCAAAGCACAAAATATGCTCCGGCCCGTCATGCCGCAGATAGTCGCGCTCGTAGCGGCCGAGGACCACGCCGTCCGGCCCGAGCAGGCCGGTGCGCTCGATCTCCGTGCGGTCGGCCCATCGTGCCGAGCCATAGGTGTCGATGTCGTTGGCCTCGCGGGCACGCATTACCGACATGGTGATGGCGACGGCGATGGAGATGAAGCCGCCCGACGCCGCGATGATGCCGCCCTCGGCGAAGATGCGCGGGGCATAGGCTTCATAGAAATACCACCACCAGAACAGCGCCGGCGGATAGTAGACCGGCCAGCCGGCGATCTCGAACCATGCCGGGCCGAGCTGGGGCTGGAAGCCGAGACGGAACGCCACCCATTGCGTGCCGCCCCAGACCGAGGCGAGCACGATCAGGAAGACGATGCTGATCTGCCCCCAGAGGATTTTGGTGCCGGACATGGGAGGTTCCTTTCGTCAGAGGCCGAGGTCGCGCTTGCGGCCGAGTGACCAGTCGATGCCGCCTCCGCTGCGGGCGACGCCGGAGATGTGCTGGCCGAGCTTGTGTTCGATCTCGCGGGACCAGGGGACGAGATGGAAGCCGCGCCCGCCGTCCGGACCGATCCCCTCGACCACGGCGAAGCGGCCGGAGGAGAGTGAGAGCTGGCGGCGATAGGTGCCGGCGACATATTCGCCGGCCTGCGCCTTCACATGCTGCAAGCCGGTCTCGGCCGAGAGCTGCTCGCCCACGGCGTCGAGTTCGCGTCGGCGGAGCGTCGCCAGGAGATTGCGCTGGAGAATGATCCGCTGGCCCTCGCGCCGGGCGAAGCCTTCGTCGGCGAGATGCTCGGCGCGCGCGTCCATCGCCTCGCGCAACTCGCGGCCGAAGCCGCCGGCGCCGAGCGGCATCGCCTCCTTCTCGACCAGCCGGTAATCGAGCCAGGTCGCGCCCGGCGCGGTGATCTGGGTCTGGAGATCGAGGTCGGAGCGGTTGGCGAGGACGATGGTGGGCCGGGGATCGTCCGGCCCGCCGAAGCGGCGAACCTCGACGATGCCGCCGACCGGCGGCGTGCGCTCGAGCGCCTCGATGCCGCGCAGCCGGACGTGATGGGCGCGACCATCCGTGCCATCGATCACGGCATAGGCTTCGCCGGTCAGCTCATCATGCAGGCCCTTGTCGACCAGCCGGCCGATGATCGGCGACCCGTCCTTGCCAGGGTCGATTGCGAAGTCGGCGACACCACGCTCCTCGCCGAGCCCGGCGAAGGCATTGTGCATGGTCTTGATGATGTCACCGCGATGGCCGAGATCGCGGAGCACCCGTTCCGCGCCCGGCTCGACGAACCATTCGTTGACGCCGGCGTCGGCGGCGAGCCCCATCTTTTCGAGATGGCGCAGGCGGGCGACGAGTAGCCGACGGATTTGGGGATCGTCCGGCCCCTTCGCCTCGGGCCGCAGGTCGATATAGCCAAGCTCGTTGGACTGGCGTGTGATCTCCCGATCGAGGCGTGTCCAGCGGTCGGCTTCGACCTCGCGCGCGAGGCTGGCGCGGATTTCGTGCTCGGGCTTGGGGCCGAGTTCGGCGTCGACCAACTCCTCGGCCCGTCCGCGCAGGCCGTGGCTGATATAGTCGCGCGATATGACGAGATCGGCGCCGGTGTCGTCGACACCGCGCACGAGAAGATGGACGTGCGGGTTGTCCGTGTTCCAATGCTCGACGGCGACCCAATCGAGGAGCGTGCCAAGGTCGGCCTCCATCTGTTTTGCAAGATCGCGGGTGAAGGCGCGCAGATCTTCCATCTGGCCGGCGTCTTCCGGGGAGATGATGAAGCGAAAATGATGCCGGTCGTCCTGGCAGCGATCGGCGAAGCCGAGATCGTCGGCGCGGTCGTTGTCGGCATCGAACATGACGCCCTTCTCGCCGTCGCGGCTGACGCCTTCGCGCTTCAGATAAGAGAGATGCGCCGAGATCGGTGCCGAGCGGAAAGCCCGACCCCGATGTCGGGCGATGCGCGCCTTGGCGACGACGCGGCGATGCGAACCGAGCAGCCGGTTGCGAGAGATCACATTGCGGCCGCGGCCGAAGGTCGAGCGGCCGGTGCCGACCCGCCGTGACGGCGAGCTTGATCCGCGAACCGGCGTGTTGCTCGCTTGCCTGGCCGCGCGTAGCACCTGGTTGATGAAGGTCTTGGTGCGCGGCACGCGGGTCGAGCGCGGCTTGCCAGGGCGGATGCGGAAATCGCTGTCGTCGCTCATGCGCGCCTCCCAGGAGGCACGGCGGGGCCGCCCATACAAATTGCCTTTGATTTTGCTGACAAAATCGCCCATGCGTATGCACGACCGATCGCCATATGCGTAAAACACCAAGCCATTCCAATGGCTTGCGGGTGGTTTGCGCAGGCGCTTTTACCTTGCCGTCTTCCTGTCGCCGTGCCTCTCCCGGCCCGCGACCCTTCCTTCCCTTTCCGGCAGTTCGCTGCAACGCGAAGGGGCGCGATTCCGCTCATGGCATACCTCCCGAGGCCGGGCGGGCGACGAACAGCGCCCCGGACGAGAATGGCGCGAGCGGATTGAGCGACGGCGAAGACGCATCCGAAGTTGCGCCCACGCTGCGTTTGCCGTGCAGACGGGATGCAGATACCACGTCGGCCGGAGCCGTGACGAAGAGCGGTGCATCGCGCCAATCGGTGATGCGCGGCGGGCCGACGATAGCGCCCGGCGGGAGCGGATCGCTGCCGAAAAGGGGAACGAGCGCGGCGATGTAGTCGCGCGTTTCGGCCGGCAGGTCGCGTTCGCCTGCGAGGTATTCGTCATACCGGCCGGGGCCGAAATTATAGGCGGCGAGCATGTCGGTGACATTGCGGTAGCGGTCCCACATGGCGCGCAGATAGGCTGAGCCCGCGAGAATGTTGTCGCGCGGCTGGAAGGGGTCGTTGCCGAGCCGGTGAAGCGCGCGCTGTTCATCCCATGTTGCGGGTATGAGCTGCATCAGGCCCATTGCACCGGCCGACGATACGGCGGTCGGATCGCCATTGCTTTCGGCGGCGAGGACGGCCGCGATCCATGCGGCCGGAATGCCGAAACGGTGCGCGGCCTCGGCGATGTCGACGGCATAGGGACCGCCGACCTCCGGCCGCGCGGCCTGCACGGTTTGCGCACGGATCGCGGGCGCGGGCGCGAGGCCGAGAAGCAGGCCGGAAAGGAAGAGGAGGAGCACCGGACGCCGGACGGAAGAACGCCGTCCGACGCCGGCAGGACGTTGATCCGTCACTTGTCGGTTCCTTCAGCGCGCTTGGTCCGCTGGTCGTTGGTGTGGAGGCTCCAGACGGTGTCGTCGTCGTCGCTGTCGCGGAATAGGTTGGCGCGCAGCCAGCCGAACAGCGGGCTGTAAACCTCGATGGAGACGAATTCGCCGGCCTTTTCGCCGACATGCGACCAGCCCGCGCCTATATCGCGGCCGTTCTCGTCGCCGAGCAGGATGCGGTAGGCCGGCGCGTTCTCGGCCTCCGAAGGTTTGGCCGGAACGAAGGTGAGCGACCCTTCGATGCCGAGCCCTTCGAAGCGCCCTTTGAAACCGGTTTCCGTGCGGGTGAAACTGCCGAGGTCTGCCATGATGTCGTCTCCTGTGGTGCGGTTGAGGGGAAGTTCACGGCTCAAGGGCCGGATCGGCGAAGCACCAGCGGAAGTGGCCGTCGCCGTCTTCGTCGGTGTAGAGAGGAAGCGCACGGCCGATGACGGCCGAGGCGGGAAGCGCGCCGAAGTAGCGGCCGTCGAGGCTGTCGCCCGAGTCCCAGTTGAGCAGGAAGACCTCACCGGCGGCGATCACACGGCAGCCCTGCCATTGCGGCAGATCGCGGCCAAAGCGATCGCGCGGCTGCGCATCGCCATAGGCGTGATCGTAAGCGATCACGGACGGACCACGGCGGCAGACCTCGGTGCCGGGCAGCGCCAGTACGCGCTTGATGAGCGGCAGGCCGCGCGGCAGGTAGCCGCGTGCGTCGAGGAAGCCGGCGAGGTCGTCGGGCGGCAGCACCACGACCAGATCGCCGACCGCGATCGACCGAACGGGCGCGAGCGAATAGAGTCCGATCGGAACACTGGCCGATGCGTTCCAGATGAAGCGCGGGGCATGGCCGCTGACGATCGGCGCGGCAACGAGAACCGCACCGGCCAGCATGGCGGCGAGCGTGACGCGGCGCGCACTCATGGCAGGATGCTCCGGCGCGCGCGCCAGGCATCGTGCTGGTCGCGTGTATAGAGGCGCGGTTCCGCGTTGGCGGTGAGGCGGTTGTGGACGTGCCGCCAATAGGCTGGCGCGGCGTCGGCTGGCTCGATACCGAGCGCATCAATCGCGTCGATGAGCTGAAGCACGCGCTCGACCTTCGGCCAGCCGTGGAGCTTCAGGAGAAGGTCGCCGCCCGGACGGACGAAAGGCAGCGTCTGGAACGGCTCGCCGCGACCGATCGCCCGCAGGATGTCTATGCGGGAAACGACGGTGCCATAATCGTTCGACGCCCATCGGACGAAGGCGAAGACGCTGTTCGGCGCGAAGCCGACGACGCGGCTGCGCCGGTCGATCTTCCGCTGGTAGATCGTCCGGCCGAAGCGGATGCGGTGCTCAATCCGGCCTTCTTCCCAGGTGAGGTGAACCAGCGTGGTGAAGGCAGGCGCGTCGTCAGGCAGCGCGTGGCCGCCCATGCGGCCGGGCTGGAAGCCGGTCATGGCGTTCCTCCATCAGCAGGCGGGAACTCCCGCGCGAACAGGTCGCGGAGCATGTCGGCGACGGTGACGCCGCGCTGGAAGGCCGCGATCTTGATGCGGCCGCGCAACGCCGGCGTGATGTCCACGGTCAGCCGCGCCGAATAGACGTCGGCGGCATCCCTGCGTGGCGACGCTGCGTCGCCGATCTTGATCCAGTTATCGGGATCGGCCGGGCGCGTGGCGAAGCCGCGCTTGTCCGTGCCGGACGTCATGACGGGCCTCCGTCATGGAATGGCAAGACGGCAGCGATGCGGTCACGGGCGCGGTCGGCCATCGTCGGGTCGATCTCGCAGCCGATGTAGCGACGGCCGGAGAGCCGGCAGGCTTCGCCGGCCGCACCGGATCCCGCGAACCAATCGCCGACAAGACCACCGGGCGGGCAGCTCGTGCGGATGAGGATTTCGAGGAGGGCGGAAGGCTTCTCGGTCGGATGGATGGCGCGACCGTGGCAGTTGCGCACGTAGATGACCGAGCGCATCAGGCGTGGGCCACCGTCATGGCTGACATAGTAGCCGGGATCGATCTTGCCGGTATGGGGTGGACGCTGCTTGCGCCGCACCGTGCGGGCGGTCGCGTCGGGCGTGGTCTGCGGATCGTTGTATATCTCGCCCCAGGGCGTCTCGGCCGGATAGAACTGGACGGCCAGCTCATGCACGCGCTTGAAGCGGTCGGCATGAAAGCTGCTCCCGTCCTGCTTCTCCCAGACGATCTCCTGGGCGAGCCGCAAGCCAGCGTCTGCGAAACGGCCGGCGCTCGCCATGAAGCTGCGCAGCGAGCCGAAGACCCACATCGAGCCGGTTGGCGCAAGCGCCGCGCGTGCGAGCACTAGCCAGCCCTCGACCCGCCGGTCCCATGCGAGCGACGTGTCGCCGTAAGGGGGATCGGCGAGGATCATGTCGAACGGACCGTGCGATGGCATGCGGTCCCGGCAGTCGCCGGACAGTATGATTTCGGGGAGCACAATCATGGCGCGGTCCTCCCGACGCCGAGGCGCGCGATCTCGGTGGCCAGCGCCGCGATCTCGCGCGTTGCCGGCGAATGGCGGTCGATGTCGGATGTGAGCCGTCCGGTCTGCGCGGCGTTGGCGAAGACGACGCGCTGGCCGATGGTGGTGGCGAGCACCGGAGGATCGTGGTCAGCCAGCGTCTCGGCCGTCTCGCGTGCGATGACGGTGCGCGCGCCGCAGCGATTGAGGACGAAGCGGGCGGCGAGCTGCGGCTGGTAGATGCGCGCTTCCGCCAGAAGCGCCAGCATCTCGGCCGAAGCCCATCCGTCGAGCGGAGACGGCTGCACCGGGATCAGCACGAGGTCGGCGGCGAGCAGCGCCGAGCGCATCAGGCCGGCAACACGCGGCGGGCCGTCTATGACGACATGATCGACGCCGCCGGCGATTTCCGGCGCTTCGCGATGCAGCGTGTCGCGCGCCAGGCCGACGACGCCGAACAGGCGAGGCAGGCCCTCGCGCGCGCGTTGCTGCGACCAGTCGAGAGCCGATCCTTGCGGGTCGGCGTCGATCAGGGTGACGCGGCTTCCGCGTGACGCCATCTCGCCGGCGAGATGGAGTGCAAGCGTCGTCTTGCCGACACCACCCTTCTGATTGAGGAAGGCGACGATCATCGGCGTTCTCCCAGCCGATCGAGGGGGAGCCGTGGGGCGACGGTTTCAGCGAAGCCGGTGCCGTCGGGCGCCGTTGACGGATTCGCAGCGGATGGCCCGGCCGGCGTGCCCTTCTTTCCGGCGATGCCGAGACTTCGGGCCGTGTCGCGAATGAGGTTTTCCACATCGCGCGCGCGCTCATAAAAGTTAGTATTATTGTTAGACTCTAAGTTAAGGCCGGGAATCGTCGTGTCGGGCCAAAGCGTTAGCTGGCGCCTTTGCGTGTGATCTCCCGAAGGACTTGCGTGTGATCTCCCGAAGGGTCGTGCGTGTGATCTCCCGATTGCATCCACAGCACTATCCACAGGCCCGGCCGATGACGGCGCGGGCAGGATGCGCAATATTTCACGGCGACCGTCGCGCTCGATGCCCAGGTGATAGCCGGGCAGCGGCTGGCGCATGGCGATGCGGCGGATCTGGAGCGCAAAATCGGAGACGCGCGCGAGGCTACCGGATTTCTCATGAAGGTGGTGGAGGTCGAAAACCCAGCCATGCCGCTGGCGGCCGGCATGCTTGCGGGCGACGCGATAGAGCCAGCGTTCGATCCCGCCCTTCAGCCGGAAATAGGCCGGGTCGATTGCAAGGACGAGCGAGCGGTCGACGACGCCCCGATAGAACCAATCGGGCAGGACCAACTCCATGCCCTCGACCCGGCCGTCGAGGCGGGTGAGTTCCTCCCATTCGTTGACCCAGGAGAATTGATGCCGCCGCCAATGCTCGCCATTGCGAATCGTCGTGCGGATCGAGGTCGATTGCAGCCGCGTCAGCGCGGCCTTGAGCAGCTTGTAGTCGCTGGCGCCGGTTTCGCGGCCGATAGCCGTCAGGAGGTGGTAGGGCGTGAAGCGCAGGAAGCGGGAGGTCGCAAGGCGGAGGTTCTCGGCCTCGACGATCTGACCCGCCGCCCAGATGAGGATATCCGCGTCCCAGATCGTAGCCATGCCATGCTCGGGGACGGCAAAGACCTCGACGCGCACGGCGCCGGCTTCGTAGAGGATCGGCACGGTGCGGCGCGACTTAGACAGCGAGAAGAATGGGCGCTCCATGAGGTCGCGCTGGTCGCGCGGGCTGGCGTCGCCCGTCGCGATGACGAAAGGGTCGAGGCGCGCGCGCTCCGAGATAGGAAGGCGTCGGGACATGCCTGACAGCCCTCAACGCGCCGAGCGACTAGGCGCGGGATAGTGCTGCCTGTTGCCCGGCAGGGCGGGCAGCACGCTGCCGCGCGGATCGGAGGTCGAGGCGACGGTGCCACGCTCGGCCCAGGCTTCGAGTTCGTCGATCGCATAGACGACGCGGCCGCCAAGCTTGCGGAAAAGTGGTCCGGTGCCATAGGTCCGGTGCTTTTCCAGCGTGCGGGGCGAGAGGCCGAGAAAGTCTGCGGCTTCCCTCGTGCGCAGAAAGCGCGGCGGCAGGAGAGCGGGATTGGGGTACATGGATGCCTCCGTGGCTCTGGGGGATGCCGCTCGGGGGGAGCGGCGGTCAGGGGTCACGGTGGCGAAGAAGCGGGGCGCAGGGAGTGGGGGATTTCAGGGGGTATCGAATAACCCCACCCTGACCGGGGCGGGGTCAGAGGCGGCGGCGGAAACGCAGAAGCTTGAGATAACCGCCGGCGATCATGGCGGTGCCGTCACGGATGAGATCGCGTACGGTGTCGCGGAGTGGCGAGGATTGCCAGTGCTCCTTGGCGATGCGCTCGACGCCGAACAGGACCTGTGCGATCTCGCGCTGGCTGGCGCGATGCTGGCGGGCGTCGACAGCGCGCAGCATCGCCTTGAGCCGCCTTCGCTGTTGGGCGGTCATGCGCTGATCGGGCGGAACGCGGTAGCCGGCCAGGTGGCGCAGCAGGCGGTCGAGCGCGGCAATGCGATCGAGACCGTCGCGGTCAAGCGCGATAGCAACCGATATCGGATCGTCGGGCCGAATCGCGGGATCGGCGACCAGGTGCAGACCAGTACCGATCTCGCGCAGGAGGAGATGGAGTTCGTCTGGCGTGATCCTCTTCTCACCGGCAAGGAAGGCGCGCAGGGTGACGGCTCCCTCCCGGGCAGGCGCCAAGTTGCCCGCCAGCCGCAGAATAGCGGTGTCGGCAGTCTCACTCCAGAAGATCGGTTGGTCGCCTGCCGTCAGACGTGGCCGGGCCGCGAAATCGCAACCCCCAGCGGCTCTCCATCGTTTCGGGGAGCGGCTTGCCAAGGCGGTCTGCACGCCGCAGGTCACGATAGTCTTGCTGATAGTCGCCGTTCCGCCGTAGACACTCCCAGGCGAGATGATCGACGCCTGCCTCGTCCATGAACCGATAAGCGGACTCTATCCGCCAGCGCGACGTGTCGGGTCTCATGATATTCCTCCCAGGCTACGAACGCAGGTCAAACGGGAAGATGATCCGGCCGGGTTGCGCGCCGCGGAAGTGCCTCAGGCCGCAAACCGTCTTGCCTTGTCAGCAATGCGATGGGCTACGAAACTTCAGTTCAGGCGGCCGAGGCGCAGAATCTTGTAGCCGTGTTCAGTCATCCAGTGGGCGCGGGCGAGGTGCGTATCGTGTATCCGGCGCGCGCGCTCGGGCTCGGTGTCGGGGTCGATGCCGAACAGGATTTCGACGGCTTCCTGCCAGTCAGCACCGTCCGCCTCGGCATCGAGCAGACGACAATAGAGTTTCACATGCATGCGGTCGTAATCGGTGAGAAAATCGCCGTTGGGTGCTTCATCACGAAAGGATAGCGTCGCCATTGCGTCCTTTCCCCAATTGCGACGTCTGGTGCGATGGCGCGCACAATATCACAATGACGTGATTGGTAAACGACGATTCACCATAGCGCGCACGCATGCGGCATCGCGTCCGGTTTGGGGACATGGCGTCAGCGACGCACAGTGTTCGGGACATCCAGCATCACTCCGATATGCCGGTCGGAATTGATGAAGACAATGCCTGCCGCTTCCAACGCCCTGCGAACCCTGTCGGCAGTACTCTCGAAGACGCGCTCCCCATTGACCGACTCCATGCGCTTGAGCGCGGTCAGCGATACGGTGGCCCTGTCTGCGAGCGTCTCCTGTGTCCAACCCAGCAATGCGCGCGCGGCCCGAGTTTGATGGGCGGTGATCATACAAGATCACCTCCCACCGGCACTGAGTCTCGCGCCAGAACTACGGCTATAATAGCCGTAGTTTACAAAAGAATCGAGCCATAATCGCTCGCTGAGGCAATCATGCAAGCGTAAGAGACCCCCGAGTGATTCGGCTTGCCGAGCGCCGCGCCGATGGTGGCCCGGCATCACTCCTTACGAGGCGAAGGGGGCCAGTTCATCGACGTTGGTCCCGTGATGATTGCCGTCCACCACAACTCGCCTATCCAGCCGTCTTGTTGCCGCCTTCACGGGATAGCTTGTCGTTTGACGATCAAAACTGGACGCTGGGAATCCCCAACAATAGTGCGAGAGTATCTCAATTGCAGTTTGTCGCCGCTCTGTCCGCTATCTTCTTTATGACCATGGTTGCGGCGTCGGGAGTCGCCTTGTCCCAGGGGACAACCACGACGCCGGCTCAGCAATCTGAACCGAAGGTGATTGTGGAAGCCGATCCGTTGCCGCCTTTCACCTATTGGGCGCCGGAGAATTCGACGATCCGCAATCATCCGCGCCTTCCCGGCGTCTGGATCACCGAGACGGCGGATGGTCCGCGGATATATTATTTTGGAGACAGGTGCCGAGCTTCGGAGTTTCAGGGCTTTATCGGCAAACAGCTTGATGCGCTCCCTGAAAGGCCGGCTGACGCAACATGGCGGATGACGTGCTCGATATGCGCGGTAACGTCGAATCTCGGTCGTGAACGGATGAACGTTTTCTACGACGATGATTCACGCGAGATCATATCGATCTCCTGCGAGTAGACCTGAGTAAATATGCGGAAAAACATGAGGGAGGCCCGGCGGCTTACGCCGCCGGGTTTCCATCTCTTCCGGCTAGAACGGTATTTCGTCGTCGTAGTCGGACTGTCTACCGTCGTTGTTTTCAGTCTGCTTCGCCCGGCTCAGGAAATCAACCGTCTCGGCGATGATCTCACACCCGTAGCGGTCGTTGCCCTGCTGGTCCGTCCACTTCGTGTAGTGGATGCGCCCGCGAACCAGAACCTTCATGCCTTTCTCGCAGTATTGCTGGACCGTCTTGCCGAGACCGTTGAAGCAGGTGATCCGGTGCCATTCAGTATCCTGAACCCGGTAGCCGTTCTCGTCGCGGACAACCTTGCCGTCCGAGTAGCGGGGACGTGAAGTGGCCAGGGTGAAGTGGGTGATGCTGGTGCCTCCCTGAGTGGTACGGGTTTCAGGGTCCTGACCGATGTTGCCGGCGAGAATGACGATGTTCTGCATTGTAAGTCTCCGTTGCTTCTCGGAGGGACCATCCCTCCGACGAGACCCGGCCAAGGCCGGCGGGAGACGCCTGCAACTGCCTGCTCGCTGGCAGCTCGCCCATAAGGCCCGGAGTGGAGCGGGCAGTCGCGCTTGCGCGGCAACACGGTCCGGAGCCGCGTGGGTTGCGGCCGGAAACCGCACGGACTTAGGGGATCAGTCAGTCGGAGGGATGGCGCCGCTGAGACGGGTACGAACCGAGGCGCACAGCAGAACCATCCTTGCCGTCAACAACAAACCGTCGGGTCCGCTCATAACGCACGGATAGGCGGCGCCTGCCGTTCTCCTCTTTAAGCCACATGCATCTGTCCTACTGGAGGTTGGCGGGGAAGAAACCGGACAAGCTTATCGGGCTACCAGATATGGAACCTCACCGTATTCGCTTAATTTGCGGACGACCGGTCAGGCGGAGCTGGGAAAGGTGATGAAGGTAATCGTGGGCCGCATTCATCGCTATTTGGACCGGCAACCAGACAATGACCGTTACGGGCGCGAGAGGCATTCCGTGTCCGAGCCTCCACGGTCGGGATGAAGCAGGCCGGAAGCGACGGCATAACGGCAGAACTGACGTCACATGCCAATTTTTGGCAGGAAAGACAGAACCCGGCGGCACAGGCCACCGGCTTTCATCGTGGGAATGATGGCCCGCAGTTGCCGAATCAACGAGAGAAGACAGAGACACCAAGCGCGTTCAGATTGACCATAGCGGCGATACCGATGAACAGGCCGCCTGCTCCGCCGAGCAGATTGAGTACTACCGTCGAGTCGATTGCGTTCTTCGTGACGCCATGCATGAGGGCATATCCGGCGATGGCGGCAGGGATCGCGAACATCGCGAGCGCAATCACGCGCAAGGTCGGGCTCTTCGCGAAGCCGAGAATGCCGATCACCAGCGCAATCGACAGCAAAGCGGCTCCTGCGCCCGCAAAGCCGCTCATGAATATTCCGGCGCCGCCGGCCCACGCATACTGCGCGGCCGAGATCGCAACCATGACGGGCAGCGCGTAGATCGCGAGATTGTAGGCAATGATGCAAAGCATGATCGTCAGCGAGATAGCAAGCAGGATCAGCGTCATGGAAACCTCCAGAAACGGTTGAGGGTCACGGCAGGCTGCCTGTGGATACGCTCCGCCTGCGACTATGCTACTGTTCCGGTTCTGCAAGGATGGTCCATAAGAGCCATTGACCTCTCCAGTAGTCAAGTATCGGCGACTGGAACAGCCGCCAGGTGGCGGCGCTTACGCGCCGCCGTCGAACTTCATGACGGGGATGCCGAGCTTGCGGGCCTTGTCGCCAAGGTTTTCCTGAATACCCGACCCCGGAAAAACGAGAACGCCGACGGGCAGGACGTCGAGCAGAGCGTCGTTGCGCTTGAAGGGCGCGGACTTGCCGTGCTTCGTCCAGTCGGGCTTGAAGGCGACCTGCGGCACCTTGCGATTGTCCGCCCATTTCGCGGCGATCAGTTCAGCGCCCTTGGGCGAACCGCCATGCAGCAGCACCATGTCGGTGTGTTTTGCGCGGACCTGATCGAGCTTCGCCCAGATGAGGCCGTGGTCATTGTAGTCGAGACCGCCGGTCAGGGCGACCTTGGGACCGGGGGGCAGCATCACCTCGGTCTCGGCCCGGCGCTTCGCGGCCAGGAAGTCGCGGCTGTCGATCATCGCGGCGGTGAGGTTGCGATGGTTGACCATCGAGCCGCTGCGGGGGCGCCAAGCGGTGCCGGTGTGGCGCTCGAACTGTTCGGCGGCGATGTCGCGGAAGAGTTCCATGCTGTTGCGCCGTTCGATGAATGTCTGCCCTTCTGCCGTCAGGCGTTCCAGCTCGACGGACTTCACCTCGCTGCCGTCCTGTTCCCTCTGAAGGCGGCGCTGCGCCAGTTCGTTGTCGTCCAGGTCGCGCTCTACCCGGCTGGTGGCGCGATGGAAGACATTGACGGTCGACCAGAGCAATTCGTCAAGGTCGGGTTCGAGGCGGGTATCGCCGAGCGTGGCGATCAGGGCGTCGAAGATGTCCGCGACGGCGCCGGCGACGGCGTTGCCTTCGGGAAGCGGCCTCGGGTCCGCTTCATCCTGAAACGGGCGCCAGCCGTAAAGCTGGAGTTCGGTGAGGACATGATCGGTGGGGGAAGAGGTGTGAACCGGCTCGAAACCCGTATCGTCGTTTTCGTGCATCATCGGGAGCTTCCTTCGTCTGGAGCCGCGCCCATCGCGGCCTTCGCAGGCGTCGAAAGCCCACGGGCGGGCCGGGCTGGCATCCTCGCGCTCCCGCGAGGGCTCGATGACCGGGTGCGGGCTATTTTGTCTGTCGCGATGCAAAGGTGGCGCAGCCGCCGGCGGAAAATAGCCCGAACCCGGCCATTGCCTGCCCGGATCGTTTGTGGGCCGATCGCCCTTTGAGAAGGCCGTGTGCGTGGCCTCTCCGACAGGCAGCGCAGGGTGATCCCTAGCGACGACAGGAAAAGACGGACCGCAACACGCCTCCTTTTTCGCCGATCCCCTCATGCCTCCAGAAAACGCGCTCTGTCATCAGGATGAAGCTGACCGGCGAGCGCCACCCGCAAGGCATCGGCGCCGGCTTCGCGGAGATCCTCGTTGAAGTCCCCACGCACCGGCGACAATCCCAACACTTCGATCCCGGCACTCGCGGCTCTGGCGATCAGGCTGTCTCGCGCGTTGTCCCCGGCCGGATCGCGATCCCTGAGGACATAGAGCCTGCGCAGCGCCGGCGGGAACAGGATGGCGGCGAGATGTGCGGCCGAGAGCGCCGCCATCATCGGCATATGGGGCAGAACCTGACGGGGCGACAGCACGGTCTCGATCCCTTCGCCGGCGACGAGCACCTCACCGGTCACCCCGAAGCGGACGCCGTGCCAGAGAAGGTCGCCCATCGCCCGCCGCGGGGTTTCGACATCCGCTTTCGCTGCGCCGTCGGGGGCGAGCCAGGTGCGGTGCGCTCCGGTCTGCCGCCCCGCCAGATCGGTAACGGCGGCAACAATCGCGGGCAGCATCTGCCGGGGCGCATGATCATCAGGTCTGTAATAGCACCGGGGATGAAAGCGCAGGCTGGCGGTTCCGTGCAAAGCCGTAATGCCGCGATTGCGGAAATACGCTTCTGCGAGTGTGCCGCCGATTGGCTGTGACATGGCAAAGAGCCGCCGCGCCGCTTCAGGTGATCCCGACGACGCTCTGCTTGACGTCCTGCCCGTCGGCGTTCTCGCCTTTTCAGGTTCGGGATGTGGGAGCGAAAGGAAGCGGCGCGCTTCCTCGGCGACGTCCTTGAAGTCGGTCAGGCCGAGCGTCTCGCGGATGACGTCGAGAAGATCGCCATGCTCTCCGGTCGCGGAATCGGTCCATTTGCCCGCAGCGCCCTTGCCGGATTCCGGCCCGGTCAGGCGCACGAACATCGAACGGCCGGGGCTGTTCTGAACGTCGCCGACGACCCAGTATCGTCCGGCGCGGCGGCCGGACGACAGGTAGTGGCGGCAGACCGCCTCGGCATTGCGACCGAGACGGCTTGCCAGTTCGGAAGCATCATGACGGGCCATTACGCTGCCTCCCGTTCACCGATGCGCTGCACTGGCCAGCGGTCGAGCAGTTTGCCGAGAACCACAGGGCCATTGGCATCGACCGGCACGAACATGCGCAGCTTCCACGAGATGATCTCATGAAACAGCCCGTAGGCCGTGAGGCGTTCGCGCATTGTGTCGGTGAAACCAGACAGTTCGATGCGGCTGACGCCCATGACGCGGGAGCGGCGAAGCTGCAACCCCTCGGCAAGATCGAGGACGGTGCGGCCATCCATCAGTGCGGTGAAGGCGGCATCCGGCGTCAGCGAACTGGCGCCGGTCGTTACCGCGTTGGCCGCCCAGGCCGGCGAGACCTTGCGGCCGATGATGCGCTCGCCTTCGTCGGTCTGGAGGCGATAGACGCGCGAGGATTCGTGCGGAAGCCGTTTCCAGATCGGCAGCAGCAAGCCGGTGACGATATGGATCGTGCTGTCGGAGAATTCCGGCACCTCCGCGATTTCTGCATTCCAGGCTGCTGAGAAGGAGTGCTCGTCGGCTTCAACCCAATGGGTCTCACCCATCATCCTGACCGGGATGTTGTGGCTGTCCATCGGCCGGATCAGCCGTACGCGCCGCTCGATCTCGCCATCGTCCAGCATGATGCTGGTGGTCGGGATCTGGACGGCGGCGCGGCCCGAACGCTCGTTGATGAGGAGCTTCGCTTGGCGGTCGTCGAGATAGCTAAGCGCATCGTCCAGCGTAACCGGACGATTGCGTTCGCGCTGCGTGATCGTCAGCAACCGGGTTTCCGCGCCGGTGCCCGGATGGGTATAGATGGTCTGGCGATCGGTGACGGTGAAGCGTTCCGCCGTCAGCGTCTCCAGCCCGACATCGTAGCTGCCGCTGGCGATCGCGCCCTCGATCCTGGCGTTCAGCAACTGTTCGAAGGCGGCAAACAGGATGCCTTGAAGCTCGATGGTCAGCGCCAGCAGCCGGTTGAGAAAGGTGGTGATCGGCGGCAGATCGTCCTTGATGCCGGTCGAATCCATCAGCTTCAGGCCGGTGACGGATTCGAAGCGGTCGAGCGAGCAGCCTTCGACCTTGCCGCGGACCAGAAGGAGATAGAGCTGGCGCAGCGCGTCGCGGGCATAATGGCTCTCCAGATTGTCCTCGGGTCGGAAGAGGCCCTGTCCGCCAGTCTGGCGCTGACCGCGCGTGATCGCGCCGAGTGTATCGAGACGTCGGGCGATGGTGGAGAGAAAACGCTTCTCGGCCTTGACGTCGGTCGCGATGGGCCGGAAGAGCGGCGGCTGCGCCTGGTTCGTGCGATGCGTGCGACCGAGGCCCTGGATGGCGGCGTCGGCCTTCCAGCCCGGTTCGAGCAGGTAATGCACGCGCAGCCGCGTAT
This sequence comes from Aquamicrobium segne, assembly GCF_042656785.1. NCBI lineage: Bacteria > Pseudomonadati > Pseudomonadota > Alphaproteobacteria > Hyphomicrobiales > Phyllobacteriaceae > Aquamicrobium > Aquamicrobium segne. The sequence goes on from NZ_JBHSLL010000003.1 coordinate 96,475, forward strand.
TCCGCGCCGATAGCTCCGCGTGGTAACTGCGGCCGGTTCCGCCTGCATCCGAGAAGATCAGGATGCGTTTCTGGTCGTCCATGAACGCCTGCGTCTCGGCGAGATTGGCTGCGGCGGCGCGGTTCTCGACCACGAGCCGGTCGCCGATGTCACCGGTGCCCGGCTTGCGGATGATGCGGCGCGAGCGGCCAGTCACCTCCGCGACGAGATCGCACCCGAAATACTGGACGATCTGGTCGAGCGCGCCCGGAACCGGCGGCAGGCTGGCCAGCTTTTCGATCAGTGCGGTGCGGCGTGCAACCGCCTCACGACTTTCGACGGGTTGGCCGTCGCGGAACACCGGACGCGAGAACAGATTACCCTCTGAGTCGGTGAAGGGCTCGTAGAGCTGCACCGGGAAGCTGGTTTCCAGATACAACAGGACGTACTCACGCGGGGTAATGTCCATACGGACGTCGTTCCATTCCTCGGTCGGCAGGTCGGCCAGGCGGCGCTCCATCAGCGCCTCGCCGGTCGAGACGATCTGGATCACGGCGGCATGGCCTGCCTCCAGATCGGCGTCGATGGACCGGATCAGCGTCGGGGTCTTCATGCTGGTGAGCAGATGGCCGAAGAACCGCTGCTTGGCCGATTCGAACGCGGAACGGGCGGCGGATTTCGCCTGCTTGTTCAGAGTGCCGGCACTGCCGGTGATGTTGGCCGCCTCCATCGCTGCATCGAGATTATTATGGATGACGGCGAATGCGCCGGCATAGGCGTCGTAGATGCGGGTCTGCTCGGGCGTCAGCGCGTGCTCGACCAGCTCGTATTCCACGCCGTCGAAGGAGAGCGAGCGGGCGGTATAAAGACCGAGCGCGCGAAGGTCGCGGGCCAGAACCTCCATCGCCGCAACCCCGCCGGCCTCGATCGCCTCCACGAACTCGGCCCGCGTGGAAAACGGAAAATCCTCGCCGCCCCACAGGCCGAGCCGCTGCGCATAGGCGAGGTTATGGACGGTCGTGGCGCCGGTTGCCGAGACATAGACGACTCGGGCATTCGGCAAGGCGTGCTGAAGGCGCAGGCCGGCGCGGCCCTGTTGGGACGCAGCGACGTCCCCTCGTTCACCTTTGCCGCCGGCGGCGTTCTGCATCGCGTGCGCCTCGTCGAAAATGATCACTCCATCGAAGTCGGAGCCCAACCATTGGACGATCTGCTTGACCCTGGAAACCCTTTCTCCACGGTCGTCGGAACGTAGCGTGGCATAGGTTGTAAATAGGACGCCTTCCGGCAGCGTGACCGGCTTGCCCTGCGGGAACCGCGACAGCGGCGTGACCAGCAGACGCTCCATCCCGAGCGCCGACCAGTCGCGTTGGGCGTCCTCCAGGAGCTTGTCGGACTTGGAGATCCAGATCGCCTTGCGGCGGCCCTGGAGCCAATTGTCGAGAATGATCGCGGCCGATTGCCTGCCCTTGCCGACGCCGGTGCCATCGCCGATGAAGAAGCCACGCCGGAAACGCACGGCATTCTTCGCATCTTCGCGTGCGGCGGAGACGAGATCGAAGGTCTCGTCCACCGTCCACGAACCGGCGAGATAATCGGCATGGGCCTCGCCGGCGTAGATTACGGTCTCCAACTGCGCATCCGACAGGAGGGCATGGATCGCGCCCGGAAGATGCGGGCGATAGGCCGGCTTCGGCGGCGCGACGGAGGCCATCGCCGCCGACTGCACCAGCATGGTGGGATGCGCCTGAGAGCCGGGAATACGGATCGCCTGCAATCCGTATTCTTCATAGATAGCGTCGGAGATGCGGTCGCCCTCCGCGGGCGACCAATCGACGGTCTCGTAGTCGAGGGGCGCGCCTTCCGGTTCGGCCATCGCTGGGGCGGGAGCGGCCTTGGCGGCGCGGGTGAGATAGCCCCGCACGCTGCGGGCGGCGGCTGGCGCAGCCGGGGGCACGGCGACGGCCGGATCGACGGGGAGCCGGGTGGGCAGATGCTCGGCGAGCCATCCGAGCAGCGTGGCGACATCGGGCGCGACGCCGGGCGCGGCAGGGAATGCGGCAGGATCGTCAGCTGGGAGCTTATCGATGACGGTGAGTCGTGTCGGATAGGTCGTGCCGTGCTTGGCATAGACCGAGCCGTCAATCGCGGTGGAGAAGACGACGCGGCCGCGCTCCTGCAGACGCGTATAGGCCGAGGTCCAGGCCGGCGCGTCGGGTGCGAAGTTCGCTCCTGTAATCGCGACGAGGCGGCCGCCGGGCGCAAGACGCGCCAGCGCGGAGGCGATATGGCGGAAGGCGGCGTCGGCCACACGGCTCTCGACATTGGCCATGACCGAGAACGGCGGGTTCATCAGCACGACGGACGGCAGAAGGCTGGCTTCGAGATGATCGTCGATCTGGGCGGCATCGAAGCGGGAGATGGACAGGGCCGGGAAGAGGAGAGACAGGAGACCGGTGCGAGTCTGGGCGAGTTCGTTGAGAACGAGTGAGCCGCCTGTGATCTCGGCCAGGATGGCGAGGAGCCCGGTCCCTGCCGACGGCTCCAGCACACAGTCTGCCGGCGTGATCGCCGCCGCCGTCACGGCCGCCAGGCCGAGCGGAATCGGGGTCGAGAATTGCTGGAAGGACTGCGCCTCTTCAGAGCGGCGCGTATGCGTCGGCAGGAGACCGGCAATCTTGGCGAACTGTGGCAGCACCGTTGCCGGAGAGGCGGATTTACGGAAAAGCGCCTTGCCGTATTTGCGCAGGAAAAGAACGGTTGCCGCCTCACAGGCGTCATAGGCTGTCTTCCAGTTCCAGGCGCCAGTGGCATCGGATGCGCCAAAGGCAATCTCCATTGTGCCGCGCAATGTGGCTGCGTCGATGCGCTGACCACGTTCGAGATGAGGAAGAAGGATCTGTGCTGCGGCGAAGACGGAGGCAGGGATGTCAGCGTCGGAGGCAAGCGGAACCGGCACTGTCGCGGATGCCGCTGCGGATACGGAAATCATGTTCATGGGAAAAACCTCGGGAGAGCGGGACAGGATCGAGCCCGCGCAGCGCTCTCTCGATCGCACAGGCTCGAACCCGTCCCGGCCTTCCTCTCCCTCTACCCGGAAGCACGGCCGCCGTCGGTCACTGCTTGAATGATGGCGCGCAAGCGGTTATCTTACGTTTGTCTTACGCCATGAAAGGTTAGGGCCGATGGCCAACGCGGATAAGCTCACCACCACCGTCTCCACCAAGGGACAGGTCATCCTTCCCAGCGCCATCCGCCAGCGGCGGGAATGGGGGGCAGGAACGCGGCTCGTGGTCGAGGAGACGCCGGAGGGCGTGCTGCTGAAGCCAGTCCCAGCCTTCGCCGAGACGCGACCGGAAGACGTGTTCGGCATGCTGGCCTGGAAGGGCAAGCCAAAGACGCTTGAGGAGATGGATGCCGGCGTGCTGGCCGAGGCAAAGCGCCGCCATGCTCGCGATTGATACCAATCTGGTCGTCCGCTACCTGACCGGTGACCATCCGAAACAATCGCCGCGCGCCCGCGACCTGATCGACAGGCAGCCGGTCTTTGCCGGCGTCACGGTGATCCTCGAAACCGAATGGGTGCTGCGCAGCACCTATGAATATCGCCCGGCAGAAATCGCCCACGCGCTACGGGTTTTCGCCGGCCTGCCGACCGTGACGGTCGAGGACGGTGCAATCGTCGCCGCCGCCCTCGACCTTGCCGAGACGGGAATGGATTTCGCGGATGCGCTGCATCTCGGCCGCGCGGCGCATTGCGAGGGTTTCGCGAGCTTCGACCGCAAGCTGGTCAAGGCGGCGAAAGCCGCCGGATATACGGGCATTCGCGAACCCTGACCGCGATCAACCGAAACGGCGACCCCCCGCCGTGAAGGTGTAGTCGTTGGCGGTGATGGTCTCGTCCACCGCCTCGTCCGAAGTCAGGTATTCGTATTCACGCTCCAGCTGACGATAAAGCCAGCGCGCCAGATCGCGCAGCGCCTCGATGACGACCTCCTCGGCATCGACGGTCATGTCCTGATATGTCGGACTGTCGCGCTCGACCGAGATCGACATGCAGTATTCGTGATAATAATGCCCACGATGGCTGGCCTCGGCGCGAAGCTGGTAGAAATTGCAGCGCTGGATCGCCAGCAACGCATCGGCAACCTCATGCAGCTTTACGTCCTGCGGCGCATAGGATCGGATCTCGGCGGAGGCGTTTTTCCGGTAGGAGTAGAACCCCTCCCAGCAGGCTCCATCACCTTGCGACCAGAAGCCCCGAAACCAGATGCGCGGCTCCTGCCTCGATCCGCCGCCCATAAGCCGCACGGCACTGGTCTTGAAGCGGATGCCGAGGATGTACGCGATCCGTTGGAAATCTTCATAGACCGCATCATACCAGTCGTAGTCGAAGCCGCCCTCACGATACCAGGCACGGGCTTTGTCCTTTGCGGCATCGGAAAGCTCATCGAGCCGATAGACCGTGGTTTCGATGATCTCAGGCATCGGGATCGCCTCCGTCCAGCACCTCGGCGAGCCAGCCATCGGTATAGGTCCAGGCGACCGTTTCCCCGGTGGCCAGGTCAAGAACATGTGCACCTCCGCCGAAGCCGTCGACGCGCGGCTTCGAGCAGGTGTTGGCGTACTGAAAGCCCCAGCGGCCGGTGAGACCGAATGCTGCGGCGCAGCGTTTGACGAATTGGACAACGTGCTCGGGATCTCCGGTGACGTCATCGCGCATCCAGAGCTGTGTACCGCCATGTTCGGGCTGGATCGAGAGGAGGAAGCTGTCCGAAGGCGGTTCTTCGTCGGCGTTCGCGTCGGACAGGGTGTTATAGAGGTCGAGGGCATGAGCGGCATTATCCGGCGTGCCGACATCGAGCAGACAGGAGAAATGGGTGAAGTAGTCGGCCATGACAGGCTCCTGAAACGACAAAGCCCGGCGTAAGGCCGGGCTGATTGAAGAAAGAAAAAGGGATCAGGCTGCTTGCGGCAGATGGAGCAGCTCGGCGACGGCCTCGCGCCAAAGCGGATCGACCAGCCGGGCTTCCAGCAGTGCCGCCCGGAACCGCAGGGCGCTGGCCGACGCATGATCGCTCCGCCCGGAGGCAGCGAATGCCAGGCCGCGCTGCCGGCTGGCTTCGATAACGATGCGGCGGGCCTCGCTGTCGCTGGCAACCGGCTGCTGCCAGAGGATGATCCCGGCACGGATTTCACCGGCGAGGACCAGGCCGAGCGCGCGGTCCTGAATGACAATCAGGTGCGGCTCGAAGGACAACGCGGTGTCGTCGCCAAGGCCGATGTCGCCGCGCGAAACGCAGAGCCCGGCAAGAGCGATGGCACCTTCCGGCGATGCAGCCTCACCGAGCAAGACGCTGCGGTCGCGATAATCGGCATCCGTGGCTCCAGCATAGCTGACGGCGCCAAAGCAGGAAATGCGCAATGGCAACTTCTGCGCCCGCTGACATTCGGGCAGCACCCGATCTGCAAGAATCCGCCCGATCGGGGCGAAGGTGGATTGGCTGATGTGGTTCATCTGGTTTGCTCCGCGACGGGCGCCGAGAGCCTTTCTCTCAGCATCCAACCCGTCACGGCCAAAGGCCCGACCTCTTCCTCTCATCTGCCGAAAGCGTCCGCTTCCGGCGCCATTTCTGGCGATGGGCCAACCATCGCATGGCGGAAGACCCGGATGCATCCTGCGCGTTCCGGGCCGGCGGGAATGAGGCGCTTTCGCGCCTCAGCTCCATGGGTCGAGTTCCAGTTCCACCATCTCGTCGTCGCCGTCGAATTCGTTGGCGGGCATGGCGCCGTGGGTTCCATCCCCGGCCTGGAACACGACAATCGGGACCATCAGCGTGGTGGCGAGGCTGGCGGCGAAGGCGGTGGCATCTGCATAGGACATGGGTTCCGGCTCCTGTCTTTGGGAGGCGGGGGACCATCCCCCGCGCGACAGGCGCCCGAAGTGTCTGACCGGATCTGCAATCACCCGAGGGCGTTCGGACTTCCTCCGAATCCTCGAGGGCGGCACGCTCGCGTAAGCCGACCCCCTCTGGGGTTGATTGACGAAGAGACGGATCGGACCAAGGTTTGCGAATGGAAGCGGGGAATGGTTCATCGCATCTGACAGATGTCGGATACCCGTCGCAGATACTCTGCCACGCCAGCCTTTCCTCCATGTCGGTCTCAACCTGACCGGTATTTCTGGCTGGGGGGGGGGAGGAAACCAGCTCCAAACAGTGTCGCAAGGATGGCGCTTGCTAGTGAGACTGGAACTCGACCGGGCGGATGGTCAGCTCCAAAGCCCCTCTGCGATCTCGCGGACGATCAGGGCGCGAGCCTTCAGCAGCAGACCATCGCCACAGGTATCTATATGCCCGTAAAACCGGGCGCGCGCACCATGCCGGGTCCAGTCGGCATAATGGCAATATTCGCGGGCATCGAACCGAAAGGCCCGCAAGTCCTTGGCCCAATGCGGCTTGGGCTCGACGACGACGGTGACACCGTCGCGCGTCTCCTCCCAGGGCAGCGACCGCTCCGCCGGGGGATTTTCGCGGTCAGTCTGAAAGATGAAGTCGATGTCGATGTGGTCAGCCATGACGGTCTCCATAAAAAAATGCCCGGCGCGATGGCCGGGCGAGTTGAAAAATGATGCGGGGCGGTCCGCGCCGCCCCCAGAGGGTCATTCCGCGGCGACGAGGTGCTGCCTGGCTTCTTCGTCTTCAGCGGCCGCTTCCTCATCATCATCACCGGCGAGGAAGGCGGGCAAAGCCTCGACCTTGCCATCGGTGTCGGCGGACGCATCACCATCGAGATCGACCAGGCGCAGCGGTTCGGGCAGCCAGCCGGTGTCGGCCAAGAGGCGCTCGGCTTCTTTGGCCATGTCGCCCTTTTTCAGATGGTCGATGAGTTGGGCCGCCCGTTCGCCTGCGCCCTCACGAACCGCCGTGAGAATATGGAGCTTGGTCACGCGACCGAGATAGTTTTCGACCGTGGGCCGCCATCCTGCATCGACCACCATATCGAAGCCGGTGGCGCGGGCAATCCGGTCGGCCCCGGCAAGGCGTCGGTCGAGGCCGTGTTGCGAGATGCCGGAGGCGCTGTGGATGTTCGGACGCTCGTAAAGCGCATTGACGCCATAGCTGACGCAATGGGCGAGAAGCGCCATGCGGCTCGCCTCGTCAAGCGCAGCGATCCAGTCCCAGAGCGCCGCTTCGTCGGAAGGCAGATCGGTCTTCCAGGCGTCGAAGCGCTTGCCGATCGCCTTGGCCGAGGGGCTGTCGCTGAGATCTGCGCCCTGCGAGGGGAAGTAGCGTTGGCGAACGGAAATCTCAAGGCATCCGGTCGGCGCTGAGTAGTGATAGCGCTCCATCACCATGCGGTGGAGCAGCGCCGTCATCGCAACGTGCGGATTGTTGGCGAGCGCCTCCTGAAGCGCGACAGTGCGATGGGCCGTCAGTTCGGCGACCAGCCGTTCCGGCAGCGGCTTGATCCCATCGTTCTCATCGTCCTCTTCGGCTTCCACCGGCTGGCCGCCGACGGTGATGACGGCGCGGTGCACCTCACCGTCATTTCCGGCGACGACGGTGTTTTCGTTCTCGCCATCCCCGGCGTCGGTCGCCGGCTCGTCCTCGGGCCGGACATAGCCACGCTCGATGACAGGCTCGCCGGCGCGGTCGATGCTGACGAAGACACCGGCGCGGGCAATCTCGGCAGGATCATAGACGCTGGGGCGCTTTTCGAAGTCCTCCAGAGCGGCCTCGATCTCGCCCAGCCGCCGATCGATCTCCTCCGGCAGTTCGTCATGCTCGGAATATTCCGATTCCAGATCGTCGTATTCGTTGCGCAGTGCCTCACGAGCAGCGCGCTCCTCGTCGGTGAGATCGACGACGCTGCCAGTGATCTCGCGAAGGCCGTTGTCGTAACCATAGGAATGGCTGGTATCGACAGCGATCCACTTCCAGCCCTCAGCCGCCACGTCATCGGCAACCGCCTTCAACTTTTCCGAGACCAGACGGTCGAGAAGCGCCACGTCTTCGAGCCAGCCGCCGTCGTCCTCGGAAAAGAGGTCGCGCAGCATCGTGCCGCCGGCCTGCTCATAGGCGTCCACGCCGACGAAGCGCGCGCGCTTGTCATCGGTCGGAACGGTGGTCTCGGTCAGGAGCTGGCGGACCTGCCAGGGCTGGACATTATAGGAGCGCTGGACAGCCTCCCAGACCTGTTCCTGGCGGGTGTGATCGGGATTGACGGTAAACGCCTCCAGCATCGCCAGCGGCATGCCATTGCGCGCATAGACTTCCAGAAGTGTCGGCGAGACCGAAGCCAGGCGCATACGCTGCGTGATGTAGCGCGGCGTGGTGCGATAGGCGTCGGCGATCTCCTCCTTCGTCATGCCATCGTCCAACATGCGTTTGAATGCCCGGAACTGGTCGAGCGGATGCAGGCCGAGCCGCAGCATGTTTTCCGCGAGCGAGTCGTCGACGGCCGAGGTCTTGGCGTCGGCCTTCTTGACGAGGCAAGGAACGAGGCCATCGGCGGAAAAGCGTCCGGCCTCGACCAGACGCGCGATCGCGCGGAAGCGGCGACCGCCGGCCGGGGTCTCGAAATCGCCGGTCTCGTTGCCGTCGGCGTCGAGGATGGCGCGAACATTGATGCCCTGCACAATGTCTTCGCGACGGTCGATGTCGTGGGTGAGGTCGTCGAGACCGGCCTCGACGTCGGTTTCGCGAACATTGCTGTCCGAGAGGCGGATGCGATTGAAGGGAATGTCACGCGAGCGCGAGAAGACGATCATCGCGGTGGCGGGCTTCTTCGACTTCCTGGCAGCTTTGGCCATGGTGGTTTCTCCGTGACGGGCGGCCGAGACCCTCTCTCGACCTTCCAACCCGTCACGAAATCCCCCAGCCTCTCTCTCACTCTCGACCGGGCCGCGCGCGCGACGCTACCAGTCGAAGCGCTGCGGGCGCTCCGCATTCACCCGGTATTTCCGGCGCAGCGTGAGGATCGCCGCCTCCTGCCGGTCGATCTTGCGCCGAAGCCGTTCAAGATCCGGCCCCGCGACTGCCATGAGGCGATTCAGCACTCGTCGGTATTCCGCTTCGTCGGCGCCTGTCCAGCGGCTCATACGCCGGTGGTAGTGCCGGGATTTCGGGCGCAGACGAATCGTCTCGCCCTCGGCGCGATTGCTCAGTGCGCGTTCGGCAAGCGCGAGATTGCGCCGCGCAACCGCAAGCGCGTCTTCCATGCGCGCCAGCAGCGAGCGCAAACGATCAGGAGGCATCATCACGCTGTCCTCCATCGTCAGGTGAGATGGGTCTATGCCAGCGGCGGAAGCGCATCAGGCGCCCTCCCGCCGCGCACGCGCCGCGGCATAGATGATCCGTTCGGCACTCCGGATGCTGCCGGCTTCCCGCGCAGCCTCGGCCCAGACCGAAATCGGAAAGTCGCCCGAAAAGAGAATGTCGCGCTCGATGCCGAGCCCGAAAGGCAGGCGCACCGAGGCCATCTCCTCGAGCGAGAAATAGCCAAGCTCCGGCTCGCCGAGATCGGCCAGGCCAAAGAGGATGTCGCCGTCGGCATCGAGTTCGGTCGCGAGCCAGACGCCGGCGCCAAGCGGGTTGAAGAATTTGACGACCGGCACATGATCGGTGTCGCGCTGGCGGCCGTTGGCGAGAAGCTGCGCGCGCAGCTCGTCCGTCAGGAGGATCATGCTGCCCTCCTGTTGATAGCGGTCTCGGGCTCGGCTGGAAGCTGCTCGTCGTCCGGCAGGAAGGACAGCAGCCAGTCGGCCGCCTTGCTCGCCTGCGAGGCGGCACGCACGATGGCGCGCGAATCTTCGCGAAGCGTCTCAAGCCACGCCCCGATATAATCCGCGTGGCGTACGGTCGGCACAATATCGAGCGCAGCGCAACTGTAGGCCGCGATCAGTTCGGCTGTGATTTCTTCGACCGAGTAGAGCCTGGTCCCGAACGAGCCGGACAGGTCACGGTTCAGCCGGCTGTGATGGCCACTGGCGTGACCTAACTCGTGCAGCGCCGTGCGGTGCCAGTTGATCGGCTCGAAATACGCCTGCGGCGGCGGGACCATCACATAGTCCTGGGACGGGACGTAGAAGGCCCGGTTGCCGCCGATGCGGAAGTCGATGCCCGTCGCCCTTATCAGCGCCTCGACTCGCGGCTCGATCAGGCCGGGCGGTGGCGGCGGTGCGACCCTCGCGATGTCGTCGGGTAGCCCGTCGCACTGCGCTACGTTGAATACCGTGTACCGCTTCAGAAACGGGATAGCATGGGCCTCGTCGCCGGTCTCGCGGGCACGACGCTTCTCGTCTTCCGGGGTGAAGCGGTCGGCATAGACGACTGTGGTGCCGTGCTCGCCCTTGCGGACATTGCCCCCAAGCGAAAGCGCCTGCCGAAATGTGAGCCAGCCCTGGCTGGGAAAGCCGTGCTCGATGACGGCGCCCCAAAGGATGAGCACGTTGATGCCGCTGTAGCTCCGGGAGGTGGCGGCGTTTTTTGGCAGGCCGAGTGGCGCCTTGGCAGCCGACGTGCCCCAGGGTTGCACCCACGGCACGCGACCGGCCTCCAGTTCGGCGATGATTTTGGTGGTGATCTCGTCATAAAGGTTCGCCCGGTTCGAGCCGGTGCGAACGCTGCGATCATGTCTGGACATTGCGGTTCTCCGCGACGGGCGCCGGAAGCCTCTCTCCCAGCCTTCAACCCGTCACGGCAAACCCGTCCGCACTCTCAACTCTATCGGCGATTGGCCTGGTGACGGGCAGCGTCCCGCTCACAATGTTGAGCGTGAACACCAGCAAACTCGAAGCCTGCCGCACTATCACATCAGGTGAGAACCGCAGGTGGCCAGGACCCGCCTGCGTTTCTTCAGATCGTTGGGCCGTGCATCGGATTGATGATCTCGACGTCGGTGAAGTCCTTTTCATTGTCGGTGACGACGACGCATCCATTGGCTTCGGCAATGGCAGCGATGATGGTGTTGAGTGCACTTCTCGGCCGACCGCCGGCTTTCCCGTCGGTCATCAAGCGCGCCCAGATCAGGGCGGCGGGCTCGTCGAAGGACAGAACGCGGCCGGCGAACAGCGCCTGCGGACCCTCGGGGCCGCCGAACCAGTCTTCCAAATCGTTGCGTCTCTTGCCTGCCGGCTTTTCGAGAATGCTGCGCCGGATTTCCGCGACGGTTAGCGACGCGATGTAGAAGTCGTCGTCATTCTGATCGGCCATCCACGCGAGGAGCGATTCCGATGGTGACGGCTTGGTGACATTGCGGATGATGTTGGTGTCGAGCAGGTATCGCATCAAATGTCGGTATCCCGCCCGGCCTCGTGGGAACGCGTGAGATTGAGGTCGGCCCCGACGAGCGGGGACCGGCGCAGCGCGGCGAGGATGCCACCTTTCCTTGATTCGTCACCGGCCATGCTCTTGCTGACGGCAGTACGGAGCCGCGAGGCTTCGGGCGTGTCCTCGGTAAGACATTTGGCGAGTGAGCGGACAAACGCGGCTAGTTTGATCGATATGCAGTCAATGACCGTGATAGTAGCGTATTAGCGGCGGATGATCTGGGTCATTTTGAGTTAGTCGGCGTTCCAGATGGTCGTCAAGTGTTTCTGGCGGCTCAAAAAATGTCTGGTCAATCATGATACATTGCCACGACTTAAGCTCGTTATCTAACAGCCGATAAAGCTCGGTATAGAAATTCTGAAATATCTCCGGATTGATGTCCGGCGTGATATTCTTCATCGGTGAGTCGATGACGATAAATCTTGGTAACGGCAGATGCCGTTGCGCCGCTGTCTGGTGCAGCGCAAGTGCGAAGCATATCTTAAAGAGCACCATTTTACCGCCGGAGCCGGCATCGCTGTACGTCCAGGCAAGGGATTCATTGCCCTTCGGATGCACGTAGGGAAACCAGGTACGTTGGTTCAGGAAGACTTTGTCGTCCGCCTTGATCTCCGGAAAATGGATGGCGCGAAGCAACGCATGGAAGTTCTTTTCCAGCGCATCGACATTCTTCCGTCCGGCATCGAACCGGCCCTGTTCGGTCTGAATATTCCGCTCAAGCTCGCTGATGCGCGTTGACAGCGCGTCGGCCTCTTTCATCTTGGCCTCGACTTCGCCCGGCATGCCCATGATGCGCACCAGAAGGCGGCGCCGTTCCCTGATCTCGCCACGCCGGCTCTCAAGTCGCCGGGCGCGCTTCATATATTCTGACTCCACCTGCCTGCGGGCAGCATCCACGCGTCGCTGCGCATCGGCGCGCCGGGTCGTGAGACCGCCCAGTTCCTCGTTCTGCCGGTCGTGCGATCTCTTGAGGCGCTGCACGGACCGTTTCAGGTCGTCGATGCGGTCGGACAGGTCGCGCTCCATCACGGCGCTATCGCTTTCAAATCCGCCGGGCGCTTCCGCGAGGTCTGACTTGCACAACACGCAATGCGCTGCGTCGCTTTTCCGGCTGACCTCCGTGCCGCAGGCCGGACAGGCATGAAACGCCGCGCCCTTCAGCAACTCGGAGGCGGTTGAGGATCGGGCGATCTTGAATTTCATTGCCAAGAATTCCGCGATGAGCGATTCCTGTTCCTTTAGGCGCTGCTCGATATCGGCGATCGCTGCTGTTTTCGATGCGATGGCATCGGAAAGTCCGCCGATCAGCGCCTGATCCTCTTCGGCGACGGTCGAAGCGGGGAGATCGTCACTGCCCTGATTCTCAATCTCATGATCGAGTTTCTCCTCCTCGTCGTTGAGCTTGTCGATCTCGGCCTCGATCGTTGCTTTCGACGCAAAGCCGTACCGATGGAGAAACTCGTCGATCTGCCTGGCCGCTTCGCGCATCGTGCGCTGTTCCTGCCGGGTTTCCGAAAGCTCGGCCTGTAGTTCATTCAGCCTGTCGCTGTGGAAGCCCAGAACGTAGCGCAGCACATCCTTGGACTTTTCCTGCCGGATAGGCTGGTCGAGCAGGAAGAAGCTGGAATCAAGGTCCGGCTGGTCGAGATAGCAGAATTTATAGAAATCCCTGAAACTCAGGCGTTGGAGGGCCGACTCCGGATCGTCCTTGCGCTTGCGGACTTTCAGCACCGGCATGCCGAGGGTGCGCAGGAGAAAATCACTGTAGTTGTAAATCTCGTCGCCCACGATGGGCACTTCGCCGGCAGCAAGGGGCAGGTTCTCGCGTCCGGCCTCGCCGTCACGTTCCCAACTCACCTCAACCGAGGTGGTTGTGTTGGGGTTGCGCTCGATCAGCAGGGCCGTATCGCGGATGACCGCCTGAAGCTGAACTCCGACAAGCTCACTCTGGATAGCGGGCGTCTTTTGCAGCGAGCCACCAAGGCAATAGTCGATCAGTTCCGCGATCGTGGATTTGCCGGTGGACATCTCACCGTGGAAGAAAGAAATCCGTCGGCCGAAATGCACGCGCTCCTCGCTCTGCTTGCAGAGCAGGACAAGGGATTCCATTAGCAGTTTCATCGGGCGTCCCCTGTAAACGTGATCCCTTCGTTGAACTCCAGCGATGTCAGCTCCGGGAACTGTTCATAGATAAATTCCATCAGCGCGCGCGCCTTCAGGTTGAGATGCTTCCTCAACAGCACTGCGCGCTCATAAACTCGCGAGAACCCCGGCGATTCAATCAGCTTCTCCGCGAGATCGCCCCCTTGCGGAGTAAGGTCGATGTGGATTGTGCGCCCGTCGGTGCGTACGACTGCGAGGCGGCGTGCCACCAGAATATTGAGGAAGCGGCGATACCGGTGATCCCACGGGCCGTAGCGGTAGCGTATCATCCGCGCTTCGATGGTCAGCCGTTCGAAGTCGTCCACCGGAATGTTTTTGGCGGAAACCCCGCGCGCGATAAGGGCTTTCTCCAAGCATGACGGATAGCGGAGCAGGAAATCGAGTTTCGCCAGCTTGGTGATGCCTTCGATCGCCGCCGGGGCGTCCGGTTGCGAGAAAGCTTTAAGCAGGACGATGATGCGGGCAAGGTGCACGTCCTCGTCCTTGTCCAACGCGGTGACGATCTCGACGAGGTCCAAGCTCATGGCGCGTCCTCGGCTGCGTTGAAGTGCGGCGACCACCACGTCTTGCATTGCTGCGTGAGAAGACCCGCGGCGCCGATCAGATGCTCGGGGCGGCAACCGTGGAGTTGATCACGATCGTCCCTGGCGCGCGCCATCAGGCGTTCGGCAAGCACGCCGAACATCGCCGAACCGTAAGGCTCCCCGCCCTTCTCGGCACCGGCATGCGCCTCGGCGGCTTCGAATTGCACCGCCGCGAGCACGTTATTGTAGCGCTTCGTTGCCTCGTCCGCCCCGTACTTCCGGCTCCATTCGAGGAACAACGCCTCGAAGGAGCGGACACGATCCGCGATGTTCGTGACACGGCCGGCCTCGACGCCGCCCTTTGCTAGTTTACGGAACGCGATCACTAGATCGGAAGGCGCATCAGAGGGCGTTACCAGCGTCGAGACGTTGATATCTTCGTATGGCTTGCTGCCGCTTTTGAACCGGTCGATGACAGCGAGAACGTCGTCTTTGCAGATGCGCTTCCCGGCGAGAAGCTGGTCGTCGACCGCTTGCTTCAGGTCGGTTCCTGGAGCGAACAACTCCGTTATCGCTCCCCGTAGCGTCTTGGCCGACGCCTCTCGCGCGAGTTGGACCAGCGCTTTTGCAATCGCGGCGACCGTGGCATATGGCAATTCCTCTATGCCGGGACACTCGCAAAGTGCCTCCTGCAGGTTGCTGCCTATATGGGTGATTTCCGCTTCGTGACCCCGAATCGTCGTCCTTACAAGGGTGGCAGCGACATTCTGGGGGCTGAGGCCGGTACTGGCAGCGATCCCTTCGACATATTGGCGCAGCGGATTGTTCTCACGCAGGCCTTTGATGCCGCCCCGCTGCCGGAGCGAGTCGAGGAGCCAGGGGAGGTTGTTCAGCGACTGCTCATTCTTCCAGAAGGAATGGTTGGTCGTGAAGTCGAAGCCTTCGAAACAGCCAGGGAATTTCTGGTCCAGCAGGCAAAATTTCCCAAGAGCATTCGTGACCTGTTCCTCGCCAGCCTTGAAGGGCAAGAGCGTAATCTTGCGGGTCTTAATCTGGGTACCAATGAACTTCCCGGCACCGTTCTTTACCAGGAAATCTTCGTGATTCTCGCAGATAATCTCAACGCAGTCTCCTTCTCCGGTAATGAGGCGGATTGCGTTTATCGCAGCATATGTATGCTGATAGTCAAAACGTGCAGAGACGTCGTCACCGGGATCAGCTTTATCCAGAACCAGATCGGGAGATTTCACAACGTCAATGCATAGCCCAATTTCCCACCAATTGCGCATGCTATCCTATCAGAGCCGAGCTGCAAGTATGGAATATGGGTGTTGCTGCGATGGACGAATGGCATTTGCTTGCCATCGAAGTTAACGCAGGTGGATTATTTAGTTCCTTGAAGGGTGCGGGCCTTGCATTTCATCCCGCCGCCTCGCCCTTGAAAAGCTCCACGCCTTGCTCTGGATAGAGGGCTTCAAAGCGCGAGCAGTCCCGGCACCATGCGGCCGCGACCGGCGAAAGCCACTCTGTCATTTTCAGGATGGCGCTATAGTGCTTGGGCAGATTCCAGTAGAGGATTGGCTCATGATGGGCGATGCGGTTGCGTAGCATGCGGATCGGCCCAAGGGGGGTGGAGAAATCCTTGCGCCTGAGACCCTTACCATCCTCGCGCCGTGCTATGTCCTTCAAGGTCTTCTGCCAGAGGTCCTCGTATTCCTTGCCGAGCATGGCAGTCCAATAGCCGAAGGTGAGGGATGCCACCATTCTGCCTGGGGTCTCGTGCTTGCCCTTCTCGGCAAGGTCCTCTCGGGCCTTCTGGAGCATCTCGACCTGGACGTCGTTGCTCTGGTAGGCCTCAAGATCATACCATGTCTCCCCGTACGTGCCGCTCATCACTTGGTGGATGCGGTTGCGCAGTGCCACCTCGAGCATGTGCAGGGGGGTGTAGAGGCTCTCGCATAGGGCCGCGTTGAGGGTGTAGAGCTCAAGGGCGCGGTTGCGGTCCTGCTTGGCCCACCCTAGATAGGTACCGAACCTGTCTGCTGAGAGGGTGGACTCTAGGCCGGGGTATATGGCTGCTTCCATGTCCATGTCACTCTAGGGTTGATTTCTCACCCACCCGGGGTTATATTGAAACCGTAGACCCCGGTACCGTCTCTGCCCTAGGCATGCGGCCGGGGTAATTCTTTTCTGGGGATAGGTCGAGTATTCCCCTAGTCTAACCCTTTGTCTTAGTCCGCTTGCCCCTCGGGGTCTCGGCCTTCTTGCGGGCCTCTTCTTTCTCCTCACGTTCCCGGGTGAAGTCCGGCTCAAGGGCCTTGATCTTAGCGATAAGGCCGTCGAGGCGGTAGGTGTTGGCTCCCCAGTCACCTACCGCGGTCCTGTGCTGCTCCCTCTCGATGAAGCCTGCTTTCTCCAAGGCCTGCATGTTGGCCTTGACGGTGGAGGACTTGATGCCGATCCGGTCGGCCAGTTGCTGCTTGGTCGGGAAAGGGTCACGGCCAGGGGTCCTCAGATACTCGAGGAGTTGGATAAGGATCGAGAACTGGGTCGTGTTGATGCCAAGACGGTGCTGTGCCCGGATCATGATGCTCGGAATGGCAGCGTATCCATGGCCTTTTACCTTCTTCCCCCAGATCTTCTCGAAATTGCCGGGGGTTTCGTCTTCGCTCTTGGGTGGGAACGGGACAACTGTGTTGGGCATGGTCATGGAAAATACTCAGATTCGTTGTGGTGCCCGACAGATAAGGACGCTCCGCCACTGACCGCAATAGGTCGGAGAGGACGAGGTGGGCTAAATTTCTGACCGACGTGCCTACCGTGCTTCCGCTGTTACCGAATAGCCCTAATTCCGTGATCCTAATTAGTGGACAGGTTCTGGGCCCCACCTGGGTCAGGAGGCGCACCCACCGTAGGCTAGGAAACTCACCTACCTCGCAGAGCGCAAACACCCTATGATAGACCCTGCAGCGGACCGGCAGCTTTCAGGAATCCACGACGGTACCCTGAATGGCCGAAATAGGGCGCAAATCCACCGTTGACACTCACCGGCCGAGCGTTGCCAAAGATACAGCAACATCGGTGATCGAGCGGAGCAGCACGAGTGGATCGTCTCGGGACGGGAGGAATCCTCGCCGGCGCCAGAAGGCGGCAGCCTCGTCATCGACCGCGTTGACCATGAGCGCGCGGCCGCCTACGAGGCTGGCTGCATGAACGCAGCGCTCGAGTGCATGTTTCAGGAGACCGGTACCGATCCCGCGTCCGGCCCAGTTGATATCGGTCGCAAGCTGGCCGAGCAGCAGGCAGGGAACAGGATCTGGCGGCTGGCCGGTACGGATGGAGCGTGGCAGCACGTTCGGAACAACGGCCGTAGGCGCAAGACCATAGTATCCGACGACACGTCCAACTTCATGAACGACTAGGACGGCCGTAAAGCCCTTTTCCTGATTGGAAAGGGCGCGAGTCCTGAGCCAATGGTCCAGCGTCGGCTTTCCGCAGCTGAATTCCGAAACGTCGTGAGCTGCGGTGAGAGGCTCGGGCGCCGAAATCGCCACGGCTTAGCGCTTGGCCGTATAGCCGGATTCCCACGGGGCCGGACGCTTTGCCACTTCCACCAATTCGGGCACCGGCGTTCCCGCACCGGATAGCGCTGCCATGAATTCAGCGAAGCCTTCCGAGGTCATACGGATGAGCCCGTTCTCCATCAGCACTTCCTCGGCCGCACGCACGGCCGCGTCGCGCACGAAATCCGTACGCGATCGGCCTCGTAGGCCGGCCGCACGATCGATCATCGCGATGTCGGCCTCGGGCAGACGCATCGAGATCGGATGTTCCTTACGTCCAGCTGTGGTAGCCATTGCGCTCTCCTATTGGAAAGAGAATAGTGGATCGTAGTGCAATATGCAATACACTAGCTGTCGTCTGCTGCCTGAAAGCGTCGACGTTTGCGCTCGGTTAGTTCCACGACTGCGGGAGGAAACCGATACGGCTGCAATAGACGCCGAAGTGGAGCTCATGGGCAACGACGGAAGAGATGGTCAGCGAACCCGTCTCTGTGGATTCGACCCTGCGCAGAAGCGCTTCCGAAAGGTGCCTCACCAGCGCGATCACCGCGTTGATGTCGAAGAGTCCGCAGATCAATGAAACGCTGGGTCGAGATCGGGACGGTGCTGTTCGTTTGGCTGCTCCCTGCCGTCCGCCATGAAGTCGGGACTGAAGCCCCGGTCGATCGCCGCGCGCAGCGAGGCCCAACGTCCAGCCGTACCTAACTTCGGGCGCAGGATCACGGCATCGCCCTCGCGCGTGACCTCGACCTCATCGACGGTGAAGCGGAAATCCTTTGGCAGCAGGACGGCCTGGGAGTTGCCGGCCCGGAAGACCTTGGCAATATGGGACATGGCGACCTCCTGTAGATATACAGCCGTATTATGCGTCTCTCTGGTCGGCTGACACGGGAAGGCTCTCTGGTGTGCGCTTGCACACATCTTGACCTGTCATCCACAAAAGCCAGACACGAAATTTCAATGCTGCAATGGACTACTCTTGACGCCTGCAATACCCGGCGGGGAATACTTTTCGCACCGCCGTTAACGAAGTGAGTTGATAAACTCGACGCCAGCGAGGTCCTTCCCGGTACTCGTGACGACAACGCAGTTGTTAGCTTCGGCCACTGCGGCGATGATCGTGTCGATCGCGCTTCTAGGTCGGCCAGCGGCCTTTCCGTCGGTCATCAAGCGCGCCCAGATCAGGGCGGCGGGCTCGTCGAAGTACAGAACACGACCGGCGAACAACGCCTGCGGACCCTCGGGGCCGCAGAACCAGTCTTCCAGATCGTTGCGTCTCTTGCCTGCCGGCTTTTCGAGAATGCTGCGTCGGATTTCCGCGACCGTCAGCGACGCGATGTAGAGGTCGTCGTCATTCTGATCGGCCATCCACGCGAGGAGCGATTCCGATGGTGACGGCTTGGTGATGTTGCTGATAACGTTGGTGTCGAGCAGGTATCGCATCAAATGTCGGTATCCCGCCCGGCCTCGTGGGAGCGCGTGAGATCAAGGTCAGCCCCGACAAGCGGGGACCGGCGCAGTGCGGCGAGGATGCCGCCTTTCCTTGATTCGTCACCGGCCATGCTTTTGCTGACGGCAGTACGGAGCCGCGAGGCTTCGGGCGTGTCCTCGGTAAGACGTTTGGCGAGTGAGCGGATAAGGTCGCGATCGGAGTCACGGCCGAGCACCTCGAAGCGCACAAGGCCCTTCTCACTGAGGCGAGAGCGATAGTTTTGAATTGCACGGCGCTGCGAGCTTCCCAAGGTTGATCTCCAGAGATATTTCCAGTAATATAACCAGAGAAATCGAAGCACGCAACGTCGCATTGCCGCGCGAAGTCGGCGAAACGCAGGGAGTCGAATCGGTGGTCGATTTGCGGAAGAGAGCGGAACGGCAGGGCCTTGGCGGGTCGCCGATTGTGCGCTGCGGCACGCTGGAATTTGCTTCCTCGTGCTTCCCCCCTGCTTCCCCGCTTTGCGAAGTTGGGCCGGGGAAGCAAAAAGCGCCCCGTAGGGCGCTTGTTAAATGCTTGAAATCATTGCTTATTTTTGGAGCGGGCGAAGGGATTCGAACCCTCGACCCCAACCTTGGCAAGGTTGTGCTCTACCCCTGAGCTACACCCGCTCGCGCAGCATTTACTGCAAGCCGCGCCTATATGGCTTAAGACCTCACCAATTGCAACAGGCAAAAGAAGGCTTTTTCAGCTTTCTACATTTTCCTGCATTTCAGCAGCAGGTTCAAGGCGACATGATTTCCTCAACTGCAAATGAACAAATGGCAATTCCAAAAAATATGCATTTTGCCTTGTTGTTATCATATAGATTAAATAGCACCTGCTGAAGCAGCCGGGAACGGGCAGCACAATTATGACGTGCAGCCTTGATGACCCGGGGCCAGGCCGGACATGGCACAGGGTATTTTGATTATCATGACCACGAGACGTTTTGTGAAACTGGCGCTGTCAAGCGCAATCGGGCTTGGTGCTCTTTCAGCTACCGCATCTGCAAACCCGACATTGCTGTTTGAGTTGAACACCGGCAAGGTACTGGCCCATGAAGATGCCTTCAAGCGCTGGTATCCTGCATCTTTGACCAAGATGATGACAGCCTATGTTGCTTTTCGCGCCATAGAAGCAGGTGAAGCAGCACTTGATTCGCCCATTCGCATGACCCGTAACGCTGCCAAACAGCCGCCCAGCAAAATGGGCTTCAAGACCGGGCAGATCATGCGTCTCGACAATGCGCTGAAGATGATGATGATCAAGTCGGCCAATGATGTGGCGATGGCGATTGGCGAAAATATTGGCGGCACGCAGGCCGATTTTGCTGCACGCATGAATGCTGAAGCTGCCCGTCTGGGCATGAGCGGCACACATTTCGTCAATCCCAATGGGCTGTTTTCGCCTGATCAATATACAACCGCACGCGACATGGCGCTGCTGGTGAGCGCAATACGCCGTGATTTTCCGCAATATAATGACTGGTACACCATTGAAGGGCTGCTTTTTGGCAAGACCCAAATTCCCAATTTCAATCTTCTGGTTGGCCGTTATCCGGGCGCAGATGGCATGAAAACCGGCTTTGTCTGCGAATCCGGTTTTAATCTGGTTGGCACCGCCACCCGCAACGGCCGCACTCTGGCAGCCGTGGTGTTTGGCGAAACAAACGGCGTTACCCGTGCAGAGGCGGTGGCAAAGCTGCTTGATGCCGGTTTTGCCACGCAAGGCCAGGGCAGCGCCACCATTGCATCACTGGTGCCTTATGGCGATATGCAAACACCAACCAATCTGCGCCCCGTGATCTGCAAACCGGCTGATGCGGCAAGCCAGTCAGAAGCCTCAACCGGCCCAAAAAATGCGCAAAAATCCATCTATCAGCAAAAGCTGACCAATCCCAGACTGGTCACCGTTGACCTTGGCGGTGCAACAGGGCCAGTGCCAAAAGCCATGATCGGACGTGTGGAATATGCTGATGTGCCCGTGCCGGGCTGGCGCCCGGATCTGCCACCTCCAGTATTTGCCAACGCCTCGCAAGGTGGTTGATCCAAAGCCATGACCCGCTTTCCCATCCCCGTCACCGTGCTTACCGGCTTTCTCGGTTCGGGCAAGACAACCTTGCTTAACCGCCTGCTGAAAGACCCCGAGCTTAAGGATACGGCTGTCATCATCAATGAATTTGGTGATGTCGCCATCGACCATCTGCTGGTCGAGCAGGCATCAGATGGTATTATCGAGCTTTCGGATGGCTGCCTGTGCTGCACAGTGCGTGGTGAACTAATCGACACGCTGGCCGAACTGGTTGACCGGGTCCAGACCGGGCGCATTGCTGCCTTGTCACGGGTTGTCATTGAGACAACCGGGCTGGCAGATCCGGCTCCGGTGTTGCAATCGATCATGGCCCATCCGGTATTGGTACAGGCTTTCCGGCTGGATGGCGTTTTGACATTGGTTGATGCACTCAATGGTGCATCAACGCTCGATTCCCATCTGGAAGCGGTCAAGCAGGCTGCCATTGCCGATCGCCTCATCATCTCCAAACTGGATATGGGGGGGGCGAGAGAAAATTTGGCGCAACTGACAGCGCGGCTAAGACAGCTCAACCCGTCAGCGCCCATCCTTGATGTCGGCAAGGCAGGGCTTGGCGATCTGTTTGACTGCGGGCTTTATGACCCGCAAAGCAAAAGCGCAGATGTGCGCCGCTGGTTGGGCAAAGCGCAGGACGAGGATTTGCATGGGCATGATTGCGACCATGATGACGGCCATGCGCACCATCATCATCACGATTCTCGTATCCGTACCGATACACTGATCCATGATGGACCGGTGCCGTTTACCGCCATCGAGATGTTTTTTGACCTGCTGCGCTCAACACATGGTGAAAACCTGCTGCGCATGAAAGGCATTGTCGAGCTTGCTGAAGACCCCTCCCGGCCCCTGGTGGTGCATGGCGTGCAAAAAACCCTGCACCCTCCGGCGCGCCTGCCCTTCTGGCCGGATGAAAAGCGCGGCACCCGGCTGGTGCTGATCACGCTCGACATGCCGGGCGATTATATAAAGCGGCTGTTTGCAGCCATCACCAACACACCGCAAATCGACATGCCCGACCGCGCCGCACTGGAAAGCAATCCGCTGGCGATCCCCGGCCAATAAGATGGCCAACAAGATCATGCGCCAGCTTCAGGCTGGCTGAACAACGGACAATGCACCGGCCTTGCCATGCGCATAGCCATCGACCAGCCGCCCCGGCAGGTCGAGGCAGGAAAGCTGAAAACGGGCGTCTTCAGGGCTTAATGCGCCATCAAGCAGAGCGCGATAGATACGCGCCACTTCCACCATGTTGCAATCATGCGGTGACAGTCGCAGCCGCCTCACGCCATGGCGGATCAGCGCTTGCGATGTAAACAATGCGGCATGAACCTCCGCCGACAGGGTTTGCACACCATTGATGGCAAGAAAAGACTGGTCATCGAGCGTATCGACCGCCAGCCCGTCGAGGTCCTGCTCGCAGGTGAACTGGCAAGAATCCTTGTGCAGCCCATGCAGCCTTGCATGATAGCAGCGACCCGACAAAGCCAGTGGCAGACGGCCAAAGGCAAATAGCTCAAATTCGACTTCAGGACAGGCCGCAGCGATAGTGCCTGCCGTTTCCAGTGACAATTCAACCGGCGGGCAGATGGTGGTGACGCCATGGCGGGCCAGAAAACGCGCTGTCGCCTCATTATAGACATTCAAGAACGGGCCGGTAACAAAGGGCCTGCCGCTGCGGGCAGGCAAGGCGGTGATGTCGTTGATCTCGACCATATGCCCGGCTTCACACAAGGCGGCAATGGATTTGCGTTCACGCACTGTGGCCGGGGCCGCCAATGTGGCAAGCACCACTTCCTTGCCGCCGCGCTCCAGCCGCTCAATGATTTCCGGCCAGACGGGATCAGAAAACGGCATGCGCTTGCCGCAAACAACCTCGCCAATATGAACCCGTTCAAAGGCTGCTTCATCGGCAATACGAAAATAGAAATTGCGCAACCGCTCCGCAGGCCAGTGAAAGAATAATGGCCCAAGTGTCAAGGCAACATGCGTCAAGGCAATCTGTGTCGGGGCATCCTGTTGCACGGCCTATCTCCAGATCTTGCGATAAGCGCCGGTGGTCTGGCGGCCACCTTCGGACAGGCTGGCAAGGATGCTGTCGATCTCGGTGGCGTCATGGCCCTGCTCAGCTGCATCGACCGCCTTTTTGAAAGCCCGCACCACTTGCGTGACATAGCCCTTGCCGCGCTGGCGGCCTTCAATTTTCAGGGCAGTCACTCCCGCCTTCTTGAAGGCCACGATCATGCTGCCTGCATTCAGGCTCACCGGATCTTCAAACAGATAGCCTGCCTTGTCGCCTGCCTTGAACCGGCCCTTGCACAGGGTTGGATAACCAGCCGGTTCACCCGGTGCGTAATGGTCGATGGTAAAACCGGCAAGCCGGGCGGCAGTGCCGTCCTTGTCCTCATCATAGGTGACCATTTCAGGCGGAGAACAAACACCGTTGAGATTGGGCGAACGCCCGGCAGCGTAAGACGACAGGTAGCAACGGCCCTCGATCATCACACACAGGCCCCCGAACACAAAAGCCTCGGTCTCGACGCTGATCTGACGATTGAGAGCGGCAATTTCCTGAACGGACAAGACACGCGGCAGCACCACGCGGCGCACATTGAAGGCATCGGCATAAAAACCTATTGCTTCAGGCGTTGCCGCTGCTGCCTGTACAGACAGATGCAGGCGGGTGCCGGGATGCTGGCTGGCCATATGATCGAGCACGGCAATATCGGCAGCAATTATCGCATCAGCCCCGCAAGAAGCAGCCGTATCGGCAGCCCGACGCCATGGATCGGTGTTACCGGCACGGGCAAATGTGTTGATGGCGACCAATACCTTGCTGCCATGCTCATGAGCAAAGGCAATGCCCTCAGCCATTTCCTGAGGCGAGAAATTAAGACCGGGGAAATTGCGGGCATTGGTCTCGTCGCGAAAACCGCAATAGATTGCATCCGCACCTGCCTGCACAGCGGCGCGAAGGGCTGAAGGTGTTCCGGCAGGGCAAACAAGCTCCATGCGGCCATTTGCGGTCATGAAACTGTCCTTTCGGGCCGGGATGCACCGGCAACAAAGCGGCGGGCAAGCAAAAGCCCGTTCAAGATGCCGGTATCGGCAAACCGGGCGACTGCGCCACGCAAGCCAAGCAGGTCTGAAGGGCGCAATTCGGCATCTTCTATGGCATTGCGCAACGCCACCACCGCTTCGGTGCGGCCGCTGACTGTGATAGCGCGATGGAAAAACAGCGCATCGCCATCCAGCGAGCCATCAAGAATACCTAGAAGCAGCAGGATCGGCCCGCGAATAGTGACATCAAAATCGGCAGTGCTTTGCCTGTCCGCTGTCCGCACCAAAGCCGCCTGCCCATCCGGCACCACATGGAAGGCAAAAGGCAGGTCGCTTGGATCAATGAGAAAACGCGCCTTGCTGAATTCGCCGAGCCGCTCAAAAGTCTCGGGCCGCCGCCGGGCCAGCGATCGCAAGGCCTGCGTCAGCAATGGCCCTAATGGCCGTCCGGGAAAAGCCGGCAAAAGCCGAACCAGCCCCGGAAGACTGGCATCCAGGCTGGCATCATCATTGGGGTCCAGGGTCATCGCATCCCTCTGAATTATCGCGGGCGCGGTGACTATAAAAAGGAAAAGGAAAACCTGTTTGCGTTTGGACAAACAAAAGCAAGATTGATTGTCTTTGTTCAAGCGCAATATCTGCCTCCGCTGTGCATGATAGTCGGGAGTCTGCGGTCAGGCAGGGTATTTCTTTCATGTATCAGCGCACACTCCCACCTTTCCCTACTCTGGGGGTTTTTCTTGAATATCTGAAAGCGCAAGGCGAGCTTGAAACCATTGATGCGCCGGTTTCCATGTATCTGGAAATTACCGAACTGCACCGCCGGGTGATTGCTACCCACGGCCCGGCTCTGTGTCTGGCCAAAGCTCAGGATCGGCAGGGCAATAAAGCGCAAATGCCGGTGGTGGCCAATCTGTTTGGAACCCCTTCACGGGTAGCCGCCGGGCTTGGCACAGATATTGAGGGTCTCAAGGGGTTGGGGCAAATGCTGGCCTGGCTACGCTCCCCGCAACCGCCGCAAAGCCTGCGTGAAGCGCACTCATTACTGCCCGCAGCACGCAGCGCCTTGCAGGCGCGGCCAAGGAAAACGGCAAGGCCACGAAAGTGGCGCGATCTTGACCCGGATTTTTCATTACTGCCGGTACAGACCTGCTGGCCGGGAGATGCCGGACCACTGATCACCTGGCCGGTGGTAATCACCCGCCCACCGGGCGCAGATGATCCGGCCAGCTACAATCTGGGTATTTACCGGATGCAGGTGATGGATCGTGACCGGGCCATTTTACGCTGGCTGCCGATGCGCGGCGGGGCAGCCCACCACCGGCTCTGGCAGTCACGAGGCGAAGACATGCCGGTGGCCGTGGTCATCGGCGCCGACCCCGCCACAATGCTTGGCGCCGTCATGCCCGCACCCGAAGGCGTATCTGAACTGGCGCTGGCGGGGATGATTGCCAACCGGCGCGCCAGCATAGCGCCCTGCGCCACCATTCCGCTGCATGTGCCCGCAAGTGCCGAGATCATATTGGAAGGCACGGTCTCACCGACAGAGGTTGCGCTGGAAGGACCGTTTGGTGACCATACCGGCTATTATAATGAGGCTGAATCCTATCCGGTTTTTACGCTGAAACGACTTTGCCTGCGCGATCAGGCCCATTATCTGACCACTTTTACCGGTCGTGCACCCGATGAGCCGTCTGTTTTGGGTATCACGCTTCTGGAGGTCTTCAAACCATTGCTGCGGCAGGCGATCCCGGAAATCATCGATATATGGATGCCGCCGGAAGCCTGTTCCTACCGGATTGCCGTCATTTCCATTGCCAAGACCTATGCCGGACAGGCGCGGCGCGTCATGATGGGGTTTTGGGCATTGCTGCCGCAATTTTCGATGACCAAGACGATTATCGTGGTTGATGATGACATTGATATTCGATGCTGGGCAGATGTGATGTGGGCGGTTTCCACCCGCATGGATGCTGCACGCGATCTGCTGGTCATCGACCGCACCCCGGTTGATCCGCTTGACTTTGCCTCGCCGCTTGAAGGGCTGGGTGGCAAGATGGGTCTTGATGCGACAAGGAAAATCGGCACGGAGACCCGCCGTAACTGGCCAGACGGACTTGTCATGGATGCATCGATTGCCGAGCAGGTTACGTCTCGCTGGCATGAATTTTTTCCGTCAGATATCTGACGGCAAAATACTCCAAAACCAAACTGCAGGCAAAAAAAGGGCCGGACTTAAAAGCCCGGCCTAAATATGGAAAGTTGAAACCTTCCAGAGGGGAACGTGCCTGGCGCAATGGGAGGAGAACGCCCGGCACGACTGTCAGATAGGATGATCGCATTCGTGGATCAAGCCTTTGTCTACTAATTTAGTAGATTAAAATGTCGCAGCCCGATTTTTGCATTTTGCAAATAACAAGGCGCTGTCTTTTTTCCAAAATCAGCCCACTGTTTTTGCTCTCCCCTCAGGAGGTCAGGAGGGGCGGGTAAACACATAAATCAGGCCTGTCAGCATGAGGGCTGCCACTGAAAGCGCCAGCAATGGGCCCGGATTGCTGCCAAACCAGAACAAGAAAAAGCCAAGTCCGGTACCAATCAGCGCCATCATCTTGGCCTTGCGCGGAATGGCGCCGCGCAAACGCCAGTCACGCAGCAAGGGACCGAAACGGGGATGGTCAAGAAGCCAGAGTTCCAGACGTTGTGATGATCTGGCAAAGCAGGCCGCAGCCAGGATCAGGAATGGCGTGGTCGGCAGCACCGGTAAAAATGCGCCGATGAAACCCAATGCGACAAAGAAAAACCCGAGTGCGAGAAAGACATAGCGCATGAAGGCCGAAATCTGTTGGAGTTCTGTGCGGGGCTGTTGTTCAGCTTGCATGGGTCTGTCAGCCTTGCATTATAAAAGCGTGTGAAGAAATAGTGTTGACGCCTGCCACCATCAAACACGAACAAGCCTCAATCAAGTGGACAAATCATATCAGCTTTAATCCTGTAGCAAGGCGACCCGGCAATCTGGCAAGAACTGAACATGGTATTTGCCCGCTTCGTCTTTTCCGGTTATGAGGCGCTGGCTTTTTGTTTAGCCCCATTCATGCAAGACCAGATGACGTCATCTGGTCTTGCAAAATACTCAACGGGATTTGAGCGATGACGGATCGGGACGCCAACGCCGAAATGCAAGCCACACTTCTCTCCAGAGCGCTGCCTTATATGCAGCGTTACGAGAACAAGACCGTGGTGGTCAAATATGGTGGACACGCCATGGGCGACACTGAACTTGGCCGCGCCTTTGCCCGCGACATTGCCCTGCTCAAGCAGTCTGGCGTCAATCCCATCGTCGTGCATGGCGGAGGGCCACAGATCGGTGCGATGCTGGAGCGCATGGGCATTGAATCCAAATTTGAAGGCGGTTTGCGCGTGACTGACCAGAAAACGGTCGAGATCGTGGAAATGGTTCTGGCTGGCTCCATCAACAAGGAAATTGTCGCTCTTATCAATTCCGAGGGCGAATGGGCGATTGGCTTGTGCGGCAAGGATGGCAATATGGTCTTTGCCCAGAAAGCCCGCAAAACCATCAAGGACCCCGATTCCAATATTGAGCGCGTTCTGGACCTTGGTTTTGTCGGTGAGCCGGTGGAGGTAGACCGCACTTTGCTCGATCTGCTGGCCCGTTCTGAAATGATTCCGGTGATTGCCCCGGTAGCGCCCGGTCGCGATGGGCACACCTATAATATCAATGCCGATACTTTTGCCGGAGCCATTGCCGGCGCGCTGAATGCCACGCGCCTGTTGTTCCTGACCGATGTTCCCGGTGTTCTGGACAAGAACAAGAAGCTGATTGATGAGTTGACCGTCTCGCAGGCGCGCAAGCTGATTGCCGATGGCACGATTTCAGGCGGCATGATCCCGAAAGTGGAAACCTGTATCGAGGCGATAGAGCGTGGCGTGGAAGGGGTGGTGATCCTCAACGGCAAGACCGCCCATTCCGTGTTGCTCGAGCTCTTTACCGAGCATGGCGCAGGCACGCTGATTGTGCCTTAAAACACGATCCTGAGAAGTTGCAGACTCTTTGGATAAAAGAGTGCTCTAAAGCATTTCTTGTTTTTATGGAAACGGATGAAATACTCTAATTTCTTGTTTTAGCCGCATTTCTGCGACGCCAGACGATTCCGTCTGGCTGCAAAATGCTCTAAAGCATTTTAAAAAAAGCAAAACTGTCGGTCAGGCTGCTTTCGCATTTTTCTTGTTCGGGTCAAATATTACCCGATTGCGACCACGTTTTTTGGCTTCATAAAGCCGCTGATCCGCAATCCGCATCATGTCTGAAATGGTTGCTCCCGGTTGCCATATGGCGCCGCCGATTGAAACTGTCAGCGGCACGATCTGGTTATCTTCGGCCTGAAACTCAATCTTTTCCACCTGCTGGCGGATACGCTCTGCAATAAGAACAGCCTCTTTTTCACAGGCCCCGGCCAAAAAGACGGTGAATTCTTCTCCCCCAATCCGGCCAAGCATATCACCGGCACGAATGGCTTCATGCAGTGCGCTGGCGATATGGCGCAGGGCTTCATCACCGACAAGATGGCCAAAACGATCATTGATGGATTTGAAGTGATCGGCATCAATGATCAGCAGTACACCTGCATCGGTCTTGCGCCTTGTCTTTTCCAGACTGCCAAAGAAGCTTTCCCGATTGAGCATGCCTGTCATATCGTCCCGGCGCGCTTTTTCCATCAGGCGCTGATGCGCAATGGCAAGTTCGGCATGTGCAAGTGACAGCCTGTTATTTTGCCAGATCATGTAGCTTGTGGCGGGCCATGCAATAATCAGCGGGCACAAGATACACATGAGCAGGCCCAGCGTTCCCAAAGTGGCGCCGAAAAATGGCAGGATCACTATCGCAAGCAGCACTGAACTTGCTGCCGAGGCCAGTGCAATTGCCAGAGCCTTGATAATCACATGCAACAACTCTTTTCCCTCTTTGTGGCGATTGCGCCCGCAGCCATTTTTGTCCATGGACCAGAAGCTGGATGAACCTGCAATGAATGGGGAGCCAAACCCGGTTTTTCATGGCATAAGTCAACCATGGTACAAGTTCCTGACATTTCCCGATTCGCCCATGTTACAGATTGGGTTTTTGATCTCGACAATACGCTTTACCCGCACCACACGAACCTGTTTTCACAGGTCGATGCGCGCATGACGGCCTATGTTTCAGAGCTTCTTGCATTGTCGCGCGAAAAAGCCCGTGAATTGCAAAAGACCCTCTATCGTGAATATGGCACCACACTCAACGGATTGATGAATCTCTACGGCATTGATCCCGATGATTTCCTCATGAAAGTGCATGACATCGACTATTCCTGGCTCAAACCGGATCCGGTTCTGGGCGCTGCCATTCACCAGCTTCCGGGGCGTCGCTTCATTTTCACCAATGGTGACCGCACCCATGCTGAACGCGCTGCACGTCAGCTTGGCATTCTTGATCATTTTGACGATATTTTTGATATTGTAGCTGCGGATCTGACGCCAAAGCCTGCCCCGGCGCCTTATGAAAAATTTACGAGCCTGCATTCGATCATCGGCACAAATGCGGTGATGTTTGAAGATCTGGCCCGCAATCTGGCTGTGCCGAAGAAGATGGGCATGACCACCGTGCTTGTTGTGCCCAATAATTTTGAGCCGGTATTTTCTGAAATCTGGGAAAGCGATCCGGATGAAGAAGATGATGTCGACTATGTAACAGATGACCTTGCCGGGTTTCTGACCCGAATTGTCACGGCAAGCCGGTAAGGGGAGCTGTTACAACCTTTATATGCCTTTCAAAGACTGTAGAATTTCCTGATGATTTCCCACGCCTCGGAAGCGGTGTCGACATAGTCGATAATGTCCTGATCACCGGGGCTGATAACGCCCTGTTCAGCCAGATAATCGAGATCGACAGCGCGGTTCCAGAAGGTCTTGCCAAACAGGATGACGGGCACCCGCTCCATGCGACCTGTCTGGATCAGTGTCAGCGTTTCAAACAGTTCATCCATGGTGCCATAGCCACCCGGAAAAACCGCAATGGCCTTGGCGCGCATGACAAAATGCATCTTGCGGATCGCAAAATAGTGAAAATTGAAACACAATTCCGGCGTCACATATGGATTAGGCGCCTGTTCATGCGGCAGGATGATATTAAGGCCGATGGAAGGGGCGCCAACATCATCGGCTCCGCGGTTTCCCGCTTCCATCACGCCCGGTCCGCCGCCTGTCACCACCACAAATTCACGATAATAGGTGGAGGCTGAATAGTCCGAGCAAAGGCGGGCAAATTTGCGCGCTTCTTCATAATAGACACTGTTGAGTTCAAGATTGCGCTTTTGCGTCTCGTTTTTGGCAGCCCACGCATCGCCACCCGGTTCGGGCAGACGGGCTCCACCAAATAAAATAACCGTGGAGCGAATGCCCCGTTCGGTCAGGGTCATTTCAGGCTTAAGCAATTCAAGCTGGAGACGAATGGGACGCAACTCACGCCGCGTCATGAAATCCTCATCGCTCCAGGCAAGGCGATAGGTTGCGGCGCGTGTCTGTGGGGTATCAGGCACGTTTCGCACCTGCTCCAGCGTTTCGTCAGAGTGAGGTAATGGCGTCCAGCCTGTCTTTTCTTCTGGATTCATCATGCAATATCCTAAAATCCCTGCGCCCTGACCCTGAAAAGTTGCAGACTTTTCGGATAAGATCATGCGTATAAACAAAAGCTTGAAGCATGATGACGATTCAAGAAAAAATCATCATGCTCTACAGCGTTTCCAACCGCCGCCAAAGAAACAAGAAATGCCCTGGCTGCAATTGACCCTCACCATGCCTTCAAATAGGGTCCGCACGGCTTGCCATTCCGTTAACAATCGCCTCACAAGGCTTGCGCAGGAGCAATAAATGCCGCAGCCCGATCTGGCAAATCTTCAAATTACAATCCATACACTGCTCAGAGGCTGAAACGTGACCGGCTCTCAACGAATTTTCTGGCTTTTCTTTGGCACATCAGGGCGCATTAGCCGTCGTGTGTATGTCATGGCCTGTGCGCTTTCTTATATGGCCCGTTTTTTTACCGCCTATCAATTCGTGCGCTATTCGACGGAAACAGAGCCAAGCACAGGCTGGGCCATGCTTATGCTGGCGGCAATCCTTGCATCATTGTGGAGCAATGTGATGCTATCGATCAAACGGCTGCATGATTGCAACAGGCCCGGCGGCTGGGCGATATCCACATTATTGCTTGATATTCTGGCCGTTGGAGTGCTTGCCTTCATGTCAGGCACTCCCGGACCCAACCAGTACGGAAACCGCACAGACAGCCCACACTAAAGCATTTTGCGAGCACAGATGGCACCATCTGACGAAAGCACAAATGCGGCAAAAACAATAGTTTAGAGCATTTCATCTGTTTTCGTGAAAA
Organism: Aquamicrobium segne; assembly: GCF_042656785.1. Classification (NCBI taxonomy): domain Bacteria; kingdom Pseudomonadati; phylum Pseudomonadota; class Alphaproteobacteria; order Hyphomicrobiales; family Phyllobacteriaceae; genus Aquamicrobium; species Aquamicrobium segne. The sequence goes on from NZ_JBHSLL010000003.1 coordinate 128,100, forward strand.
CAAGAAATTCTCTAGCGGCCTCCAGCCGCAACAAGGATCTGCTCAATCTCCTGATAACCGGCCTGACGGGCATGCTGTAACGGCGTCACGCCATTGCCATCGGCCAGATTGACATTGGCCCCGGCCTTGACCAGCAATTCAACAATCTGCTGGTGGGAGAGGCCACCATCCCCCAGAATGACGGCCTCTAAAAGAGCCGTCCAGTGCAGATTGTTGACGTGATCAACATCTGATCCAGCCTCAATCAGGGTTTTGACCGTCTCGACATGACCGCGCTCGGAAGCTGGGATCAGCGCCGTACCGCCATAGCGATTGGTGCTTTTCAGATCTGCCCCATGCGCCAGTGTCAGCTTGAGAATATCAAGATGGCCGCGCGCCCCGGCATAAAGATAGGGGCTGTCATGGATATTATCCTTGGCATTGACATCAGCCCCCGCCTCAATCAGCACACGCGCCGCATCCACTGCATTGGCATGGGTGGCAACAAGAAGCGCGGTGGCGCCGCTATCATTGCGGCTATCGATTTTTGTACCCTCAGCCAGAAGCCGGGTAACGAGAGCAGCGTTGTTCTTTCCGGCTGCATCATGAAGTTCCATTGCGCTCACGGCTGATCCTGCTCCGATAAAAAACACGGTGATGACAAACAACACTGCAGCTGTATTACGGATGATTCGACAACACATATTGGAATTCTCCCACAAGCTTTTTGCAGTCAGATACACCGGAAAACGCAGTAGAAATGCGGCAAAAACAAGCCATACATCTGAAAGCCATGATACACTTGAGGGAAGAAAAAATTGTGAGGCCAGGGATATGGAATTCAAGCTCTGCATGGGATAGAAAAGCTGCGGGGGTGATTTGATGATGATCACAATAAAAGGTACCCTTATGATTCGTACTCTCCTATTGGCCTCTGCCTTTCTGATCCCTGTAGCTGCTTCGGCACAGGACCTGCCAACAGCCCCTTACCTCCCGCTTGAACTGGCCATTCAGGCTGCCGACGCTGCGCTGATGACTTGCGCTGCTGAAGGCCACAATGTCAGCGTTGCCATTGTGGCGCGTGATGGTTCAACCAAGGTTTTGTTGAAAGCCGATAATTCTGGCCCCCATACAGGCGCCAGCGCCACCGGCAAGGCTTTCACCTCCGCTGCCATGGGCCGCGATACGGCAGGCCTGGCCGAATTCATCGCCGCCAATGCGGCCAATGACGGCTTGCGTGACATGGACAGCCGCATGGTCATTCAAGGCGGCGGTCTGGCAATCAAGTTTGACAAGGCGCTGGTCGGTGGCATTGGTGTTGGCGGTGCACCCAATGGGGATATCGATACCAATTGCGCTAAAGCTGGCCTGATGGCCATCGGTGCCGCCACCGAATAAGGCTTGTTGACAAAATTATAAGGCGGCTCGCCCCTTGTGCGGGCCGTTTTATTTTAAAGCATTTTGTGAGTACAGATGGGTTACATCTGACGTTACAAAAATACATCGAAAACAAGAGCTTAGAGAATTTTATAGTTGAAATAACAGCGAGAAACTGGAGCGGGTAGCGGGAATCGAACCCGCACGTTCAGCTTGGGAAGCTGACAAGCTACCATTACATCATACCCGCATCAGGCTTAAAGCCTGTCGCTTTTCTTACAAAAAAGCTTATCCTGCTTCAAGATCAGGATTTTAGAGCTTTTGCAATCAAATGAAATTATTTGACTGCAAAATGCTTTAACGCCGCCGTGACAGGCGCGCACTTTCAACCGCAATGCCAAGCAGGGCCTGACGCACAAGTGCTGTGCCAAGTTCCGGCCGACGGCGGGTTTGCAGCACAGCCATGTGTAACCGCAATAAAGCTCGCTCTATGGAATGTCGATTCCAGCGTTCCAGCGCACGCTCAACCAGCTTTCGCCGTGCAAAAAAGATCGGCGGTCTTGCAGCACTTACCACCGAAACAGCATTGCGCCCCTCATCTTCCATGACGCCACGCATGGCATGAAGCGCATGAAACTGACGCATCATGCCAGAAAGCGCTAAAAATGGCTGACTTCCCGACTGACAATGGCGTGTAAAAGCGCTGTCAAAATCACTCACACGCCCTTCCAGAATCGCATCAACGGCATCATCAAGCGATTGCCCCGACACATCGCCGGTCATCAGCAGGACATCCTCAACGGAAATTTCCGCCTGACCTTGCGCATAGAGCGTCAGTTTCTGCAATTCAGCACGGGTGGCAAGGCGATCCCCCCCCAGATTGCGACGCAATACCTGACGCGCATCCGGCCCCATGCTCATACGCGCCTGACGCAGTTCATCATCAATCAGCGCTTCAATGTCACGGCTCCCATCCGCATAGCACGGCAGGGCCATTGCGCCTTTTCCTGTCTCCACGACAGTGCGCAATGGAGCATTTTTCTTCAACTCGCTTGCCTCAATCAAAATGAGCGCATCACGTGGTGGTTCGTGAAGCAAAGCCTTCACCTCATCGGCAAATGCCTTTTGGCCCGGCGCATTGCGAACCCATAGCAAGCGACGATCAGCAAACATCGGTACTGTGCGGGCTTCCTGTGAAAGCCGCCCTTCACCTTTTTCCACATCCCCCCCATCCAGTTTCACCACGCTGAAAGGATCGTCCAGCGGCAAACCGGTACCGACAGCAAAGGCTTTAGCCCGTTCCGCCACCAGCCCTCGATCAGGACCGTAAAGAAGAATGAGAAAAGTCTCACGATCCGGCCTTGCCAGCCAGGCGTCGACTTCATGTGCTTTTTTCTGCGCCATGAAAGGCTTCTAAAACATTTTGCAGTCAGATGGAAATTAGAGCATCGGACCGAAAAGTGGAATCGGTTTTCGGATTATTCCGATGCTCATTCAAAGTGTTAGAGCGTCCTTTGTGCGTCCGATTGGACGCACGGCGCTCTAAGCGCAGCACAAAGGCGGCTAAAGCTTCAGCTTGCGGCACAGATCGTCAAGCTGATCCAATGTCTTGTAAGCCACCCGCAATTCACCGCCCCGTTGCTTGTGCGCAATGACAACCTTCAAGCCGATTGTATCAGTCAGCAGTTTTTCCAAAGCCAGCGTATCCGCATCTTTTTCTGCCGGACCAGCAGTCCGTTTCTGATCTGCAGAACTGCTTGCGGGTGTTTGGGCAAGCGCTTCTGCCTGACGCACGGAAAGCCCTTCTTCAATAATGCGTCTGGCCAGCCCCACCGGGTCTTCAACCGTTACCAGAGTGCGCGCATGACCAGCCGACAACGAGCCATCAACCACCAGATCCCGGATAACATCCGGCAGCTTGAGCAAGCGCAGCGTGTTGGCTACATGGCTGCGGCTTTTGCCAATCACCTGGCCCAGATCCGCCTGACTGTAACTATGCTCTTCAATAAGCTGTTCATAACCCAGCGCTTCTTCGATCGGATTCAGATCAGAACGCTGCACATTTTCGACAATGGCCAGTTCCAGTGCCGTGCGATCACTAACCTCACGAACAATGACCGGAATTTCCACCAGCCCGGCCCGCTGCGCCGCCCGCCAGCGCCGCTCTCCGGCAATGATTTCATAGCGCCCCGTCGAGCCCGGCGCTGAGCGCACCACCACCGGCTGAACAATACCGTGCTCACGAATGGATTGTGCAAGATCGGTCAGTTCGGCCTCCCCAAAATGGCGACGCGGATTGCGCGGATTGGGGGCAACAAATTCAATCGGCACCTTGCCATCTGCCTTCGTTACCGGCGCCTGTGCCTCGGCTGGCCGGTCAATTTCACCAATCAGCGCGGCCAATCCCCGGCCCAGTCTTTTTCTTGAAGGATCTTCGTTCATAGCCAACCAAACCGTTTCACTACCGAATCATTATTGTCTGCCCCCTCAGGCCGCCCGCAAACGCCGTTCCTGACGGATAACTTCCGAGGCCAATTGCAGGTATGCCTGACTTCCCGAGCATTTCAGATCATATAAAATTGCCGGCTTGCCATAGGAAGGCGCTTCCGACACCCGCACATTCCGCGGAATAACAGTCTCATAGACCTTTTCGCCCATATGGGCGCGCACATCCTGTACCACTTGATTGGCCAGATTATTGCGCCCGTCAAACATGGTCAGCACAATGCCCTGAATTTCCAATTGTGGATTGATGGAGCCACGCACCTGCTGAACGGTTTGCAGCAACTGGCTCAACCCTTCCAGCGCAAAAAACTCACATTGCAGCGGAACCAGCACAGAATCTGCCGCCGCCATCGAATTCAACGTCAAAAGGTTCAGCGAAGGTGGACAGTCGAGCAATATATAGGTGAAAGGCTCAGAGCGTTGTGATGCCACCCGCAAGGCATTTCGCAGCCGCAATACGCGATCCGGCGCTGCTGCAATTTCCATTTCAACACCCAGAAGATCAAGCGTTGATGGAACGATCCAAAGCCCTGGAACCTCCGTCTGAACCGACGCCTGCTCAATCGTCGCATTTGCCGTCAGCACATCATAAGATGAAATCAAACGGTCCTTGCGATCGATACCCAGCCCTGTACTGGCATTACCCTGCGGATCAAGATCAACAATAAGAACTTTCTCGCCAATAGCTGCCAGTGCGGTTGCAAGATTGATCGCGGTGGTCGTCTTGCCGACGCCGCCCTTCTGATTCGCTACAGTGATGATACGCGGAGTGTTGCTGATCATTCTTTCCTGCCGGAATTTCATTCCGATAAACCAGTTTGTTTATCTGGCACTTAAACCACTGATTTGAAGTACGACGCTGTCAGAGCCTGTCAGACTTTTATGTTCTATCAGATCAAACACCCAACGTTGACTGCTTTCTTCAACCTCAGAGCGGTAATCCCGTCCTTTATGAAAAAGCCCAACAGCACCTTTCAGCAACCAGGGCGAAGCCAACCCTATCAAGCTCGGCAATGGCGCCAGCGCTCGCGCTGTCACAATTTGTGGCTGCTCGACCAGTTTGGGTGCATTTTCTATGCGTTGCGCGACCACTCGTGCCGGGAGATTAAACTCGCCTGTCATGGCCTGCAAAAAACCGGCTTTCTTTCGATTGCTCTCAACCAGATCAATATGACCAGTCCGCTCGCGGATCAGAAAAGCCAGAACCAGCCCGGGAAACCCACCGCCTGATCCCAGATCCAGCCACCGGGTTGCTTCAGGAGCAATGCCATATAATTGGGCGCTGTCCACAATATGCCGGTTCCAGGTGTCGGACAATGTGGAGAGGGCGGCAAGATTGATGCTTTGATTCCATTTAAGAAAATGCGTCTCAAACTCTCGAAGCGCCTCATAGGTTTCACGTGAAACAGATTTTGCGGCAAGCCTTAGCGCTTCAAAACGCTGATCCTTCATGCCGCGCCCCTTCTGGCTGCATTCTCATGATTGCGGACATGCGCAACAATCAAGGCGATAGCTGCTGGCGTCATGCCCTCAATGCGCAAGGCTTCAGCAACTGAATGTGGTTGTCTTTCTGCAATTTTTTGCTTGAGCTCGTTCGAAAGCCCCGGAATATTTCCGAAATCAAGGCCAACTGGAATGCTGCGCCCCTCTTCCGCCTGAATCCGCAGCACATCCGCCTTCTGCCGTTCGATGTAAACAGAATATTTCGCTTCGATTTCCAATGCTTCCGCCGTTTTTCTGTCAATATTATCAAAGCCGGGATCAAGTTTTGATAGCCATTTGACATCAACACCTTCATAGCTGAGCAACTCATAACCGGTGCGGCGAACACCATCATGATTAACATTCAGACCATGTGCGGCCGCCTGTTGGGGGCTGATCGCCAGAGACTGCGCCAGTGAACGTACGCGGCCCAATGCTTCACAGCTTTGCTCAAATTTGCTCTTTCGCGCATCTGAAACAATACCCAGACGAATTCCAAGCGGTGTTAATCGCTCATCTGCATTATCAGCCCGCAAAGACAGACGAAATTCTGCCCGGGAGGTAAACATTCGATAAGGTTCCGTCACCCCTTGATGAATCAGATCATCGATCATAACGCCAATATAGGCTTCCGTTCTGCTGATCGTTATCAATTCCGTCCCTGAAGCCCGGTGTGCGGCATTAATGCCCGCCAGCAAGCCTTGCCCGCCCGCTTCTTCATACCCCGTGGTTCCATTGATTTGTCCTGCCAGAAACAGACCCTTAATGCGTCTGGTCTCAAGCGTTGCATTAAGTTCACGAGGATCGACATGGTCATACTCGATCGCATAACCCGGTTGAAGCATGACGGATTTTTCCAACCCCGGAATGGTCTTGAGAAGATCCAGTTGAACATCTTCAGGCAGCGATGAAGAAATACCGTTTGGATAAACCGTATGATCGTTCAGCCCTTCCGGCTCCAGAAAAATCTGATGGCTATCCCGATCCGCAAATTTGACGATCTTGTCTTCAATAGACGGGCAATAGCGTGGCCCGATCCCTCCGATCGAACCGGAATATAAGGCCGAGCGCTTTATATTATCCCGGATCAACTGATGTGTAGCAGGGGTGGTGCGCGTAATCCCGCATTCGATTTGAGGAACAGTGATACGATCTGTCATTGAAGAAAAAGGCACTGGCTCGTCGTCAGCAGCCTGCATTTCCAACGACTTCCAGTCAATTGTGCGCCCATCAAGCCGCGGTGGCGTGCCTGTCTTGAGGCGGCCAAGCTTGAAATTTTCTCGTGCCAGAGTGGCCGACAACCCGGTTGTGGCCTGCTCATTCATGCGACCAGCAATAATTTTACGATCCCCGATATGGATCAGGCCCTGCAAAAATGTGCCGGTCGTCAAAACAACGGCACCACAGGGCAACCTTCTGCCATTGGCAAGGATGACGGCCCTGATCCCACCATCCTGAATTTCAAGATCCTGAACTTCACCTTCAATAATCGTAAGCCCAGCCTGTTTCTGCAGGGCCTGTTGAGCAGCCTGTTTATACAGCTCACGATCCGCTTGTGTTCGCGGGCCTCTCACCGCCGGGCCTTTACGACGATTCAACATACGAAATTGAATGCCAGCCTGATCGGTAATCCGGCCCATCAAGCCATCCAGCGCATCAATTTCGCGCACAAGCTGACCTTTGCCAAGTCCACCAATCGCCGGATTGCACGACATGGCGCCAATCGTATCAGCACGAAGAGTGACCAATGCCGTTATTGCACCACTGCGAGCCGCAGCACTGGCGGCCTCACAACCGGCATGGCCACCACCTACAACAATGACATCATATTCGGATTTCATGACAGTTTCTCTGGTCGGAAAAGCAACTTCTATCATATTTTTGAAGGTCAATGAGTATTTTAAATGTTTCACGTGAAACTTTTAATTCATGCCATTTGGGTGTTTCACGTGAGTCACCCCATAAAACCTGTTTCACGTGAATCACTTGCCGATACAGAATTGTGAAAAAATGACATCAAGCAAATCCTCGACATTGACCGCCCCTGAAATTCGTCCAAGTAAATTGGCGCAGAGACGCAATTCCTCGGCCCGGATTTCCAGCGGCTGCAGGGTATTTTGAGCTTCTGTCAAATGCTCCAGCGATTCTTCCAACAATTCAACATGCCGCATCCGAAATGGGAGAATGTCTCCAGCTGCCGCAAGTCGCGCTTCAGCTTTTTGTTTTATCGCTTCCAGAAGATCAGCTATTCCATGACCGCTTAAATGAGAAATGCAGAAATCATATTGATCATGCTGTGTCTGGTCGAATTCGATGAGGTCCAGCTTTGTTCCAACCTTGATATGATCCCCGGCCAGCCAGTCGATCTCAACCATTTGTGGGTCTGACATGTCTTCCAGAAAAAGAACCAGATCAGCCTTCTTGCCTCTGGCTTGCGCCTTTTCAATGCCGATCGCCTCAACGCGGCCGGGGTTTTCACGCAAGCCGGCGGTGTCGGTTACAATGATTTTCAAGCCGCCAAGATCAAGAACAATATCAAGAAGATCCCGCGTAGTTCCAGCTTCATCCGTAACAATCGCTGCATCTCGTTGAGCCAAGGCATTCAGCAAACTTGATTTTCCGGCATTTGGAGCGCCTAATATAACCACCCTGAAACCATCCTGGATGATTTCAGCCGCGGTAAAGCCTTCAATATGCTTCTCAATTTCCTGTGCCAGACACGCCGTATCGGCCCATATTGTTGCAGCAACCGAGCCCGGCACATCACTCTCATCGGCAAAATCTATCTCGGCCTCAATCATGGCGCGGGCATGAATCAGTCGCTTGCGCCAATCTGCATAAAGCACACTTTGAGCACCATCCGCATTGCGCTGGGCAAAACGCCTTTGTGCCTGCGTATCGGCATTGATCAGATCAGCCAGCGCCTCGGTCTTCACCAGATCCAGCTTTCCATTCATGAAAGCCCGCCGGGTAAATTCTCCAGGCTCGGCAGAGCGAACATGCTGGAAGCCCGTCAGTTCCTTTAACATGGCGCTAACAACAGCCTGACCACCATGAATTTGCAGCTCTGCTACATCTTCGCCGGTAAAGCTCCGCGGTCCCGGGAAGAATACAAGCAGGCCACGATCAAGAATCTCACCATCGCCTTGTGAGTAAAATGCCCGCAAGACCGCTTGTCTTGGTAAAGGCAAATGACCGCTCATCGTTTCGATAACGAATCGAGTTTGAGGACCGGAAATTCGAATGACAGCAACGCCCGCTGGAAGCCTTCCGCTCGACAGCGCAACAATTGTGTCATTGAATATCATTTGTTCCATATTACAATAACTTCAACACTTTGGCTCATTCCGGGAAGGACTGGCCTATGACCCTGCCCGCGCACAATCTGCTTTTTGACGAAGCAAGCCCCTATTTACAGCAGCACGCGAACAACCCTGTGCACTGGCGCCCTTGGTCTTCCGCTGCATTGGAAGAAGCGCAGGCACTTGACCGCCCTGTTTTGCTTTCCGTCGGCTATGCAGCATGTCACTGGTGCCATGTCATGGCTCATGAGAGCTTTGAAAACCCTGAAATTGCTGCCGTCATGAACCGTCTCTTCGTCAATATCAAGGTCGATCGCGAAGAACGGCCGGAAATTGACCAGACCTATATGGCAGCCCTGACCGCAATGGGAGATCAGGGTGGCTGGCCCCTTACCATGTTTTTAACACCCGATGCCAGACCCTTCTGGGGCGGTACGTATTTTCCACCGCAAAGCCGATTTGGCCGACACGGCTTTGTTGAAGTGCTTGAAGCAGTCGCAGGCGCATGGCGCAACAAACGCGCTGACATATTAAACAGCTCTGATAATTTGAGCCGTCATATTCAGGAAAAACTTGGTTCCTCACATGATAAAGCAGCCATAGAGAAGAACACACTGCCTGATCTGGCTGAAAATATCGAACAGATGATTGATCGGCAGGCGGGCGGGCTGAAAGGTGCGCCTAAATTTCCCAATGCTCCTTTCATGCAGGCATTGTGGCTGTCCTTTCTCAATACCGGCAATGAAAAACAGCGCTCAAGCGTGATTGAAAGCCTCGAACATATGCTTGCCGGTGGCATATATGATCACATTGGCGGCGGACTTGCCCGCTATGCCACCGATGCCGAATGGCTGGTTCCGCATTTTGAAAAAATGCTTTACGACAATGCCCAGTTGCTGCGTCTTGCCAACTGGGCCTATGCCCAAAGCAATTCAGAATTGTTTCGTATCCGAATCGAAGAAACCATCGGTTTTCTGCTGCGCGAAATGAGAACCGAAGAGGGAGCTTTTGCCTCTAGTCTTGATGCCGACAGTGAAGGTCAGGAAGGGCTTTTCTATCTCTGGGAAAAAGAAGATATAGAAGAGGTTCTTAAAAATGATGCCCCATTTTTCTTCGCCCATCATTTTCTTGCCAGGCCACCAGCATGGGAGGGAAAGCCAATCCTGTTTCAGACCCGCAAACAGGCATTGGCCGCAACGGATCATTTAACTGAATTAACCCCACTAAAACAGCGCCTGCTTGCCGCCAGAGAAAAGCGAATACGACCCGGCCGTGATGACAAGATTTTGACCGACTGGAACGGACTGGTAATCTCTGCACTGGCTGAATGTGGGCGTAGTTTTGGCCGTTGTGACTGGATAAAAGCAGCAAAACAGGCTTTTCAACATATCCTCACGACGGCGCAGGATGGGCGTTTGCCACATTCCACATTAGAGCGCCGTGCGTCCTATCGGACGCACAAAGGACGCTCTAACTCTTTGAATGAGCATCGGAATTATCCAAAAACCGATTCCACTTTTTGGTCCGATGCTCTAGGTGAAAAAAACCAGTTTCCAGCATTATCATCTGATTATGGAGCGATGATCAATGCAGCCATTTCCCTGTTTGAGGCGACCGGAGAAAAAACCTATATTGAGAACGCTCATCATTTTATCCATCAATTGGACCAATGGTACAGTGATGACAGTAAAACCGGCTATTATCTAAGCGCCTCAGACAGTCTTGATGTTCCGGTTCGTATTCGTGGCGATGTTGATGAAGCAATCCCATCGGCAACCGCACAAATCATTGAAGCCCTGACACGTCTGGCCTCACTGACCGGTGATCCTGATCTCCAGCAGAAAGCCTGGACAGTAGCAGAATATGCAGCCGGGCGGGCAGCCAGGCAAAGCTACGGCCAGATTGGTATTTTCACCGCCTGTGAACTGGCACGTGAACCACACAAGCTGGTGATGGTGGAACACCCACAGAATTACAGCTTTGTTCCGGTTGCGAATCGATATCCTGATCCCCGCCGGGTTGATCTTGTTTTACCCATTGGCAGCCAAATGGATGTCAGCCTTCCCGGCAATATGGCGCCTGTAACAGACAAGGCCGGGGCCTATCTGTGCACAGGACAAAGCTGCCGCCCCGTCATCACCGACCCTGATCTTCTGGAGAGCATATTAAAGCCTGTCTCTCGAGACTTGAGAACCAGTTTCGAGATAAAGACATGCATAAAAACAAAAGCTTAAAGCGGGTTACGTAAATCTGAAAGATTCAACGTAACCCGCTTTAAAGGCGGAACCATGATCCATGGTCCCGCCTTCCAATCAACCTGACGATAGGTAAAACACAGATCAGGTGTTCATTGAATCGAAAAAGTCCGAATTGGTCTTCGTCTGCTTGAGCTTGTCAATCAGGAATTCAACCGCATCGGTTGTTCCCATCGGGGCAAGAATACGACGCAATACAAAAATCTTTTGCAGATCCTGACGCTGTACCAAAAGGTCTTCCTTGCGGGTTCCCGATTTCAGAATATCCATGGCCGGGAAGATGCGCTTGTCGGCAACCTTGCGATCCAGAACGATTTCCGAATTGCCGGTACCCTTGAACTCTTCAAAAATCACTTCATCCATGCGGCTTCCGGTATCGATCAGCGCTGTTGCAATAATGGTCAGCGAGCCACCTTCTTCGATATTGCGGGCTGCCCCGAAAAACCGCTTCGGGCGCTGCAAGGCATTTGCATCCACACCACCGGTCAGCACCTTGCCGGAGGACGGCACCACCGTGTTGTAAGCACGGCCCAGACGAGTGATGGAATCAAGTAGAATGACAACATCGCGGCCATGCTCAACCAGACGCTTGGCCTTCTCGATCACCATTTCAGCCACCTGAACGTGACGTGTGGCCGGTTCATCAAAGGTTGAGGACACGACCTCACCCTTCACCGAGCGCTGCATGTCAGTCACTTCCTCAGGGCGCTCATCGATCAGCAACACAATCAAATAGCATTCAGGATGATTGGTGGTGATGGAATGGGCGATATTTTGCAACAACACCGTTTTACCAGTGCGTGGCGGCGCGACAATCAAGCCACGCTGGCCCTTGCCCAATGGGGCAACCAGATCAATCACCCGCGCAGAAATATCCTTGGAGGTGGTAGGAGTATCCACCTCCATGTTCAAACGCTCATTGGGATAAAGCGGCGTCAGATTGTCAAAATGGATTTTATGGCGAATTTTCTCCGGGTCATCGAAATTGATCGTATTGACCTTGAGCAGCGCAAAATAGCGCTCCCCTTCCTTGGGGCTGCGAATCGGCCCTTCCACCGTATCGCCGGTTTTTAGCGAGAAACGGCGAATCTGCGAAGGCGAGATATAAATATCATCCGGGCCTGGCAGATAATTGGCATTGGCTGAACGCAGAAAGCCAAAACCATCCTGCAACACCTCAACGACACCGTCGCCAATAATTTCAATATCTTGTGCAGCCAGTTTCTTGAGAATGGCAAACATCAACTCTTGCTTGCGCATGACACTGGCATTTTCGACCTCAAGTGATTCAGCATAAGCAATCAACTCGGGCGGCTTCTTGTTTTTAAACTCTGCGAGTTTCATTTCCTGCATGGCGGGACTCTAAAGTGTAGGGAAGAAAATTATCGGCGAATGCGATGATATGCTATGCGCGCTCAAAGGTGGATAAACCGACGACGCATAAAGAAGGAAGGAGTTTCCTTTTACTCTTATGCCAGCCAGAGCGCAATAAGGGCTTTTAGAACATTTATGAGCATAAATGGCGCCATCTGGCGCAAACACAATGCGGTTAAAACAAAGATTTAAAACGGTTTTACAATCACCAAAATGACGATCACAATCATCAACACAGTTGGCACTTCATTGATGATCCGCCAATGCCTGGCTGTTTTTTCGTTCCGATCCTCGGCAAATTTGCGTGTTGCAGCCGACAAATAGCCGTGAACACCCGACAAGATCAAAACAAAACTTATCTTGGCATGCAACCAGCCACCTTGAAAGCCAAACCTGCTCCAGGCCAGCCATAGCCCAAAAATCCAGCTTGCCATCATGGCCGGGTTGATGATGGCGCGCAACAAGCGCCGTTCCATCAGTTTGAAGGTTTCAGACTGGGCAGACCCTTTTTCAACATCTGCGTGATAGACAAACAGGCGAGGCAGATAAAGCATCCCGGCCATCCATGAGATGACCGCAATCACATGGGCTGCCTTGATCCAGTCGTAACTTTCCTCAGGGGCAAAAAGAAAAAGTACAAATGTCAGCGCAATAAGGATGACAACCGATATCAGAGCCCGCCAGGCTGCATTATGATTGCTTGCCTGTACAGTCGTTTTCATCAGCCCATTTCCCCACGAACCTGACGCACCATCGCTTCAACATGCTCAATTGGCGTTTGAGGAACGATGCCATGTCCAAGATTGAAAATAAACGGCCCGTCCTTTAGCGCATCAAGGATTGTCGCCACTCCGTCAGACAGAGCCTTGCCGCCGACAACGAGCCGCAAGGGATCAAGATTACCTTGTACCGGCCCCTGCTTTTGCAATTCGACTGCCTGAGAAAGCGGCACTGACCAATCAAGCCCAAGTGCTGCCACTCCGGTTTTTTCCCGATAGGTTGCATAAAGAGCACCTGCCCCTTTTGGAAAACCGATAATGGGAATTTCAGGATAGATTTCATGAACCTTGCGCACGATTTGGGCAACTGGCTCTACACAAAAAGCCTCAAAAGAAGCTTCATCCAGAACCCCTGACCAGGAATCAAAAATCTGAACCGTATCAGCACCCGCCTTGATCTGGCGGATCAGATACTCTGCCGATTGATCGGCCAGAATGGAAAGAAGTTTTTTAAAAGCTTCCGGCTCACGATACGCAAACAACCGGGCCGGAGCCTGATCGGGCGTTCCATGTCCTGCAATCATATAGGTGGCGACTGTCCATGGCGCCCCGCAAAAGCCGATCAGCGTGGTTTCCTGTGGCAATTTCTGGCGCAATCGGCGCACTGTTTCATAAACAGGCTCCAGATTCACGTGAAACGCTTCTGCGTGGAGCGCCTCGATTTCACCAACCGTGATCGGTGTCATCAGCGGTCCACGTCCTTCTTCAAAGCGCAAATCACGGCCCAACGCATGTGGCACAACAAGAATATCAGAAAACAGGATCGATGCGTCAAAGCCAAAGCGCTCAATCGGCTGCAATGTCACTTCCACCGCCCGGTCAGGATTATAGCACAGGTCGAGAAATGATCCGGCTTCTTTGCGTGCTTCTTTATATTCGGGCAGATAGCGACCAGCCTGACGCATCATCCATAAGGGAGGTGGAAAAACTGTTTCACCCTTTAAAACTCGCATCATTTTCCGGTCGGCGCTCATAGCGTCTCCAAAACTTAAAAACAAATCTTTGAATGAAAGATTCTTCTGATTCTATGAGTCTGTTAGAATCGATGATTATGAGTTTTCCAGATTTTTGAGCCAAAAGGCCATTCAGCATATTGTCGCGACTGTCCTCATTAAAAATTGTAGAATATTGGGGACAAGGATCAAAACCCGAATTGAATCAAAAAGATTTGGGCAAAACTAAAAAATTCTGGCTGTGGATTTTAAAATAGCGGTTTTTCTTATTCCCACTCTTGTCCCCAGCCTGGCAAACAGATTCACGCCGGACCAAATTGTGGACAAGTCGGCATTTAATACATGTGCCTTGAACAAGAACGAGTTTCCTCCCCTCTTGTCCACACTCGCCCACAGACCTGGATGTATAATGTGAACAAGCCGCAGAGTTTCTTTCATCTTCATATGATTTCTGATGCGACTGGCGAAACTCTGCTGGCCGCCGGCCGTGCTGCTTCCGCCCAATATAAAAATGCGGGCGTCATCGAGCATACTTATCCGCTGATCCGGAATGAAAAGCAGCTATTGCAGGTGTTTGAGGAGATCGAAGACCAACCCGGCATTATTTTATACACAATGGTTGATCAGGAACTTTCCGGCCTTATTGATGCGCGATGTGCGGCAATGGGCCTGCCTTGTGTTTCGGTTCTGGAGCCGGTTCTGGCCGTTTTTCAGTCTTATCTGGGAACACCGGCGGGGCGCAGGGTTGGAGCGCAGCATGTGCTGGACAAGGAATATTTCCGCCGGATCGACGCCCTCAATTTTACCATGGAGCATGATGACGGGCAATTGCCGGCTGACATGGAAGAAGCTGACATTGTTTTGATTGGTATTTCGCGCACGTCAAAGACACCAACAAGCATCTATCTGGCCAATCGGGGCATTAAAACTGCCAATATTCCCATTGTGCTCGGGGTTCCGATCCCTGAAAGCCTTATCAAGGCCAAAAAACCGCTGATTGTCGGACTGGTGGCAACGGCAGAGCGCATTTCTCATATTCGCCAGAACCGCACGCTTGGCACCACCAGCACTTTTGAAGGTGGCAGCTATGTGGATCGTGTTTCAATTTCCGAAGAGCTTTCTTATGCGCGCCAGATCTGTACCCGTTATAACTGGCCAATGATTGATGTCAGCCGCCGCTCCATTGAGGAAACGGCGGCTGCCATTCTTGCCCTGCGGGCTAAGAGCCGGTAAATCCTTGCAACGGGCTACAATCAAGGCAAAAATCTTCATGGCAGAAAAACTGATCCTTGCCTCTGGCAGTCCGTTTCGCAAGGCGATGCTGGTCAATGCCGGTCTTGATCTTGAGGCGGTACCTGCTGAAATTGATGAGCGTGCCGTGGAAGCCCCATTGGCTGATAGTGGCGTTTCGCCTGAAGATGTGGCAGCCATTCTGGCTGAAGCCAAGGCTGTCGAGGTGAGTAAAAGACGGCCCGGTGCGCTGGTGCTGGGCTGTGACCAGACCTTGTCTTTGGGTGATAAAATCTTTCACAAGCCTGCCAATATGGAAGGGGCGCGCCGTCATCTGTTGAGCCTATCGGGCAAGACCCATCAGTTGAACAGCGCAGCCGTTCTGGTTCGTGATGGTCAGGTTTTATGGACGCATATTGGCATTGCCAATTTGACCATGCGTGCGCTTGACCCGGCTTTTATCGGTCGGCATCTGGCGCGGGTCGGCTACAAGGCTTTGTCCAGTGTCGGCGCCTATCAGATTGAGGGTGAAGGTATTCAGCTTTTTGAAAAGATCGAGGGCGATTATTTTACGATTGTCGGTCTGCCTTTGATGCCGCTTCTGACAAAATTACGCGATATGGGAGTCATTGATGGGTAATATTGAAAAAAAAGCTTTTATTATTGGCCACCCGGTCGCTCATTCGCGTTCGCCAAAAATCCATATTCATTGGCTGAAAACCAGTAATTTATCGGGCAGCTATGAGGCAATCGATGTTGCGCCTCAAAATCTGACAGATTTTATTGCGGATCTGCAAAAAAATGGCTTTTGCGGGGGCAATGTCACCATTCCGCACAAGGAAGCCATCTTTGAACTGGTTGCGCATCGCGATGAGGCTGCTGAATTGATCGGTGCGGCCAATACGCTGTGGTTTGAAAAGGGTCGTCTGTGGGGTGGCAATACGGATGCGCATGGTTTTGCTGCCAATCTGGATGAACATGCACCAGGCTGGGCCGATAATGGAGCCGCTATTGTGCTGGGGGCTGGTGGTGCGGCGCGCGCTATCATCCATGCCTTGAAAGAGCGTGGCGTGCGCGATATTCGCATCGTCAACCGCACATTTAAGCGCGCACAAGAGTTGCGCGATCGCTTTGGCGGCGGCATTTCAGACAGAATTTCAGCCCATCGTCTGGAAGAAGTTGGTGATTTGCTGCCTGATGCCGGTCTGCTGGTCAATACCACAGCGTTAGGCATGGCTGGTAATGAAGGGTTGCCAGCAGATCCGATGCTTCTGCCTGATACGGCCATTGTCACCGATATTGTTTATGTGCCGCTGGAAACGCCCTTGCTGGCAGCTGCTCGCCAGCGCGGCCTGCGCTGCGTTGATGGTCTTGGCATGTTGCTGCACCAGGCTGTTCCCAGTTTTGAACGCTGGTTTGGAACACGCCCCAAGGTCACGCCAGAATTGCGCAGGCTTATTTTGAATGATCTTGGAGTGGCCACATGATTGTGCTTGGCCTTACCGGTTCCATCGGTATGGGCAAATCAACGGCAGGTGCGATGTTTCGCGAGGAAGGGATTGCGGTTCATGATGCGGATGAAGCCGTGCATCGTCTTTATGCCGGGGTGGCTGCACCGCTGGTTGAGGCAGAATTTCCCGGAAGCACTATAAATAAAATCGTGGATCGTGAAGTTCTTGGTCGGATGGTGCTTGGTGATGCAGCGGCGATAAAGCGGCTGGAAGCCATTGTTCATCCGCTGGTGCAAGCAGATGCGGATAGATTTTTACAAACACAGCGTGGCTTAAGCGCAAAACTTGCTGTTCTTGATATTCCGCTCCTGTTTGAAACAGGCGGCAGCGAGCGGGTGGATAAAATTATTGTTGTTTCTGCCCCGGCTGAACTGCAACGCGAAAGGGTGTTGAAACGGCCCGGCATGACGCCTGAAAAGTTTGAGGCAATTTTGGCACGGCAGATGCCGGATGCTCAAAAGCGTCGGCTGGCGGATTATGTTCTGGATACAAGTCAGGGATTTGACACTACCCGCGCCCATATCCGCAAAATCATTGCCGAATTGTCTGATATTGAGGAGTTACCCGATGCGTGAGATCATTTTCGATACGGAAACGACAGGACTGGATTCACGCGAGGATCGTATTATCGAGATTGGCGGGATCGAACTGGTAAACCGCTTTCCAACCGGGCGCAGCTTCCATTGCTATATCAATCCGCAGGGGCATCCAATTCATCCTGAAGCGCAGGCGGTGCATGGCATCAGTGCCGAAGATCTGGCTGACAAACCGGATTTTCCCGGCATTGCGGAAGAGTTCATGGCTTTCATCGAAGGTGCAAAGCTGGTGGCGCATAATGCCAGTTTCGACATTAATTTCATCAATGCCGAATTTGCCCGGATTGGTCATCCGCCCATTATG
The DNA here is from genome assembly GCF_042656785.1 of Aquamicrobium segne. Taxonomy (NCBI): domain Bacteria; kingdom Pseudomonadati; phylum Pseudomonadota; class Alphaproteobacteria; order Hyphomicrobiales; family Phyllobacteriaceae; genus Aquamicrobium; species Aquamicrobium segne. The sequence goes on from NZ_JBHSLL010000003.1 coordinate 145,747, forward strand.
CCTGAACTGGTGGTGGACACGCTGGTTCTGGCCAAGCGCAAACATCCGATGGGGCCCAATTCACTTGATGCGCTGTGCCGCCGCTATGGCATCGACAACAGCCACCGCACCAGGCATGGCGCCTTGCTTGACTCCGAGCTTCTGGCTGAAGTCTATATCGAGCTTATTGGCGGAAAACAGGCCGCGCTGGGGCTGGATGTCGTTGTCGAGACAACAGCAGAACAGACCAGCACAAGCACGGTTGCAATAAAGATTGATGCGCGCCCTGCCGCCCTGCCCTCGCGCCTAAGTCAGGATGAGCGGGCAGCGCACGCCCAATTGGTTGAAACCATTGGTGAAAAAGCCATCTGGCGACAGATTTTTTAAAGGTTCTTGCAGTCAGACAGAATCGGCTGACTGCAAAAGGCTCCAAACTCTTGTTTTAACCGCATTGTGCTTGCGTCAGATGATTCCATCTGTACTCACAAAATGCATTAGGTCGTTTTGCGGCTCCCGCGTTTTTTGACTTCAGATGTAGGGCCAGTGGATTTTTTTCGTCCCAAGCCCATCTGTTTTGCCAGATTGGAGCGAGCAATAGCGTAATTTGGAGCAACCAGCGGATAGTCGGCCGGCAAATTCCACTTGGCCCGATATTCTTCCGGGGTCAGGCCATGATAGGTCGCAAGATGTCGCTTGAGCGATTTGAATTTTTTACCATCTTCCAGGCAGATAATATAATCGTCATGAATAGATTTCTTGATATTGACTGCCGGTTTTTGAGGTTCTTCAACAGGAGCCGAAGCTCCGCCAGCCAATAGTTTCAGTGATGCATGAACATTGGCGATAAGAGCGGCAAGTTCACTGGCCGGAACCGGATTATTGGATACATAGGCGGAAACAATATCCGCGGTCAGTTCAATATCTAGTTCAGGATGTGGAATAGGATTATTTTGTTCAGCCATTTTTAATCTCCTGTCCGCCCTTCTTGTTTTTAAAACTGTTGTGAACTTAAAAGCAACAGTGTTGATCTTTAAAAACAGGTTCTGGGGACAGGTCCTGGCCCTAAAATGATTATTTATAAAACTGGCGGAAGAGAGTGGGGGTCGAACCCACCTGGGACTGTCTCGCAGCCCCACCCGGATTTGAAGTCCGGACGCCCCACCGGGGACGATTCTCCTCCATTAGAGCATTGCCGGTCATGGTGCACCGAACAGGTCGAGCCTGTGCGGATTGAGGCGGCGCAGGTCACCACGCCGGATTGTCACGCCATGGCGGTCAAAGAACTCTAATATTTCAATAGAGACCTTTCGGCCATTGTCCAGCCGGTCCCGCAGATCGGCAGCGATGAATTCGCCCTTTGGCCTCGTGGACGTTATATCGCGCATGATTTTAACGATGTCGGCTAAAACAGAACGGGCAAAAAAACTGTCATGGGCAACTTCATGAACCAGCCCCATGCGGGCTGATTTTTTCAGCAGATCGCGCATCTTCTGTTCGCTCAGCCCGGTCATGGTTGAAAAGTCGCGGGTGCGGGGCGGGCGAAAACGCTCCGCACCGACAAGATGGGGCCAGATCTGGTTCCATATGGGTTCGTCCTCCTCAGCAAACTGCACCGCATGGCCGGGCAAGCGAACCCATGCTCCATCGAGCGAGATTTTACCTTGCCTTTGCAAACCTTGCAGGATGAGACGAAAAATGGGTGCAGGTGGCTTTATTTCGCCCGCTATTCGCAACCGCTCCAGTCCAATGCCCGGCTGATCCGGGTTTTCTATGTGATAAGCTTCAAGATCTGCCAGAATGCGTTGGCGCAAGCGCAGCCAGCGCGGCGGCGCTATTGCAATTGTTCCATTTTCTGGCGGGATCAGGATGACAGTCTCAGCAAGCCGCGCTCTCTCATTCGGACCAAGTGCCCGATCTTTGGCAAACTGATCAAAATCAATCCAAAAAGGCGAGGTGCCGAGAAGGGTGGCAAGGACGATAGCCGGATCAGTGGCAGAAAGTGCAGCCAGTTGCGCTTGCCGCTCAGGTGAACGTCGCCGCCGGGCCGGTGCTTTAAGATCAAGAAAGCGGCCGCCACCAATCGTGCGGCGGGCTGATGTGTCGCGAATGACGAAGCGGTCTCCGACACTGGCTGCTATGGGGCGTTCCAGCACAAGCTGCACGATTTTTTTATATCCCGGCTGGATTGGCTCATCGCTCAACAAAACAATGCGCGCCGGTATCTGGTTTGCCGTATGGTGCAGATGAACCGGAAACCATTGGCTGATCGGCTGTGGCTCGGTTGCCAATATATCGAGTTCGGCATCGATGCGGGTCGTTGGCGCATGAAGGAGAGGATCAATCACCATATCACCGCGTGCGATGGTATTACGCCCGATGCCATCGCCAACAAGGTTCAGCGCGCAGCGGTCGCCAGCATGAGTGCGCTCAGCCTTTTCATTCTGCGCATGGATGGAGCGGATACGGCCTGTTAATCCGCTGGGGCTGATGCGTACCATATCTCCAATTTCTGCCTGCCCTGAAAGGACGCTGCCAGTCACCACCGTGCCCGCACCTGAAAGGGTAAAGGCGCGATCAACCGACAGGCGAAACAGGCCAGAGGCATTGCGAAGCCCCATCATTTCTGCGGCCTGCATCAGCCTGTGTTCCAGTTCCGCCATGCCCTGACCGGTCAGGCTGGAAACAGCCAGCACCTCAGCGCCTTCCAATAGCGTCCCTGCCAACAGGCCTTCAATCTCGATTTCGACGGCTAAAAGACGTTCATCATCGGCCAGATCAGCCTTGCTGATCACGACAAGTCCGTGCCGGAGGCCGAGTAGCTGCAAAATAGCCAGATGCTCGCGCGTTTGCGGCATCACGCCATCATCGGCGGCGATAATCAGCAAGGCAAAATCAATGCTGGCAGCGCCCGCCAGCATGGTGTGAATGAAGCGCTCATGGCCGGGAACATCGACAAAACCAATGCGCTTGCCATTGGGAAATGTGCGATAGGCAAAGCCAAGCTCAATGGAGATGCCGCGGGATTTTTCCTGGGCGAGCCGGTCAGGCTCAATGCCGGTCAAAGCGCGAACCAGCGCGCTTTTGCCATGATCAATATGACCGGCTGTGCCGACGATCATGGTCTGGCCCCTTGCCTTTTATATGAGCCGGACATTGGAAAATCCCGCAAGATTGGCAATAAAACCTGCCTCATCTTCCAGACAGCGCAGGTCAAGCACCAGCGCGCCTTCGGTAATGCGGCCAATAACCGGGATGGGCAATTGGCGCAGGCGTGTTGCCAGTTGCTCCAGTGCTGCTCCAGTGCCTTTTATAGGGCAAAGCGCCAGCCCGGCAGATGCCAGCATATCTAAAGGCAGGGCGCCAGAGCCGATCTGGCTGGCACAGTCGATGATGGATACCTTGCAAGCAGGCCCCAGTGCTGCGGCAACAGCCGGCTGCATATGGCGGGCAAGGGTCGCAATGTCTTCATGGCTACGGGCCAGCAGGCGCAAGGTAGGCAGGTGCTGCGCCAGCCGGTCGGGATTACGATACAGCTTCAGAGTTGCTTCCAGTGCCGCCATGCGCATCTTGTCGATGCGCAATGCCCGCTTCATCGGATTGCGATTGATGGCGGCAATCAACTCTTTTTTGCCAATGATAAAGCCTGCCTGTGGCCCACCCAACAGCTTGTCGCCGGAGAAGGTGACAAGATCGCAGCCCTCAGCGATGGCCTCACGCACGGTCGGTTCGCGCTTGATGCCCCAGCGGGACAGATCAACCAGCGTGCCGGAGCCAAGATCATTGACCAGCGGTATGCCAGATGAGCGGGCCAGCCTTGCCAGAATGGCGGCTGGAACCGCACTGGTGAACCCTTCAATACGGTAGTTGGAGGTGTGCACCCGCAGCAGGAGAGCAACATTTTCCTGTTCAAGGGCGGCGCGATAATCCTTCTCATGGGTCCGATTGGTGGTGCCGACCTCAATCAGGCGTGCGCCTGCTTGCGCCATGATGTCGGGCATACGGAAAGCGCCACCAATTTCAACCAGTTCGCCGCGCGAGACGATGGCTCCCCCACCATGGCCAGCCAGCGTATTGAGAACAAGCAGAACCGCAGCAGCATTATTATTGACCACGGTTGCATCTTCTGCGCCGGTCAGTTCGCAGATCAGCGCCCGCAAATGGTCGTCACGCTCGCCGCGCTGGCCCTTTGCAAGATCATATTCGAGCGCCACCGGTGCGCGCATGGCAGCAATTACCGCCTCAACAGCCTCTTCTGCCAGAAGTGCCCGGCCCAGATTGGTGTGCAGCACTGTGCCGGTGAGGTTGAAAACCGGCCGCAGGGCCGCCTGTGAAGTGGCTTCCAGATTGCCTAGCACCAGCGCGCCAAGGGTTTCGGCATCCCGCAGCTTGCCGTTCTGGCGCACTGCATCCCGCTCCTGCTCCAGCAGGGCACGGATATGGGCAATCGTTTGCTGATGGCCAAAACGCTGCACTGCCGCCTGTCCGGTTGAGGATTGCAACACGCTGTCAGTGGAGGGGATGGCACGGAAATTTGTGTTCATAAGGCTAATAGCCCAGCAGGAATGGATTGAATGCACCGCGCCGGAAATTTGTTTCCCGCATCAAAAGATCAAGCCCGAGACTGCCGACATCATCGGCAAAAGGATCAAGCGAGCTGTCTTTTTGCTGATTGAAGATTTTGACGTAGCAGCCGCATTCATCGCAGGTTTCCGCCTTGATGGAACCGGGGCCGTCTTCGATCTCCTGATAGCGGATTCCCTTTGTCGATGAGCAGATTGCACATTTGATGCGCACATGGTGCCATAAGGTGCCGCATAATGCGCAGGAACAGAAGCGATTGCCGTTGGCATGTGGCCAGGCAACGATGAGTGAAGAAACCGGCGGCCCGCCGCAGGCCGGACAGGCACCATCCCCTACCGGTTTCAATTCTTTTTCCGGCAACACGGCAGCCGCGCAAACAAAGAAAAGCTGGAGGGTGGCTGCGACATAAGCATATTCAGCCATGGCCTCGACCGGGACGGAATCGGCCATCAGATCGGCGATCATGGTGTTGAGAGCAGCCTTGTCGGCTTTTTGCACTTTTGACAGGGCTGCTTGTGCTGCTGCCGGCTTTTTTAAACTTTCCAACTGGCCAAAAAGCTGGTCAGTCAGTGACCAGAATTGTACATCGGCTTTGAAAGCATTGCGATCAAGCGGCGGTATGGCATGGTTCAGCGCCCGTTGCAGCCTTGCCTCGTCAAGCGGGGCAGGTTCAGGCAGTTCTCCTGCCAGTTTCTGCTGCGCTCCGGCAATGCCAGCCAGAAAATCAAGATAAGGGCCAATGCCGTCAGGGCTGGAAAATTGATGAAAGCGCTTTGCGCGGCGTTCAAAAAGGCGAACCGGATCGGGCATCCGTGCAAAAGGCGGGTTTCTCATTTCGCCGATTGCCGTCATATCTCCCGGAATGGGATTTTTGCGAGACATGCGATTTCTCCTCGAGCCGCACCGGCCACGGGGCATTTTAAAGCCTGTTTCCCGAACTGGAAACCAGTTTTGAGAGACAGGTTTTTGAGCATTTTGCAGCCAGATGGAACCATCTGGCTGCAAAATGCGGCTAAAACAAGAGCTTAGAGTATTCTTGCTGCCCGGTTGCAATAAATGCCGCCGCTTTTAAAACGACGGCATTTTGATAAGTCAGACCTGCTTTTTGGATACAGGTTTTTTGTCACGCTCCCCGCCATAGGCGGCAAGGGCGCGTAACCATTTGCGATGGTGACGCCAGGCCCAGCCGCCGCTGACATGGCCGCGTGTCATGGCGCGCAACGTGTCTGCCACCCAGAAGGCGGCATAGACATGGATGAACCACACACAGATGATGGCAATTGCGGCCATGGAATGAACCAGCACCGCCACACGCGATTGCGGAATGGTCAGATAATGGGAAAAATAACGCTCCCAGATCATCAGACCGGTAATGATGAGAATGATGATCAGCAAGGACATGGCCCAGAAGATGAATTTCTGACCGGCATTATATTTGCCGACTTCAGGTACCTTGTCGGGATTGCTTTTCAAGACATCGCCAAGCTGCGCCACCCATTGCCCGTCTTCGCGGCGCGGCAGGTTCAGCCTGAAAAAGCGGATGAACAGGCCGGTAAAGGAGATAAACAGGACCACGCCAATCCATGGGTGGAGTGTGCGTGTCCATTGCCCACCGCCAAACAGGGCGGTCAGCCAATAGAGCGAGGGGTGAAACAGCGCCATTCCTGACAGGGCCAGCAGGATCAGGCTGATGGCCGTGATCCAGTGGTTGAGGCGGGCCCATCTGGTGTAGCGATTGACCACGATCTTGCGCCCCATCAAAAGGCGATCACCATGGTCAATCTCGTCTTTGCTCGCCTTTGGCGCATTATGGCCGTGCAAGGTGCTGTCGGTCATGAGAGCGTCTCCTTGTCGGGATCGAGCCTTTCTGTGCCGGGGGCGTTTTCAACCAGATGGCGGGCATCTTCATCATCAGCAACAGTTACCCGGTTGCGCCCCGAGACGGCCAGATGCAGGGCGCCGGCAACAGCCGCAAAGCCCATGACGGCAAAACCGGCATATTTGCTGACCCCCTTCCACGCTTCCACAAGCGGTGAAATGCGCGGATTGTCCGGCAGTCCGGCATAGATTGACGGCTTGTCGGCATGTTGCAGAACATACATGACATGGGTGCCGCCAACGCCAGCCGGATCGTAAAGCCCGGCCTTGTCATAGCCGCGTGATTTCAGATCTTCGATGCGGTCAGCCGCATGAGCCTTCATCTCGTCCTTGGTGCCGAACACAATGGCCTTGGTGGGGCAGGCCTTTGCGCAGGCAGGCCCCTGCCCGACCGCGATACGGTCGGAACACAAGGTGCATTTATAAGCCCGGTTATCGACCTTGGAAATGCGCGGAATATCGAAGGGACAACCCTTCACGCAATAGCCGCAGCCGATGCAGTTTTCCTGAATGAAATCCACCACACCATTGGAATATTGCACGATGGCGCCGGGGGCCGGACATGCTTTCAGACAGCCCGGATCGGCACAATGCATGCAGCCATCCTTGCGGATCAGCCATTCGAGATTTTCCGATTCAGGGTTCACCCATTCGGTAAACCGCATCACCGTAAAACTATCCGGCGTCAGGTCGAGCGGATTGTCATAGACACCGGTGTTGAAACCGATTTCTTCCTGCAGATCATTCCACTCATAACAGGCCGACTGACAGGCCTTGCAGCCGATGCATTTGGAAACATCGATCAGCTTGGCAACCGGTTCAAGCTGGCGCGCCGGCTCTGGAACGGAGGAGGCGGAGCGCCTGATATAGTCCTGCGGTCCCATTTGCATGGTTACATCGGGAGCGACAGGAGGGTTGACGTTGATTGTCATGGCATCATCCTCCCTATACTGCCGCCGGGCCGTCAGACGGCTCGATATTGACCAGGAACGCCTTGGTTTCCGGCGTTTCGATATTGGCATCCCCCACAAACGGGCTTAGCGAGTTTGGACCAAAGCCCTTTTTCGCCTTGCCAAGGAAGCCCCAATGCAGCGGAATGCCGACCACATGGACGGGCTTGCCATCGCAGATCAGCGGCTGGATGCGTTTGGTAACCAGCGCTTTGGCAAAGATGGAGCCACGTTTGTTCCACACCCGGCACCAGCCGCCCTTGGCAATGCCCTTCTCCTTTGCCAGTTCCTCCGAAATTTCGACAAAAAATTCTGGCTGGAGAACGGAATTGACCTGAACATGCTTGGTCCAGTAGTGGAAATGCTCGGTCAGCCGGTAAGATGTTGCTGCATAAGGATATTCCTGCGCATCACCGAAAGTCTCCAAATCGCTGGAAAACACCCGGGCGACCGGATTGCCGCGTATGTCAGGGGCCACGACATTGGCCACCGGCGATTCAAACGGCTCGTAATGCGCCGGGAATGGTCCATCACGCATCAGACCACGGCTGAACAGGCGTGATTGCCCTTCCGCATTCATGATGAACGGTCCGACATCGCGTGGATGGGCGGTGACTGGAATGTCGGGCACATCATAACCGCTCCATTTTTCACCATCCCACTCAATGAGCTTGCGGGTTGGATCCCAGGCCTTTCCATTGAGATCGGCAGAAGCGCGATTATAGAGAATGCGCCGATTGGCAGGCCATGAGAACGACCAGTTCGAATAGGCCCCGGTGTCATCAGGATCGCTATTGTCGCGCCGCGCCATCATGTTGCCGACCTCGGTGTAGCAGCCGGAATAGATCCAGCAGCCACAGGCGGTGGAGCCATCATCACGCAAGGCGCCAAAGCCCGGAACCTGCTTGCCAGCTTCCAGCACCACCTTGGTCGGATCGTCCGGATCGACAAGATCGGTGACGGCATAGCCGTTCATCTCTCTTGCCAGTTCGGCCGGATGCGGATTGCCCGGATCCTGATAGGGCCAGTGAAGATTGAGCATGGCATCGGGGAAGGGACCGCCTTCCTCTTCATAGAGCTTCTTCAGACGCAGCCAAAGCTGTGCCATGATCCAGGTGTCATGCTTGGCTTGGCCTGGTGCGTTTTGTGCCGCCCAGTGCCATTGCAGCCAGCGCCCTGAATTGACCAGCGCTCCCTCATCTTCTGCAAAGCAGGTGGAAGGAAGCTGGTAGACTCTGGTCTGGACCGTTTCTGTCTCCACATCATTGTGGATGCCGTGATTTTCCCAGAAACGGGCCGTTTCGGTTTCCAGCGGATCGATAACGACCAGATAGTCAAGCTTCGACAAGGAGCGTGCGATCTTGCCCCGGTTGGGAAAGGCCAGCAAGGGATTGAAGCCCTGACAGAAATAGCCATGCATCTGCCCCTGATCCATCATCTCGAAGGCCCGTAACACGTCATAGGCGGGCACATCGAGCTTGGGCAGATAATCATAGGCAAAGTCATTTTGCGGTGTGGCAGCCTTGCCCCACATCGCTTTCTGGAACGAAACGAAGAATTTTTCGTAATTTTGCCAATAGCTTATCTGGTTCGGCCGCAACGGCTTGAAGCCGCGCGAACTGATATAGCTGTCGTAACTGGTCTCCTTTTCATTGGGAATATTCAGATAACCGGGGATCAGATTCGACATCAGGCCGATGTCGGTGAGCCCTTGAATGTTGGAGTGGCCACGCAGCGCATTCATGCCACCGCCACGCACACCGATATTGCCGAGGATAAGCTGCAGCATCGCCATGCAGCGAATGTTTTGCGAACCCTTGGAATGCTGTGTCCAGCCCAGTGCATACATCGACGTCATCGTCTTTGTCGGCGTGGAACATTCGGCGATCATTTCGCATACTTTCAGGAATTTTTCCTTCGGTGTGCCGCAAATGCGTTCGACCATTTCGGGCGTGTAGATCGAAACATGCTGTTTTAACAGGTTCCACACACAGCGTGGATTTTGCAATGTTTCATCAACTTGTGCATAGCCATCTTCGCCGATGACATAATCCCAAGTCTGGCGGTCGTAATCGCGCTTTTCCTCATCATAGCCGGTAAACAGCCCGTCCTGATAGTCAAAGCCATCCTTGACGATATAGGAGGCATTGGTGAAGGCGCGCACATAATCCCACTGCACCTTGTCGTTGTTGATGCAATAGTTGATGACGCCAAGCAGGAAGGCGATGTCGGAGCCTTGCCGAATGGGGGCGTAATAGTCTGAAACGGCTGCCGAGCGCGTATAGCGCGGATCGACGACGATCAGCTTGGCGCCACGGTTGGCTTTCGCCTCCGTCACCCATTTGAAACCGCAAGGATGTGCTTCGGCGGCATTGCCGCCCATGATGATAACCAGATCCGTGTTACGGATATCCGTCCACGAATTTGTCATTGCACCACGACCGAAAGTTGGGCCCAGACTGGACACCGTGGGGCCGTGTCAGACCCTCGCCTGATTGTCGAAGGCAACAATGCCTGTCGATCGTACAGCCTTATAGGTCAGAAATGCCGTCTCATTGGTTGTCGCGGAAGCTGCAAGAAAACCGGTGCTCGTCCAGCGATTGACCGTTACGCCAGCCTGATTGCGCTCGATGAAGTTGGCGTCGCGGTCCTTCTTCATCAGCCTTGCAATATCATCCAGCGCCTCGTCCCAGGAGATTTCCTCAAAACGGTCGGAGCCGGGATGGCGCACTTTCGGGGTGGTCAGGCGGGTTTCAGCCTGAATGAAGCCGAGCAGGGCCGCACCCTTGGGGCACAGCGTGCCGCGATTGGTGGGATGGTCGACATCGCCTTCCAGATGCACGGCCCTGGCCGTACCCTGCGCCAGATCTCCCTTTGAATAGATGATGACGCCGCAGGCAACCGAGCAATAGGGGCAGGTGTTGCGTGTTTCGGTGGTGCCTGCAAGTTTGTAGGCGCGCAGCCCTTCAACAAATGCGGCCTCTGCCTCCCCAAAGCCAAATGCGCCCAGCGTCGTCAAAGCGACACCGGCCCCGGCTCCTTTCAGGAAGTTACGCCGCGAGATTTCCATATTCATGGGAGACCTCCTCCTTGGCAATTTGACTCTTTGGTCGATCAGAATTCAGACCAACTGTGAAATAAAGGCTACGCCTGCTGCGGCATTCTGTCAAAGTATATAAATATGATATAATTAGTCATGTTTATTAAAGCTTGTTCTGTACTGTTGTTGATGCAAGAAGTTACTGTGGTTACAGCATCAGATATGGGGTTCTGCATGAGTAGTTCTGCTGAAAAACCAAGACTGACCAGCCTTGCTCATGGTGGCGGTTGCGGATGCAAGCTGGCGCCTGCCGTGCTTCAGGATCTGTTAAGCGAAATGCCCAAGGCAGGCCCTTACGCCTCGCTGCTGGTTGGCACTGACACGGCAGATGATGCAGCCGTGTGGGACTTTGACGGCACAACCTCGGTGATTGCCACGACGGATTTTTTCATGCCGATGGTTGATGACCCGGCAAGTTTTGGGCGCATTGCCGCCACCAACGCCATTTCCGATGTCTATGCCATGGGCGGCACACCGATCTTTGCGCTGGCCATTGTCGGCATGCCGATCGACAAGATGGACCCTGCCGATATTCGCCAGATATTGGCCGGTGGTGCTTCAATCTGTGCTGAGGCCGGCATCCCGGTTGCCGGGGGCCATTCCATCGATTGTCCCGAACCTGTTTATGGGCTGGCGGTGATCGGCACCTGCCCGACCGCACAAATTCGTCGCAACGATGCGGCTCGGCCAGGCGACAGCCTGATCCTGACCAAGGCTATTGGCGTTGGCATCTATTCTGCTGCCATCAAGAAGCAGGCTTTGGCGCCAGCAGCCTATGAGGAAATGCTGGCTTCCACCACGCTGCTCAACCGGATCGGAGCCGAGCTTGGGGCTGAAAACAACGTACATGCGATGACGGATGTGACCGGCTTTGGCATTCTGGGCCACGGGCTTGAAATGGCGCGCGGCTCTGGTGTCACCATCAGGCTGAACGCATCATATGTGCCGTTTTTTGCTCAGGCTGCCGCATTGGCTCAAGAAGGTTTTGTAACAGGCGCTTCCCATCGCAACTGGAAAAGCTATGGGCATGAGGTGAGTTTGCCGCAAAACATGCCAGACTGGCAGCGACATCTGCTGACCGATCCGCAGACGTCCGGCGGGCTGCTTGTCAGCGTCGATCCTGCCATGGCGCAAACCCTGATCGAGCGCATCAAGACGGCAGGCTATCCCCGCACAGCGCTTGTCGGACATGTGGAAAGCGGGCCTGCCCGGCTGATTGTTGAGACTTGAGAACGCCGTGCATCCAGAAGGACGTAGGCCGCTTTATTGGACAAATTCAAAGCGATCGACATCGACCAGCCCCATATCGGTGATTTTAAGATGGGGAATGACCGGAAGGGCAATGAAGGCAAGCTGCAAAAACGGCTCTTCCAGTGTGGAGCCGAGTTGCAGGGCGGCGGCGCGCAGCGCCTTCAGCTTGTCGCGCACGGTTTCATAGCGGTCGAGACTTATCAGCCCGGCAACGGGCAGGGCCAGTTCGGCCAATATCTGTCCATCGCGCACCACGACAAAACCGCCTTCGATTTCGCCCAGCCGGTTGGCGGCCAGCGCCATATCTTCATCCGAACAGCCGACAATGCAGATATTGTGACTGTCATGGCTGACGGTTGAGGCAATGGCCCCTGCCGTCAAGCCAAAGCCATGGACAAAGCCGGTGGCAATATTGCCGTTTTTGCCATGCCGTTCCACAACAGCGACCTTTAAAACATCATCGGCAAGGCTGATTTCCAAGCCGTTTTCACCGACGGGCAGGTCAAATTCGAGATCGCGGGTAATGATCTTGCCCGGAACAATGCCGATGGTACGGCGGGTATGGCCATTATTGGAGCGAATGTGAAAATCGGCGGCTGCAACGGGGCGCGCCCGCACGCTGTGACGCCCGACCGGGGCCACGGGCTGGCGGGCAGCAAACAGCGCATCATCAACGAGGCGTCCTGCCGAAAACACCATCTGTGCATGGCAATCTTCCAGCGTATCAAGCACCACAAGATCGGCCCGCCAGCCGGGGGCAATCAGGCCGCGATCTGACAGCCCGAAGGCGCGCGCTCCTGAAATGGAAGCCGCCCGGTAAATGGTCAGCGGCTCGACGCCTGCGGCAATGGCGGTGCGGATCATGTGATCGAGATGCCCCTGATCGGCAATATCGAGCGGATTGCGGTCATCGGTGCACAGTGCAAGGAAAGGCGAATTGCGCTCGGTCAGGATCGGCAGCAAGGCGGCCAGATCTTTTGAGACCGAGCCTTCACGCACCAGAACATACATGCCCTTGCGCAGTTTTTCCAGCGCTTCTTCTGCGGAAGTCGCCTCATGCTCGGTGCGGATTTTGGCAGCAAGATAACCATTCAGCCCATAGCCGCTCAACAGCGGTGCATGACCATCAATATGCCCTTCCTGAAAGGCTTCCAGCTTGGCCATGCAGTGCGGGTCACGCGCCAGAACGCCGGGGAAATTCATGAACTCGGCAAGGCCGATTACTTTTGGATGATGAGCCAGCGGCAACAGATCATCAATGGTCAGTTGTGCGCCAGAAGTTTCCAGATGCGTGGCCGGCACACAGCTTGGCAGTTGCACCCGAATATCCATGATGGTGTGCGCTACACTGTCGAGGAAATAGGTAACACCTTCCAGTCCCAGCACATTGGCAATCTCATGTGGATCGCAGATGGCCGTTGTGATGCCACGCGGCAGCACGCAGCGGTCAAATTCCTGCGGTGTGACCAGTGAAGATTCAATATGCAGATGCGTGTCGATAAAGCCGGGCACGGCAATACGCCCGGAAATGTCGATTTCCTTCACGCCCTTGTAAGAAGCACAGGTGCCGACAATGCGATCACCGCAAATGGCAATGTCGCCCTCAACCAGTTCCCCGCTGACAAGATCGAAGAAGCGGCCGTTTTTTAGCACCAGATCAGCCGGTTCGCGTCCTGCGCCCTGATCGATCATCTGCCCCAGTCTTGTCGCCATTATCGCTGCTCCATCAATCTTTGAAAATCAGCGCAAAGGTACAGCATGTTTCAAGATGCTGGGAAGGTGTTTGGACGAATATCCATAAAACAGGCGTTATCTGATTTAAGTGCTATTTTCTTATTGCAATTCATTCTCAATAGCATAAGTAAGGCTACAGCAATTTTAATATCCAAGGAAATCTTAATGTCTTTCCTGAAAAGGCGCTCTTTATTGGCCGGGCTGACAGGTAGTGTGTTTGCTGCATTGTTGGCGATCATGCCTGTTCATGCACCCGCTCACGCGACAGAAAAATTCAAGGCAGTGACCAGTTTTACGGTGATTGCCGACATGGCAAAAAATGTTGCCGGTGATGCCGCTATCGTGGAATCCATCACCCGGCCGGGTGCAGAAATCCATGGCTATGCGCCCACACCGGGCGATATTTTGCGGGCGCAAGGCGCAAATCTTGTTTTATGGAACGGCTTGAATCTGGAGCTCTGGTTTGAAAAATTCTTCCAGAATTTGAAAGATGTGCCAGATGTTGTCGTTTCAAATGGCGTGGAGCCGATCAGCATTTCGCAAGGCCCTTATACGGATAAGCCCAATCCGCATGCCTGGATGTCGCCAAATGCAGCGCTGATTTACGTTGATAATATTCGTGATGCCTTTGTCACATATGACCCGGAAAATGCGGAAACCTACACAGAAAATGCAGAAATCTATAAAGACAAGATCAGGGCCATGATTGGTCCGATCAAGGCTGAACTTGATGCCCTTCCTGCAGACAGGCGCTGGCTGGTGTCGAGCGAGGGTGCTTTTTCCTATCTGGCCCGCGATTTTGATTTGAAAGAACTGTATCTGTGGCCCGTCAATGCCGATCAGCAGGGCACCCCGCAGCAGGTCAGGAAAGTGATTGATGCGGTCCGTGAAAATAACATTCCGGTGATTTTTTCAGAAAGCACCATTTCCGACAAGCCAGCCCGTCAGGTGGCGCGCGAGACCGGCGCTCAGTATGGCGGTGTGCTTTATGTCGATTCGCTCAGCGACACGGATGGCCCGGTGCCGACCTATCTGGATCTGCTGCGAGTAACGTCCGACACCATCGTCAAGGGGTTGACACGGACAGACATACCATAAGGGAACCGGTAAAGTGACAGCCTCTGTAAAAGAACAGGCCAACTCACCATCCTCGGATGCGCAATCGGGCATTATGGTGAGAGACGCAACCGTTACCTATCGCAATGGGCATACGGCGCTGCAAAATGCCAGCTTTTCAATACCGACAGGCACGATTGCCGCTCTTGTCGGCGTCAATGGATCAGGAAAATCCACCCTGTTTAAAGCCATCATGGGCTTTGCAAAACTGGCGAAGGGCACAATTTCCATTCTTGATCTGCCGGTAAAACAGGCACTGCGTCAAAATCTTGTCGCCTATGTGCCGCAGGCGGAAGAAGTGGACTGGAATTTTCCGGTTCTGGTTGAAGATGTGGTGATGATGGGCCGTTATGGCCATATGGGCATGATGCGCATGGCTCGCTCCAGCGATCATGAGGCGGTGACTGCTGCACTGGCCCGTGTTGACATGAGCGCCTATCGCAAGCGTCAGATTGGCGAATTGTCCGGGGGGCAGAAAAAGCGTGTGTTTCTGGCCCGGGCGCTGGCGCAGGACAGCGGTGTGATCCTGCTTGATGAGCCATTCACCGGCGTTGATGTCAAAACGGAAGAGCAGATCATTGTCCTGTTGCGTCAATTGCGTGACGAGGGCAGGGTGATGCTGGTTTCCACCCATAATCTCGGTTCCGTGCCGGAATTTTGTGATCGCACCATTCTTTTGAAAGGCACGGTGCTGGCTTATGGCCTCACCAGCGAGGTTTTCACACAAGCCAATCTGGAAGCCGCCTTTGGCGGCGTGTTGCGCCATTTCGTGCTGGGTGGCGAACATCTGCATGACGATGACGACCGCCGCCGCCTTTCCGTTTTTTCTGATGATGAGCGGCCCCTCGTCTTTTATGGCGAGAAGGACAATATGGAACACAAGCTTGGCGGAGACGCCAAATGAGCCTGCTTTTAGAGCCGTTTTCCTATCATTACATGGTCAACGCCATGTGGGTGTCGGCACTGGTGGGCGGGGTCTGCGCCTTCCTGTCGTGCTATCTGATGCTCAAGGGCTGGTCACTGATCGGCGATGCGCTTTCGCATTCCATCGTGCCGGGTGTGGCCGGGGCCTATATGCTGGGCCTGCCCTTTTCCATCGGCGCTTTCTTTTCCGGCGGGCTGGCGGCGGCTGCCATGCTGTTTTTCAACCAGCGCACACGGCTGAAGGAAGATGCCATTATCGGCCTGATATTTTCCGCCTTTTTCGGGCTGGGCCTGTTCATGATCTCGATCTCGCCCACGCCGGTGAGCATCCAGACCATTGTGCTGGGCAATATCCTGGCCATCACCCCGCAAGATACGTTGCAACTGGCGCTGATCGGCTTCGTCTCGCTTATGGTGCTTTTGTTCAAATGGAAGGATTTGATGGTCACTTTCTTCGATGAAAGCCATGCCCGCACGATTGGCCTCAATCCGACAGCGCTTAAAGTGGTGTTTTTTTCCCTGCTTTCAGCCTGCGCAGTGGCCGCCATGCAGACGGTGGGGGCGTTTCTGGTCATCTGCATGGTGGTGACGCCAGGTGCCACCGCCTATCTGTTGACCGACCGGTTTGAACGCCTGCTGGTGCTGGCTGTCGCTATTGGCGCGCTCACCAGTTTTTTGGGTGCCTATATCAGCTATTTTCTGGATGGGGCGACGGGCGGCATCATCGTGGTGATGCAAACGCTTATCTTCCTTGCCGCCTTCCTGCTTGCTCCCAAACATGGCTGGCTGGCCGCGCGGCGGAAGGCGGCTATTACACTTAAAGAGGCTGCGCCATGAGCCTGATTGAGACGCTTGGCCTGCCTTTTCGCTTTGATTTCATGGTCAGCGCTATGATCATTGCTGTGCTTGTGGCGTTGCCGATGGCGCTCTTGTCCTGTTTTCTGGTGCTCAAGGGCTGGTCGCTAATGGGCGATGCCATCAGCCATGCGGTGTTTCCGGGCGTGGTGATTGCCTATATTATCGGCTTTCCCTATGCGATCGGCGCCTTTGCTGCGGGTATGTTTGCCGCTGTCGCCACCGGGTTTTTGAAAGACAACAGCCGTATCAAGCAGGATACGGTGATGGGCATCGTCTTTTCCGGCATGTTTGGGCTGGGGCTGGTGCTTTACGTCAAGGTGCAGACCGATGTGCATCTCGACCATATATTGTTTGGCGATATATTGGGCGTGTCGGGCCATGATATTGCGCTGTCTGCCGCCATCGCTGTTTTGACCAGCGGTGCCGTTCTGGTAAAATGGCGTGATCTTTTGCTCCATGCCTTCGATCCCGGGCAGGCGCAGGTGGCCGGTCTGCCGGTGGGGGTGCTGCATTATGGATTGCTGGCGCTGATTTCGCTGACAATCGTCGGTGCCTTGCAGGCCGTTGGCATTATTCTGGCCATTGCCATGCTGATTGCACCGGGAGCTATTGCATTTCTTCTGGCGCGCAGTTTTTCCGGCATGTTGTGTGTTGCCATGCTGGTGGGGGTGGTCTCATCCTTCATCGGTGTTTATGCGTCCTTTTTTATCGACAGTGCACCGGCTCCAACCATTGTGCTGGTCATGACGGTTCTTTTTCTGGGCGCTTTTTTATACTCCATTGCCGGAAGGGCGCCTGTGTCTGGCGGGCCTGCGGCTTGAAAAAGCAGCCTGCTTGCGACAATACAGATAACAGGCACAGACCAGTGACAAAGGAGCAGGCGCTGCCATGAGCAAAACCGTCGTGATCAGTGTTGCGAAACTGGAAGCACGGGTTGCTTCTATCTTCGGCAAAGGCGGGCTTTCGCCTGAACATGCCGCAGCACTGGCCAGCGTGATTGTGGCCGGAGAGCGTGACGGCTGCAAATCACACGGTATTTACCGCATTGAAGGCTGCCTGCGCACGCTCAAGGCCGGCAAGGTGTCGCCTGATGCAAAGCCCGTGCTTGAAGATGACGGTTCGGCAATTTTGCGTGTGGGGGCAGGTGGTGCTTATTCCTGTGCAGCTTTTGCGCTTGGCGCTCCTGCGCTTGCCGAACGCGCCAGAAAACTTGGTATTGCAGCCCTTGTCATCAATGATTGCACCCATTTTTCTGCCCTGTGGCCGGAGGTGGAAACATTGAATGGGCTGGGTGTGGCGGCAATCGCCATGTGCCCCAGCTATGCCACGGTTGCCCCCAGCGGCGGCAGCCAGCCGCTGCTTGGCACCAACCCTTTTGCCTTTGGCTGGCCGCGTGGCGAAGACAAGCCGCCTTATGTGTTTGATTTTGCCACCAGCGTTGCAGCACGCGGCGAGATTGAGCTTTATCGCCGCGAAGGCCGCCAATTGCCTGAAGGCTGGGCAATTGATGTCGATGGCAAGCCTACCACCGACCCGGAAGCTGCCCTTGCTGGCGCCATGCTGCCATTTGGCGGCCATAAGGGGTCGGCCATCTCGACCATGATTGAATTGCTGGCTGGCATCATGATCGGTGATTTTACCAGCAAGGAAGCCCTGGATTTTCTGGGCACCACCACGCTGGCCCCGCGCCATGGCGAATTGATTATCGCCATGAGCCCCGAACGTTTTGCCGCCGGCCGGCCGGGCGATCCCTTTGCGCGGGCTGAAGTGCTGTTTGAAGCCATTGTCGGACAAGGTGCACGCCTGCCTTCACAGCGGCGCTTTGCAGCCCGCAAGCAGACATTGGCTGAAGGTATTGCATTGAGCGCCGAAGAATCGGCGCAACTTGACCGGTTGGAGGAAGTGGGGCTGGCGGCTATTTCCTGAAGCTACTGACTAGGCTCAGGACTCGTTGATCACAGCCAGAAGATAACGGTTGCTGCGAGTGCCAGAGCGGAAGAGAAA
>NZ_JBHSLL010000004.1:0-15251 GCF_042656785.1 Aquamicrobium segne
CGCTACAACAACAATGCGGTCCGGATAAACCCTGACGCTGACCGGTCTGTTGGCGAAAGAGGCCGGCACACTGTAGCGATTGCGTTCGAGATGGATCAGACAGGTGGGCGAGACCCGCTTGGTGTGTTCGACGAACCCGTCAAAGGCCCGCGGCACAGCCATCAGGAACTGGGTCTCGACCCGCCAGGCATCAGCAATGGTGCCCGGTTCAACGCCGTGAGAGGTCTCCTCCCACAAGCTCTTGCACCGATGCTCGAGCCAGATATTCAACTCCTCAAGCGAGTTCGCGTGCGGTATCGGCTGGAAAAACCGGTGCCGCATATCAAGCACGTTCTTTTCCACCAATCCTTTCTCCCAGCCCGCAGCGGGATTGCAGAATTCGGGCTCGAACACAAAGTGACTGGCCATGGCCGAGAACCGGGCATTGACCTGCCGGGCCTTGCCACGTCCGACCTTGTCGACCGCCGTGCGCATATTGTCGTAGATGCCGCGCCGGGGCACACCGCCCAGCACTCTCAGCCTTCAGCCAGCCCGATAGCTTCTCGGCAAACGAATCGATCTTGCTCGGCCGCTCAGGTACCTTGAACTTCGGCTCAACCGTATCGGACCGAAGATATTTGCGAATGGTATTCCGGGACAGGCCGGTGCGCCGTGCAATCTCCCGGATCGAAAAACCATCCCGGAAATACCAGCGCCGGATAACGCTCAAAAACGCCATGTCCAACACTCCTTAATCTCCTGCCCAAAACGAGCAGGATAGCGTTCAAACATGGGTCAAATCTCAGTGGAAAAATCCCCCAATCCCGGGTCAGATCTCAGCGGAAATCAACAGAACGGTCTTGCCAACATCAGGCAAGTATACTCTCCCATTTCCAGTGTTGGCATTAAACGCACCGACGCTAACGGATCTGGTTTTTTCATCACCTCGGAGGTCGGCATTCACATATGCTTTGGTGATGTGATCGAGTGCAACTAAGGGAGTATAACCCTTCTTAATTGTGATGGTGCTTGCACCTTCTCCAATAATATTATGTGCTCGCTTCATTGAGGGTTCAATTTTGTCGACCAAAGCCTCTAAATCACCGGAAGGCAGCCCTTTCAGCCAATCCTCTTCCTTCTTAGTCATGTTAACCGCGAGTCCGCACACCTCTTTGACCGACTTTACAATAAGCGCGTTGACGGCCTGACTGACAGAATTAACAGCATAGACCCCTATGACAGATGTTAGAAAGATGCTCTCGGGCTGGGTAACCATGACCCAAAGTTCGGTTAGGAAGCTGCCTTGTCGAGGAGGTCGCAAGTATGTGCGGATACGGGGCGATAGGCTGCCGCGAGATCGAATTTCGCCGGTTGCAGCATAGTTCGTTACTAGAGCGACAGACCAAGTAAGGCCCTCAAGTGAACTGGCCCCTTCGTGCGCGGGTAAGCGATAATAATCAGCGTCCCCGCCCTCAAAGACGAGCTTGTACTTTATTTGAACTGACATAACCCCTCCGCCGGTCCCCGCACGGATCGTGCTGGATAGGATTGCAGCGGTCAAGAAGGCTTTACCCGATCACTTGGCTATAATTTTATATCTTGGGAAAGATTGAACCGTCTCGCTGCCAAGCGAGTGGTTTTAGTGGGACAGATGATCAGGAAAACACAATGATTCTAGCAATGCGGTATTGTCCCACCTATGGCTGAAAACCAAGGTATTGTGGGGTTGCCTGAAATCCTCCGGGCCCACCATTTTCTCCAAAGCCTGTCCACTTTTTCCGGGCAAGTCCAGGTTACGCCTTCACGATCTTTTCTGAGATCAGGCCATGGCGGGCACAGGCGTTGCGGGTGTCCACCACCAGTTTTGCATTTTCCAGCACCATGCCATAATCAACCCCGTCATGGTCAGTGGCGATAAGCACGGCATCATAACTTGCAACCGAACTGACTGTCAGGCTGATCGACCGGCGACCGGCCAGACCCGGATGCTCGCGCGACATGGTAAGCTCGGCAATATGGGGATCGTGATAATCCGTACTTGCGCCACGCTCCTCAAGCAGATCGATCAGCTTGAGGGAGGGGCTTTCGCGCTTATCATCAACATTCTTCTTATAGGCAACACCCAGGACCAGCACCCGTGCGCCATTCAACCCGCGCCGCAGATGCTCATCCATGGCACGCGCTATCTTGTCCACCACACGGCGCGGCATCGACGTGTTGATTTCCCCCGCCAGTTCGACAAAGCGGGTGGAAATCTCATATTCACGCGCTTTCCAGGTCAGGTAAAACGGATCGATCGGAATACAATGGCCACCCAGACCCGGCCCCGGATAAAATGGCATGAAGCCAAATGGTTTGGTTTTGGCGGCATCGATAACTTCCCACACATCAATGCCCATCGCCTCATAGACAATCTTTAGCTCATTCACGAGCGCGATATTGACGGCCCGAAAAATGTTTTCGGTCAGCTTTACCGCCTCCGCGGTCGCCGTGGAAGATACCGGCACGGTGCGCGCCACCAATGCGCTGTAAAGCGCATCCGCCAGCGCCATCGCAAGCGGGCCATCTCCGCCCACCACTTTCGGGATTGTCGATGTGCCATAGTCCGGATTGCCCGGGTCCTCCCGCTCCGGCGAGAAGGCAAGGAAGAAATCATGACCGCTTTTCAAGCCGCTTTCTTCCAGAATGGGTCGCAGCACCTCATCCGTAGTTCCAGGATAAGTGGTTGATTCCAAAACAATCAATTGCCCGGCACGCAAATATTGAGCCATCACGGCGGCTGTGCTGCTAACAAAAGACAGATCCGGTTCACGATGGCGTGTCAACGGCGTCGGCACACAAATAAGCACGGCATCAGCCTCGCTCAATCGTGAAAAATCAGCTGTCGCTTCAAAAAGCCCCTTGTCAGAGGCCTGTTTCAACACGGCGCCATCAATATGCCTGATCATGGTTTCGCCAGCATTGATGCATTCAACACGATCCACATCAATGTCGAAACCCAGCACAGCAAAACCAGCCTGTGTCGCCGTGATTGCCAGCGGCAAGCCGACATAGCCAAGGCCAATGACCCCTACCCGCGCCGTGCGTTCACCTATTGCCGCACTTAATTTCTTGAAAACTGCATTTTCTGGCAGTTCAGCCTGTTCCAATGCGGGTGGCGGCATTCAAAAATCCTTATAGCCCGACTATTCTGGGTGCATATAAATACCCATTTGAAGTAAGGCAAAATATATTTTCAGCCTGTTTATCTTTCAGGGCTCTTCTTCCAGAACATAATCGAAATAATCTTCAATCCTTTTAAGATCATTTTCCCTGGCCTGCACCCGCCCCTGAATGGAAGTGCCAGCTTCATGTACTGTATCGGCGCTGCCTGAAACCAGTCTGTGCCACCAGTATAAATCCTGCCCCTGCGCCACCAGCCGATAAGCACAGGTGCTCGGCAGCCAGGTGATGGTGCGCACATTCTTTGGCGTCAGGGCCACACAATCGGGAACTTTCTTAAAGCGGTTCTCATAATCGGAGCAGCGGCAAGTCTCCGCATCGAACAGGCGACAGGCAACACTGGTCCAGTAAATCTCACCCGTATCGTCATCTTCCAGCTTGGACAGGCAGCATTTGCCACATCCATCACATAGCTGCTCCCATTCGGTCGCGCTCATTTCTTCAAGCTGTTTGGTTTTCCAGAATGGCAATTTTTCCATAGGTTGCATGTGGCGCGTAAGGCGGCCAAGGTCAAGCCAGCCGGAAAATGAACATTCCCGCACCATGGTTTTGACCATGATTTGCCTTATCCCTGCTTCAGGATGGCAAGCTGTTTTGTGACAAACAATCGGAACCAAAGATAAAGCCGCAGGTTTCGACAGAGACAAAACGCACGGTTCAAGGAGAGCGACACCATGAAACGCCACCCTCATATTCTTGCAGGAACAGCAATTGGCCTGTTCATGGCCGCAACGCCGCTGGCGGCTCTGCCACTTGCATCACAACAAGATTTCACATCCGAAATTTTTAGCCAGCCATTTTTTGGCGAGCCATTGCTGCTGGCGCAAGCAGAATGTGAGGAAGGTGACGAAAATTGCGTACAGGATCAGGATCGCAACATGGCAGAGCCGCAGGCTGAACCACAAGCGACCCCAGAGGCCACCCCTGAGGCCACCCCTGAAGTCGAAAGTGCGCCTGAAGAGGCAATCCCTGAGCCTCAAACACAAGAGCAGGCAACCGAACCTGAAGCCCAGCCGGAACCTGTACCCGAAGAAATCCCCGTTCCAGAAGCAGCACCTGCACCTGAAGATATTCCAGTCCCTGAGGTTGCTCCTGTTCCTGAAGAAGTTCCTGTTGAGGCAAACAATCCACGCCGTGACCGGCAACGACAAGACAGAACTGAAAAACAAACACCTCAGTCTGAGCCGGATCAGGAAGAACCCGCGGCCCAAGCTGAGCAGTCTGAGCAGTCTGAGCAGTCTGAGCAGTCTGGCGAAAGCCCGGCAGAAGCCGAGACGGTCAATCCCGCCGACACCCCTGTTCTGGACAGCCAAAAGGGTCAATCCAAACAGATGATGGAGCAACGACCCGGCAACGAAAGACAGGCCGAAAAACAGCGGCAGCCAGTCAAGGACAGCCCGCCCCCTGCAGATGACCAGGCAGCCCAGCAAGCAATTGCGCCAGAAAAAATCGTGCCGATCATCGAGGAAAAAGGTACACGTCGCGACCGCGCTCCAGACGAACGCCGTCGCGAGCGGCCAGACGGAACCGATGTTCTGCGCGAGATTGGCAACCGTGTCATTCTCCAGCTTGGCGGCCAGACTTTTGTCGAAAGCGATGATCGCCCCCGCATGACCCGCAATGCCCGTGATGTCTATTATGAAGACCTGCCACGCGGCCGCACCCGCGAGGTCATCATGCGTGACAATGGCACCCGGATCGTCACCATCCGCAATCGCACCGGCGACGTCATCCAGCGTTCGCGCATCATGCCCGATGGCCGCGAATATATTCTCAACTATGTTGATCAGCGCCATTATGAGGATATGCGCAACTGGCGCGATCCCGGTCAGGACCTGCCGCCCCTTCACCTGAATATCCCGCGCGATGATTACATTCTAGAATCGCGGCGCGCGCGCAATCCGGATGTCTATTATGACTTTCTGGAACAGCCCCCCGTGGAACGTATCGAGCGTCTTTATTCGATTGACGAAGTCAAGCGCTCGGCCCGGGTGCGTGACATTGCCCGGCGTATCGACCTCGACACGCTGAATTTCGAGTTCGGCTCAGCCTCCATCAATGAGGGAGAGGTCAACAAGCTGGACGGCATTGCCATTGCCATGGAACGGATGCTGGACAAAAACCCGGCTGAAACCTTCCTGATCGAAGGCCATACCGATGCGGTCGGTTCTGATGAGGCCAATCTGGCCTTGTCAGATCGTCGGGCCGAAGCGGTGGCAGAAGCGCTGAGCGGCGCCTTTGGGGTTCCCCCGGAAAATCTGGTCACGCAGGGCTATGGCGAATCCTACCTCAAGATCAACACACAATCGCCCGAGCGTGAGAACCGGCGTGTCACGATCCGCAGGATTACGCCATTGGTGGCGCCTATCGCGCGCGCTGATTAAAGCATGATCCCAAAAAGCTGCAGACTTTTTGGGATCATGCGTATAGAGAAACTTAAAGCGTGTTGCATGAATCTAAAAAGTTGCGACACGCTTTAAATCTTTATTTTTACGCATGTCTTTATCTCGAAACTGGTTCTCAAGTCTCGAGAGACAGGCTCTAATCAATCAAAAATGCTGTCGCCTTGTTCATCGACAATCTGAATACCTTTGCGGATCGATATGTCAGCCGCATCATCAAGGCTGGGAAAACGGTCGGCGCGAATGAATTTATGCTCTTTCACCATACCGTCAATCTCCCGGGAAACCACTCCACTGGTCTGGTATTGGCCATCGGCCTTGTAGGGCATGGCGACAATGGTAAAACCCTTATGCTCGACCTGCCGGGCCGGCTTGGGCTCCTCCACCTGTTGCGCGCCCCCGCCACCAAAAAGTCGTTTCAGAAAAGACATTCAAACCTCATTCATCCATATCAGTGCAGCACAGAGCATTTTGCAAGACAGGCTTTAAAACACAAGGGCCGGACATCTGCCCGGCCCTTTTGTCAATCCCTGCAAAAAAACACGCCATCAGCTATCGAGGAACGAACGCAGCTTGCGCGAACGGCTCGGATGCTTGAGCTTGCGCAGCGCCTTGGCCTCAATCTGGCGGATACGCTCACGTGTCACCGAAAACTGCTGGCCCACTTCCTCCAGCGTATGGTCGGTGTTCATGCCAATGCCAAAGCGCATGCGCAGCACACGCTCCTCACGCGGCGTCAGCGACGCCAGCACCCGCGTCGTCGTCTCACGCAAATTGGCCTGAATGGCGGCATCAATCGGCAGAATTGCGCCCTTGTCCTCAATGAAGTCGCCAAGGTGGGAATCTTCCTCATCGCCCACCGGCGTCTCAAGCGAAATCGGCTCCTTGGCGATCTTGAGCACCTTGCGCACTTTTTCGAGCGGCATGGCCAGCTTTTCAGCCAGTTCTTCAGGTGTTGGTTCACGACCGATTTCATGCAGCATCTGGCGTGAGGTGCGCACGATCTTGTTGATCGTCTCGATCATATGCACCGGAATGCGGATGGTGCGCGCCTGATCGGCAATCGAGCGGGTGATGGCCTGCCGGATCCACCATGTGGCGTAGGTCGAGAATTTGTAACCGCGCCGGTATTCAAACTTGTCCACCGCCTTCATCAGGCCGATATTGCCTTCCTGAATGAGGTCAAGAAATTGCAGGCCGCGATTGGTGTATTTCTTGGCAATGGAAATGACGAGACGCAAATTGGCCTCCACCATTTCCTTCTTGGCGATGGCCGCCTCGCGCTCGCCCTTTTGAACCTGATTGACGATCCGACGAAATTCAGCGATCGAAATGGCGGTTTCGGTCGCCAGTTCCTGAATTTCACTGCGAATTTCAAGGATCGCGTCCTGCTTGTTCTGGTGAAATTCTTTCCAGCCACGACCGGGAAGTTCGCCAATCGCCATTGCCCAGTTGGAATCCAGTTCAGACCCCTGATATTCTTTCAGGAATTCCTCACGGCGCACGCCAAAGCTCTCGGCAAGCCGCAAAAGCTTGCCTTCATTTTGCACCAGCCGCTTGTTGATGTCGTAAAGCTGCTCCACCAGCGCCTCGATGCGCGCCTGATTGAGCGACAGCGACTTCACCGCCGTAATCAGTTCGTCCTTCAACTCCTTGAGGCGGCGGCTCTGGCTTGGTGAAAGCGTGCCCGCA
The DNA here is from genome assembly GCF_042656785.1 of Aquamicrobium segne. Classification (NCBI taxonomy): domain Bacteria; kingdom Pseudomonadati; phylum Pseudomonadota; class Alphaproteobacteria; order Hyphomicrobiales; family Phyllobacteriaceae; genus Aquamicrobium; species Aquamicrobium segne. Next base: position 7,296 of record NZ_JBHSLL010000004.1, read on the forward strand.
TCGGCCAGCCGGTTTTCCACCTGCTGATCCTGCAATTTGCGCAGCTTCTTATAGGTATCGGCAATGACATCAAGAGTTTCCATGACCTGTGGCCGCAACTCCGCCTCCATGGCGGCCAGCGACAGGTTCACTTCATCTTCTTCTTCCTCATCATCTTCCGTGGTGCCCTCGCCACCGACATTGGTAATGTCATCATCGCGGCGTCCGCTGCGCCCACGCGCCTCTTCCGGCTTGGGCTTGCCCGCATCTTCCTGGCGCTCCACCACGGGCGCCTGTTTGGCTTCCGGGCCGGCATAGGTGGCTTCAAGATCAATGATCTCGCGCAGCAAAATCCTTGCCTCATTCAGCTCATCGCGCCAGATGATGATCGCCTGAAACGTCAGCGGGCTTTCACAAAGCCCGGCAATCATCGTCTCGCGACCAGCCTCAATGCGCTTGGCAATGGCAATTTCGCCCTCCCGCGACAGAAGCTCCACCGTGCCCATTTCGCGCAGATACATGCGCACCGGATCATCAGTGCGATCGGTCGGCTCTTTCTTGGTTGCGGCGACAACCGCAGTGCCGGTCTGTTCGGCCACTTCCTGCGGGTCTTCCGGCGAGCTTTCGGCCTCTTCCTCGGCCTGCTCATCATCTTCCACGACATTGATGCCCATATCGGACAGCATCGCCATCGTATCTTCGATCTGCTCGGACGTAACCTCTTCGGAAGGCAGAACCGCGTTCAACTCATCCATGGTCACATAGCCGCGTTTCTTCGCGAGCTTGATCATTTTCTTGACAGCATCGTCGGAAAGGTCGAGCAATGGGCCGTCGGTCGTGCCCTCGCGTTCGTTCTCGACGTCTTCCTTTTCCTTTGTCGCCATTCTTCTTCTGCCTCCAGACGGCTGTTTTAAGCCGCGAAATCCAAACCTTGCTGCGCAAACATGCTCACATGTCGCGTTCAAGCGCCCTGTGGCTCAACAGCTACTTTTCCCGCCGAATACGGATATCCTGAATTTTCAATCGAATCCTGAAATCCACCTTGCATCAAACGGCATTTTGTATCTGCCTTCTATTCGTCAACGTTTTGTCGAATTAAAGCACATTGGTTCACAATGAATGAGAATCGACGTGATTCTGTCATTATACTGTCAGGTCAAGGGCCTGTGACATGATTCGCCTGTAAAAAGCGAATCAATTGCCTCAAAATGCCCTTTGCCTGCGCCGCAACACAGTTTTAAGGCCCATATAAAGGCGCTGATCACCATCAGCGGCATTCAAGAAACCAGCCTTCAACTCCTGCCAGCACGACCTGACAACACGCCAAACCCTTCGATCAAAGCCTCCGTTGCCTGCACGTCCCGAATTTGCGCCTGAATTTCAACAAGGCGCTGATAATTTTCATCCGTGGGGTCGCTGGCAAGGGCAGCTTCAGCATATTTAAGCTCTTTATGTAGAGTGCGCGCGCTGCGGTGCAAGTGCAGGGCCTGTGCAAAAGCATCGCGCGCATCATCCAAAGCCGCCTCTTCCAGCGCCGGCCACTGGCGCATGCGGCGCATCAACGCCTCGGCGCGCACCCATATGTCACCATGGCCTGCCTGTTTAATGGCTTCAATAACCATGCGCCGGTCATTGGCCATATCAAGCGCCAAAGCGTCCAGAAGGGCGATGTGCAGCTTGCGCAAATCACTATTGGCAAGGTCAAGAAATTCGACATGGGCAAAAAATTCGTCAATCAGCGCCGGATGGTTGATCAGCGCCACCACAATGCTTGCCTCACGCACGGTCATGACTTCACCACCGCGCTTCAAAAGTGCTGAACGGCCAAGACTTTCAGTTATGCCGCCACTTGCGCCTGCCCCGGCCCGCCGTGACCATGGGCCTGTTCCTTGCGCATTGCTGCCAGTTCTGTGGCCATACTGTCCCCTCTGCCCCTGACCTCGTCCCTGACCCTGGCCCCACCCTTGGCCTTGCCCCTTCTGGCGGCGCTGATTGCCAAAAAAGCCTTGCACACGATCGCGCATATCCTGATTATAATGAAAGCGCACCGTCTCATCGCGAATACGGCTGGTCAGGTCGCGCAGCGTTTTTTCAAGTTCTGCCCGGCGCTCAGGCGTATCGAAATTAACGCTGGACGTTTCGCGCATCCATAAAAGATCAGCCAGCGGCCTTGCCTCGGCAAGAACTGCCCGCAAGGCGTCTGCCCCCCCGTCACGCACCAGATCATCCGGGTCCTTGCCTTCCGCCAACAGGGCAAAGCGGGCGGTCTTGCCCGGCCCGATCATCGGCAAGATCAGATCGGCCACCCGCCACGCCGCCTTAAGCCCCGCACCATCGCCATCAAAACACAAGATCGGTTCACCCGACATGCGCCATAACAATTCAAGCTGGTTTTCGGTCAGCGCGGTTCCCAGTGGCGCAACAGCATTTTCAATACCGGCCTGCGCCAAGGCAATGACATCCATATAGCCTTCGACAACCACCACGGTTTCGCCACGCGCCACCGCCTTGCGGGCACGGGCAAAATTGTAAAGCACATTGCCTTTGTGAAAAAGCTCGGTTTCAGGCGAATTGAGATATTTGGCCAGCGCATCGGGCGACATGGCCCGGCCGCCAAAGGCAATGATGCGCCCGCGTGAATCGGGAATCGGAAACATGATGCGATCACGAAACCGGTCATAAGAAACCGGAATATCAGGCCCATGGATGACAAGGCCGCAGGCCTCGATATCCTGCCTGTCCACCCCGCGCGCCGCCAGATATTGCTTCAGCGCATTGCGGCTTTCAGGCGCATAACCCAGCCGGAAGGATTGCTGCGTGGCAGCCGACAATCCACGATCGCGCAAATAGGCACGGGCCCTTGCCCCGTCTGCTGCCTGCAATTGCTCCTGGAAAAAAACCGTCGCCATTTCCATGATGTCGGTCAGCCCTGCGCGTTGTTTTTCACGCTGTTCGGCCTGCATATCACGCGCTGGCAATGGCACACCGGCCATATCGGCAATGCGCTCCACCGCCTCGGGAAAACTCAGGCCTTCCAGTTCGGTCAGGAATTTGAAATGATCGCCAGAAGCGCTGCACCCAAAGCAATGGTAGCGGCCCTTGCTGTCCTCACAATGGAAACTGGGTGATTTTTCGCCATGAAACGGGCAGCACGCCCACCAGTCGCCCTTGGGCGCATTGGTCTTGCGTCTGTCCCATGTCACACGCGTCCCGATCACCGATGAAATCGGTACCCGGTCGCGTATCTCATCAAGAAATGCAGGCGAAAAGCGCATTGGAAAACTGCTCATTTTCCTGACATATAGACCGCCACAGCGCGCAAGACGACTCCCGGCCATCACTATGTCCGGTATTCACAGGCAAAAAACGAAAAAGGACAGCACAAGGCCGCCCTTTCCAAGGTTTTGCCAGAAATATTTACCGGGCAGCAATCACACCCGCAATCAGCCCTGTAGCAAGGCTCAACAGCAAATAATCATTATCCACCTTGATCCATTGCTGCCCCGGACCCGGACGCTTCAGGCCATAGCGGTGATAATCACGCACCGGCGCATGACGGCGCCAATCGGAATAACGCTGGCCGCGCTTCCAGTCATGGCGCTTGTGCACATGATGTTTCGGCTTCTTCACCGTCTGCTTGCCATAGCGGTTATGGCTGCGCTTATTGTCATATTTATAGGCCTGCTTGTTGTATTTTGGCCCATTATTATGCCTGGGCGCAGGCTTGCGATAATCGACCTGCACAAACTCTGCCTGCGGTGTGGCCGGACGATTAAGAGGTGCGGCCTGCCCCTGAAGCGAGGTGGCGGCCAGCATGGAGACCGTCAGAATGGAAAGAATGATGCGTTTCATAAAAGGCGCTCCTGTGTTGTTTCTAACCTGAGAAATAGAGCGCGCCACATGAACCGGAACTGAACACGCCTGTTACAGTTTCGTAATGAAATCCAACTGTTGCGACCATTTTCCGATTCTATTTCTCAAGAAAATACTATGAGCTCTGCTTGCTTGTCCCATTGCAATTTCCGCCTGCCTTGCGATGGTGCGGAAATTCGGTCACATTGTCAGGCTGACTGAATGATTTTGATTGCCCGACTCACATGTCGGCACTGGGTACTCCCGCCATGCTTGTCTATCAAACCTCCCGCTGCGCCGGTCGCACGCTGTGTCTTTCGTGGCCGCATCAAAATACGGCCGCAGCATTTTGTCATGCCAAGACCCTTGCCCGGGCCTTTTCCGGGACCTTTACTGGGGCCTTTGCATGACCGGGTCCGTTGTCCTCATTCATCTGGCTGGCGCGGTCGCCTTGATGCTCTATGCCACCCGTCTGGTTAAAACCGGTGTGGAGCGCGCCTATGGCGATGTGCTGCGCCACAAGCTGCGCGCCACCTTGAAAAATCCATTTATGGCAGTGCTGGCGGGCACGGGGCTTGCCATTGCGCTGCAAAGTTCAACCGCTGTCACCCTGCTGATCGGCTCCTTTGCCGGGGCAGGTCTTGTTTCAGGCCTTGCCGGACAATTAGCGGTGCGCGGCGCAGAAATCGGCTCAGCGCTGGTCGTCAAGCTGCTCACCTATGATCTGACCCTGCTCGTGCCTTTATGCCTCATTATCGGAACCTTTTTGTTCATGGCCACCGAAAGCCGTGACTGGCGTCAAAAGGGCCGGATTCTCGTCGGCATCGGCTTGCTGATCCTGTCGCTGGAAATGATCGGGCAGGCATCAGAGCCGCTGCGCGAAAGCGCATTGATGCCGATCATCCTCAACTATTTCTCCAATGATCCGATCACCGCCTATCTGCTGGCAGCGCTTGTGACCTGGCTGTTCCAGTCTTCCATTGCCGCCGTCATCCTGATGGCGACCATGGCCGGGCGCGGGCTGATTACGCCAGAGCTTGGCGTGGTGCTGGTACTGGGCGTCAATCTGGGCTCTTCCATCATTGCTCCGATGCTAACCCGCAATTCCGAAGCCGATGTGCGTGTCGTTCCGGTCGGCAATTTGCTGATGCGTGGCGTCGGCTCCATCATCATGCTGGCGCTGGTGATGATTTTGGAACCAAAGATCGACTTTTTAGGCGGCACGGCATCAGACCAGATCGTCAACGCCCATATTCTGTTCAACGTCATCATCCTGCTCGCCGGACTGCCACTGGCCGGTCTTGTCTATCGCGCGTCCAAAAAAATTGTTGCCCTTAGCGCTCCACAAGCCGAGGAACCGGAACAGATCACAGAGCTTTCAGCCCTGTCAGAAACTGCCCTTTCCAGCCCCCCACAGGCCCTTGCCAATGCCACACGCGAGGTTGTGCGTGTGTGCGAAACCGTGGAGATCATGCTCCAGCGCATTATTGAGCTTTATGAAAATGCTGACGAGGACAAGATCCAGGCGCTGGCCGCACTCGATGACCGGGTTGATGAGCGCCATGCCGCCATCAAGATCTATCTGGCCAAGCTGATCCGCAATTCACTGACCGAAGATCAGGCGCTGCGCTGTCAGGAACTGATCGGCGCCTGCGTCAAGCTTGAGCAGGTAGGCGATATTATTGTGCGCAACATGCTCATTCATGTGCGCAAGAAAATAACCAAGAATCTGGAATTTACGCCGGAAGGCTGGAAGGAACTGACTGCCTTCCACGCCGCTGTACTGGCCAATGCCCGCCTTACTTTCAATGTGCTGGTCTCGCGTGACACCGAAACGGCACGACAGCTTGTTCAGGAAAAAGACCGGCTGCGCGATATGGAGCGCGACATCAGCCAAAACCATTTCCTGCGGCTGCGTGACGGCACGCTGAAGTCGATCGAGACCAGTTCCATCCATCTGGATACGCTGCGGGATTTGAAACAGATCAATTCTCTGCTGACCTCGATCGTTTATCCGGTTCTGGAAGAGCGCGGCCTGCTGCGTGGCTCACGCCTCAAAACGGTTAAAGCAAGCTCTTGATCAGGGTGCTTGCCTTGCCGAAATCCATCTGTCCGGCATGGTTTTCGCGCAAAAGCGCCATCACCTTGCCCATATCCTTCATGCTGGCCGCCCCGACTTCAGCAATGGCTGCGCGAATTGCCGCTTCCGTTTCCGCCTCATCCATCTGTCGGGGCATGAAATCGCGGATAACCATAATTTCTTCACGCTCCTTGGCGGCAAGCTCGGGGCGCGCACCATCGTCAAACGCCTTGGCCGAATCTTCACGCTGCTTCACCATTTTAGCCAGAAGCTGGGCCAGTTCATCGGCACCGGCTGCGTCCTTGCCCACACCACGATTGGCAATATCGCGATCCTTGATGGCTGCCTGAATCAGCCGCAGCGTTAAAAGGCGCGACTTGTCGCCCGCCTTCATTGCTGTTTTTACCTCGTTCATCAGCCGTTCGCGCATGATCTGTTCTCCTTGATACATGTCGGAATAAAGCATGTTTTCACACGCCGAAAGCTGATTTTAAGCAGCAACACATAATTCCAGAGCCAGAAAATCTGTCATCTGGTTCTACATGGTGTTGACCCAAGCCTTTGTCTCCCCTATCTCGAAACCTTAGCATGAACAGAGCACTTTGTGCGCGCAGGTTGCGAAGGGTCGCTGCCGCGCGTTTTGTGCCGCGGATAGACGGTCGGACACCGCATGTCTCGCGCAAAGTTTCAAGATGGAGCGCCGCCATGGCCAGCACTGCCCCCTGGGTTTTACAAAAACCGACCGCCCTTCTCGTTCTGGCCGACGGAACGGTAATCGAGGGAAACGGCCTTGGTGCAACTGGTGAGGCAATTGGTGAAGTCTGCTTCAATACCGCCCTTACCGGCTATCAGGAAGTTTTGACCGATCCCTCTTATGAAGGCCAGATCGTGACCTTCACCTTCCCCCATATCGGCAATGTCGGGGTTAATGAGGAAGATGAAGAAAGCCTTGGTTCCATTTCACGCACAGGCGCAGTCGGCACAATTTTCAAGGCTGATATTTCCACACCGTCCAACTATCGCGCCACCAGCGACCTTGATGCCTGGCTGAAAAAACGCGGCATTATCGCCATGTCGGGTATCGATACCCGCGCCCTGACCGCAATGCTGCGCGAAAAAGGCGTGGTTGACGCTGTTATCGCCCATTCCCCGGATGGACATTTTGATATTGAGGCTTTGAAGAAAAAGGCTGCCGGCTGGTCGGGCCTTGTTGGTCTTGACCTTGCAAAACAGGTTACCGGCGGCAAGACCAGCCAGTGGGAAGAAACCCCATGGGTCTGGAATGAGGGCTATGGCGAGGTGGATGCAGCTTCCATGCACATTGTTGCCGTCGATTTTGGCGTCAAGCGCAACATATTGCGCCTGCTGGCCGGACTTGGAGCCAAAGTCACCGTCGTGCCCGCCACCGCTTCGGCTGAAGATATTCTGGGCTTGAAGCCCGATGGCGTTTTTCTTTCCAACGGCCCGGGCGACCCTGCGGCCACCGGTGAATATGCCGTGCCGATGCTGCGTGAACTTTTGAAAACCGATATTCCGATCTTCGGCATCTGCCTTGGCCACCAGATTTTGGCGCTCGCAGCCGGAGCCAAAACGGTAAAAATGCACCAGGGCCATCATGGCGCAAACCATCCGGTCAAGGACCACACCACCGGCAAGGTCGAGATCGTGTCGATGAACCATGGTTTTGCGGTTGAAACGGCCTCACTGCCCGAGGGTGTAAAGGAAACACATATTTCCTTGTTCGACGGCTCAAACTGCGGTCTGACCCTTACCGGCAAGCCGGTGTTTTCCGTGCAGCATCACCCCGAAGCCTCACCCGGCTCGCAAGATTCGCATTATCTCTTTCGCCGCTTCGCCAATCTGATCCGCGAACGCAAAGGCGAACCGGCCCTGACCGAGCGGGCCTGACTGTTTGCCTCCAGATGGTGATTTAGAGCCTGTCTCCCGAACCGGAAACCAGTTTCGGGAGATGGGTTCTAGGTTGTGGTGACGATTTAACTATCTGAGCCATATTGCGATTGCAGCGAGTTTGACGAAGCCCATGA
>NZ_JBHSLL010000005.1:0-3371 GCF_042656785.1 Aquamicrobium segne
TCGCCCCATGGCGGCCGGAAAGGAGGTCGTGGAGGACTATGGTCATCTCGGATTGACCCTGCGCCAACACCCCGTTTCATTCCTGCGGTCGGATCTGGCCCGCCGGCGTATCATGACTTGCGCAGAGGCGACCGCTTGCCGTGACCGACGCTGGGTCCATGTCGCCGGGCTGGTGTTGGTGCGCCAGCGACCCGGATCGGCGAAAGGCGTGATGTTCATCACGCTTGAGGATGAGACGGCTGTGGCCAATCTTGTCGTCTGGACCAAGGTCTTCGAAAAACATCGCCGTATCGTGCTTGGCTCGGGGATGATCGGAGTAAAGGGCAGGGTGCAGCGAGAGGGTGATGTCGTCCACGTTGTCGCCCATGAACTGTTCGACCTTTCGGCGGAACTGGCCAGCGTCGGCGCACGTGAAGTGCAATTTCCGCTGTCACATGGTCGCGGCTACGAGCTCCAGCACTTTTCGCCGGCACCTGATCCGCGCGGTCTGACCAGGCCAGCGAACTCGGTCGATGACTACGACCGCCCAGATGAAATCAAAGTGAAGACACGCGATTTTCGCTAAGGATGTTGAACAGCACCCGGAATATGCTTGCCCACTGGGAAACCTAGGCCGTGTGGACGAATTGACTCAGGCATAGGTTTTGGGGTTCCGGGGACGAATCCGGTGTGTTTCATAGGTTGCTGACTGATTTGGAGGTCGGCGATGTCCACGAAGATGACGGATACGGATTGGGCGAACGCGCTGGAGGTCTTCCGGGCCTGCCTGCCCCGGCGGGGCCGCAAGGCCGCGGATGACCGGTTGTTTCTGGAAGCGATGCACTTCTTCACGGTGGAGAATGTGCGCTGACGGGCGCTGCCGGAGCGCTTCGGCCATTGGAACTCGGTGTGGAAGCGTTTTGACCGGCTGAGCAAGGCCGGCGTGTTCGAAGCCTTCTTCGACACGCTGGCCGAGATGAGCGCATCGGCCCATTTGATCCAGATGTTCGATTCCACCATTGTGCGCGCCCATATCTCGGCGGCCGGCGCAAAGGGGGGCAGCAAGGCCAGGCGCTCGGACGCTCGCGTGGCGGGTTCACGACCAAAATCCACGCCAAGGCGGACAATTCGGGCGACATCATCGCGTTCGATCTAACCGGCGGTCAGGTTGCGGACACAACCCGCTTCGAGACCCTGCTCGACATAGGGCCGGACATCACCCCACGCGCCGCACTGGGCGACAAAGGCTATTCCAGCAAGGCCAATCGCGCCGCCGCGCGGGCTCGCGGCATCGCCCCGGTGATCCCGCACAAGGCCAATGAGAAGAACCCGCAGGCTTTCTTCGCCAAGACGCTCTACAAGGCGCGCGCTCGTATCGAGCAAGGCTTCGGGCGGCTCAAGCGCTTCAAGCGCGTCGCTCTGCGATGCGAAAAGACCGCACGGAATTTCCGCTCGATCGTCAGCTTCGCTGCCGGCCTATGCTTGCTCAAATTCGTCCACACGGCCTAGTAGCGCGTTGTGACCAATGCGCAAAGCTAGGCAATACCGCATCATCCGCGGCTCCCTACTGCGCCGGGTCGGCATCGCGGCGCAGGACTATATCTGTGGTGATCTCTCCGCCCTTCTTCAGGATACGAAATTGCGGAGCGTCGCTCTGCGAAAAGCTCAGACGCAGGATATATGAATAATCATCGGTTCCGACCAATCCTTGATAAATGAGATTGTAGCTTCCCTCGGGCACATTGACGCTTTGAGTGTCGAAGAGGGTGCCAATCTGCACAGGCCCCTTTACGGAGAAAGGCACTTGGACCGCCCAAAGGGCCTCAGAGCGGAAGTTGTCGCCCTCCCCCATCTCCACGCCTACCAAAACCTCACCGTCATGGTCGGGCACACCGAAGCTCACATATCCTGGTGACCAGGCGAACCCCTGGCTGACGTGATCGTCGGTCCATAGAAGACCGTAGGCGGCACGGTCCTCCGTGTGAACCACCACCTGAGCATAGAGGACCGTGATAGGGAAATCAGCCAGCATGGTTCATCGCCTCGAAATTGAGTAGATCGTTGCACCTCGAAAACGGATTCTCCCGTTTTCGATAGCGAGTTCTTTTCGTACGCAGGCGTTGTCCCGAAGTCACCCTATCTCATAGAATGTGCTGGTCTTTCGCTGTCAGGAGAATTTAAGACCGAGTTTTTTTCGTCTCGCAGGTGCTGCGGGCGCTGGTTCATCAGTTTTGGTTTTGCGCCCGAGGCCTGTGGCCTTCGCCAGGGCCGAGCGCGCCGACGAATAGGCTGGGGCAACCATAGGGTAGTCTGCTGGGAGACCCCATTTCTCACGATATTCGCTCGGTGTGAGGCCGTGACTGGTTGCAAGATGCCGCTTCAGTGATTTGAACTTTTTCCCGTCCTCGAGGCAGATAATGTAATCGGGGTTGACCGACTTCCTGATCGGAACAGCCGGTTTCTGGGGGTTGTCCGATTTCAACACTGCTGGGGCGATTTGCTGCTGCAGGACGTGATGAATATCGGCGATGAGCTGGGGAAGGTCCCCGACACGAACAGGATTGTTCGAAACATACGCCGACACGATATCGGTGGTCAGTTGAATAAGCCTGTCGGTGTCATTGACGGTGGTTTCGTTCACCTTGGTACCTCAGCCGATTTTCCCATTCTCCAATCTCCACTTACATGATCTCCAAGAGCGATTACAATGCGTGACCGGGGCGTCTCAAAAGGGGCGACTCTTGGCGCAGCTGAAGCTAGCGGGTCTTCGCCTATTCGGCCCGCCGCCCCCGACGCATTGGAGGCATTGAGAGGAAATGCTGGAGGCGATTAAACGCTGGAGGCGCCAGCGACGCGCCCGTCGCAATCGCTGGCGAGAAGACGCGCTATATCTCCTCGCCGCTGAGGACGCCGGGGCCTATTACGAGGCACAGCGCCGTGCGACTCGTAGTCGCCTCGGAGGCGATCGGGAGGAGTTTTTTCATTGGGTCAAGGTGGCAGCGGAAGTAGCTCGCCTCTCTCCTACCGTAGCAATGGACCTAGCTGTTTTGCGGGATTTGGTCGCCGCCGAGGAGCAACGGAGCGGCCAGCGAAAATAAGTGTCATGCAGGTTGCAGGGTTTCGCATCAGGTGCGCTTCGGCTCACCCTCCATAGGTCCACGGATCGATGATCGTCAGCCCGATCCCCTCGAAATCGGCAACGTTACGCGTTGCAACAGCTGCACCCCGAGACAAGGCGATCCCAGCAATCTGCGCATCGAACTGACTGATGGGGCGGCCACTTTGCCGGCGTTCTACGGCAAGTGTGGCATAGGTATCTGCCCCCTCGCGATCGAAGGGCAGCACGCGACCCGCGAAATCCTCCCAGAAGATCGGTTCAATCGCAGCCAGAA
>NZ_JBHSLL010000006.1:0-38992 GCF_042656785.1 Aquamicrobium segne
GCTGGCTGGAGCCAATTATCTTCTGTTCGTCGAACTGCACCGTTCGAGCACGTGCCACCGACTTCATTTGTCCGTCGTCAGATCATTTGGCGCAGTTTGGGTCTTGGATTAGCGGAGTATCGGCCTCGTCTTTGGGTTGATGTTATGCGGCGAGCTTGCGGTGCTGCAAGCGCCGATGCTGGATGGTTTGTCGTTTGATCCTTTCGCGCTGTTTTATGATGGCTGCGGCCCTGCCGAAGTAGGCGTCTGCCGGGGTCACGTTGTCGAGGCTCTCATGATAGCGCCTGTGATTGTAGTGTTCGACGAAGGCGCCGATCTGGGCCTCCAGGTCGCCGGGCAGTCGCGAACATCAGGACCTACCTCTGTGATCCGCACGAGCTGGACCAGCTCAATTTTGACGATCTGTTCAGGTATCTCACGGGATGCCATGCCTTTCTCGAACGCTTGCGTTTTGTCTCCAAAGATATCGGGCAGGACCTGTCAGGACTTGAACGGCTGCGCATCGACTTCCAGAAGAAAAATACGCGCGAGGATGTTGTGCGAACCGTTCGCTATCTTCTGGCAGGTTCCGGCGAAGCGATCGAGCGTGCCTATGATTGCATATTTGGAACCTATAAACTCAATGGCTTCGGCGAGGCGTGTGTGATGGAACTGCTGGGCTGGGGAGACGCCAAACGTCCTCCGTTCAACAATCGCTCCATTCGAGGAATTCGCTTCTTAGGGTTTGACGTGGAGCACTTGGTCGCGGGTGAGTAGCGAACAGGTGTGGGAACGCTCAAGGCCGTCTTCCCAACTCCGCCACCCATAAGCTGCCAGTCTGCTTCCCACCCCACTGCCGAAGTCCGAAGGCAGCGGCGTTGCCGACCGCGGGGAAATCAATTTCCGGCGGAAAACGGGCCGATACCGGACTGACTGGTCTCAGCAGGGAAATGTAGAAAGCAGACGGTCGGCCGACCCAATGCGGGCATGTTGAAGCTGCTGGCAACCGATGCCATCATAGGTCAGCGAGAAATCAACGCGTTCCCCACGTCAAGTGCCGTCTTGCCTCGCTTGCGCGCAGTCGTGATGCCAAAAATTGCCACCGTCGCGTAGCCCAATCAGTTCTTGAACATTGAAATTACGTGCGGACACGTGTTGCCGCTGCTCGGACAGTATTCTCAATCAGGCAGGCGATTGTCATTGGCCCCACAGGGCGACCTCGACCTGTGGGTCAATGGCTGGTTCCCGCTGCACAATTCCTATGAAAGCACCTATTCGCAAGGCGCCGAGCTCGTGGGCTATGTCGCCAAGGGTGGCGCGCTTGAAGGCTATCTCGTCGACAAGGCGTCTGTCGAAAAATACAACATCAAGACGCTGGACGATTTCAAGCGCGAAGATGTTAGGAAGGCGTTCGACCGGGACGGCGATGGTAAGGCGGACCTGGTGGCATGTCCTCCGGGCTGGGGTTGCGAGATCACCATCGAGCATCACCTCGACGCCTATGGGCTTCGCGACGACGTGAACCCGATCAAGGCCAGCTATTCCGCCTCAATGGCCGACGCGGTCGCGGCCTACCAGCAGGGCACGCCGATCCTGTTCTACACCTGGACGCCCAACTGGACCGTCAACACGCTGAAGCCCGGCAAGGACGTGATGTGGATCGAGGTTCCTAAGGTGGACCTGCCCAAGGGGCAGAAGAGCCTTGAGGATGCCGCCACGCTTCCGGGTGTCCCAGGCTGTGTCGAGGATCCCTGCAAGCTTGGTTTCCCGGCCAACGATATCCGTCCCGTCGCCAATTCGGCTTTTCTGAAGGACAATCCAGCAGTGAAGGCGCTGCTCGAGGAAGTATCGATCCCGATCGAGGACATCTTCGCCCAGAACGCCAAGATGAACGATGGTGAAGGCAGTGACGAAGACGTCAAGCGCCATGCAAGCGAGTGGATCGCAGCGCATGGAGACCTCGTCAGCGGATGGGTAGAGAAAGCAAAGGCCGCCGCCAACTGACTGCGACGCTATTGCTGACGGCGGCGCTCGCCGCCGTTAGCACGTAAGAGGGTGGCCGACTGAAAAGCCGGTCAGTGGATAGTCTTATTTTCCAACAGGAGAAATCATGACCCATCATCATTTAACCGATCCTTCCGCCGACACTCTGGGCGGGCGCATATCGCTTGCGCGTGAATTCACGGGGCTGTCTGCCGCTCAGGCGGCGCGGCGCCTTGGGGTCCTTACTTCAAGCTGGAACGCCTGGGAATGTGACCGCTCCGAGCCACGGGGCAATCGACTGGCCATGATGGCCGGGCTCCTGGGTGTCAGCCCGACCTGGTTATTTTCTGGTATAGGAAACGCACCACAGGAACACAATGATCGTGAGTCAACGAAGCTGCTGCAGGAACTCCACCACACATCCGAGAGCATCGCCGTTCTGAACAAGCGCGTGCAGCAGCTCATCTCCGGCTTCGAAGGGCTCTACTCTAGGGATGGGTTCGCACCAGCATGAAATAACCTACGCTCTGATAACAGGCTGTCAATTTCCATCAGATAGACAGTCTGCACGAGAAGGCAGCGAGAGAATGAACTCCAGGTCGAGCGTGTGGCGCATTGCTCCCTTTGCGGTCTTGTTCCTTGAACAGTTGGCAGCTTTGGGTGGAGCGGCGCACAGCCAGACACCGGGCGTGTGGTCCCAGGAAACCGTTGACACGATCATCGGTGCCGAAGTGACGGATGGCCAAATCGACGCTCGCCACAAGATGGGAGACATCATTCGAGCCATTGAGGCGAGCGACGACGCCGCAAGCACTGTGCGCAAAACGTCGAACCTCGACATTATCGACATTGCCTTTCTGACAGACATAGCCGGCCCCGACACCAGTTTCCCAAAGCGCCTTTCCGACAGCCTCGAGACTTACCGTGCCGAAATTGAAAAGCTACGCCACGAGCTTGAGGGCAATGCCATACTGTATCGCGCGATCGAATCTCATAGAGTGCTCATGCGTGACGTACTGGCCGTCCGGATTGAAAACGGTCATGCTCTGATTTACGTTCTTGCTAGGCGCTGAGATGGCCCAGTATCAAGCTACTAATAGGTGCTGTGGGAATGCGGTATGAAGAAGGAGATACACCTTTGCGCCCGGTCCCGCTCGAGTTAGGCAGCCGTTTTCAGCGCATACTGGCGCACAGTCATGGTGACAGCCCTGAGGTGATGGGCAATAGGTGCCAAGGCACACTTCTGTGTGCATTCTTGGCGCGAAGACCTGCTTTCTCAAGTAGATAAGGGGAAGCACTTGATAGCCTGCTTTTCATATTCGTTACAAACTCGACCTGGTGGGCTTTCGGGAACTACATTTGTCTGCCCCCTGACGATCTATCCTCCAGAAAGCCTCTGCCCAGCTGCGCCTGCGAAGCGTCACTCGGGGCACGACGCGTTGGCCGGCTCGCAGATGTAGCCCGATCGTGCGAGGCTGACAGTGTTCGATAAGATGCGGATGCCGCACTTTACGCCGGACACCGCCGAGATAATGAAGGCTACGGTCAACACCGTCATGATGCTGACCAGGAAGATCGTCTTAAGCGGGTGGAGCAGGTGATGATTTCGGTCATCTGTGGCACCATCGGGTTAGATCAAGGAGATCGGCGCCTTATGGCCTGCCGCGCCATTTCGGTGCGCCTCGTTGGTGTATCTACGCCAATCTTCCATCTTTTCGGTCGCGTCCGCAAGCGTCAGGAACCAGTGCGCGTTAAGGCATTCAGCCCGGAAGCGGCTGTTGAAGGCTTCGGTATATGCGTTGTCGGTGGACTTTCCCGGCCGGCTGAAGTCGAGCGTGATGCCCTTGGTGTAGGCCCGAAGTTCAAGGTCGCGAGAGATGAACTCGGAACCCTGATTAACGCGGGTTGTCCTTGAATAGCCATTCCTGAGGCAGACGATTTCCAGCGTCCTGACCATGTCTTCAGCATGATAGCTGAACCGCGGGTCAAGCACCGATACACAGCGAGAGAACGTATCGACAACCATCAGCACACGGATCTTCTTGTCCATCGCCAGTGGATCGTGGGCGAACGCCTTCTATGTGTCCGAAAATTTCGATGCCGTCATCGTCTTCCGCTCCTCTCCCAGCTAGGAAATTACAGCGGAAAACTCCAATTCTGAACGGTCCAGTTTCTGGGGGTCAGATCAGCGGCTGGACGTGGCTCGTCGGTCGATCCGCGCCCACAGCGACATCATCCATCTGAAGATCGAGATACTTCGTGTCTTCGATCAGAGCGCTCGCGCCTATAGCGTTCGAAAGGTCTGGCGGCAATTGAAGCAGGAAGGTTTGGATGTTGCCCGCTGCACCGTCGCTCGGCTCATGAGGACGTTGAGCATGCAAGGGATCATTCGGGGAAAGCGCGATCCGCGCGACGTTCCCGGACAAGACAGCACAGAGTCTGCTGGACCGTGAACTGACAGTTCAAGGTTCCTGTGCCAAGCAGGCTCTGGGTTAAGAGATTGTTCATCTGATCCGCCTCTGGTTCGCAAACCATTGAAACACGCCGGCTGTTTTGGTTCAAACTCTTAGAGGTCCGACCTGTCGACCTACGCACAAAACGAGAACCGAATGAGCTCGGGAGAGAAGCATCGAGTACGCGCGTCATTGGGCATCGACTGCCTCACATGGATAGCGAAAAGTAACAATTATCATCGGAAGGAAAGCACCCACTGAAGGCGGCAACAGATTGTTAATAAAGAAATACAATGGTTTGTTTACCAAAGCTTATATGATGGTCTGGGTTTAAAGGGAATATTTGGAATTCCCTGAAATTATCTCCAGATAAGCAGGAGCAATTTGAGAATATTACTATGAAAAGAGGAAATTTTATTAAGCATACCTTAAAGCACTTCGTGCGCGAAGCGTCGGGTAACATGCTCATCCTCTCGGCCCTAACTATGCCGGTCATCCTCGGGTGTGCGGGACTGGCCGTCGAGTACGGCTCTGCTGTGGCCCTGCGCGCCGAAAACCAGCGCATTTCCGACCTTGCGGCCTATGCGGGAGCCGTGGCGTATGCGCAGCAGGAGTCCGAAGCCCGTATGAGGGCTGCCGCGCTCGGGGTTGTCGTCATCAACGGAGGCGACCCCTTGAACGCGACCGTCCATCTTGTCTCTTCTCCACTCGATCCCGACAGCCTTGCCGTGAGGGTTGATATAGCAGGGGTGCAGCCAGCCCTCCTGTCGTCCATCATAAGCGACGTCATGAGGATCTCGGTTAGCGCCGGGGCGACCGCGCTTGTCCGCAGCGGCGAAGAAGATGGTGGGGCCTGCATCATAGCCCTTGACCCCACGCAGTCGGGTATTACGCTTTCCGGCGGCACAAGGCTGAATGCTCCTGAATGCGATATCGCGTCCAACGCGTCGATCAAGGCTCCATGCGGAACTGGGATCGTAGCGAAGAAGGTCACTTATGGATCGGCCTTTGACCACTGCATATGGGACAATAACGTCAAGGAAATCGTCGCGCAACAGACCGTGACCGATCCTCTTGCTGGGCATGCAGGGATTGCTGAGGCATGGAACCGTATAAGTTCTGTGAACTCCATGCAATGGCCCGTCAAGCCTCCGCACAACGAGCCTGGCGGTCAGGACGTGAATTTTGTCGGCGGTTGGAACCAGAGCGATGTAGCCAGAGTCCGGAGTGCTATGCCGCCCGGATGTAACGCGACATGGGTTCAACCACGTTGGACCGTAGACTGCTCTGACGTTCCCGTCAGCAATGAGATCAGGTTTGGGAGCATCACTGTTGCAGGCGGGGTCACGCTGGACATCGATGCCGATGATCCCGTGAAACGGCGCTATTTCGTTAACGGCAGAATGGAAACTGGGTCGTCGGGAACCTTCATATTCAACGGCGGCAGGTGGGTTATCCGTGACGGCTTGCGCATCCACGGGTCGGCGTCCGCAACTTTTGGCGCGGGAGAATACATCATCGGCAGCGGCTATTATACCAATGGCGGCTTCAACTGCGGCGGCAATAAGCACAGTGTATGCGTGCAGGGAAGCGGAAGCCTCGTTTTCGCAGGTCCGTCCTCCTTCGACTTCGGCTACGGGATCCGCGTCGAGGGCAGCACCGTGACAGAGCTCGGCGCTGGTGGCGGCAACTACTATCATATGGGGAACCCCGTCACGAACTCGACGTCGATTTCGGTAAACGGAAGCGCGAGACTCAGGACGGGGGACGTATCAAGAGACAACGGCTTTAGGATCAAAGGAGATGTGGTTACTGCCGGAGGCACCTGCATATGGCTTGGCTCCGCGACGCAGCACGATGTGGACGGCCACATGACGTTTGGTGGTGGCGTGCATCTAGGTGCAGGCATGTGGACCGTGAACGGCCGGTTCGCTCTCGGAGCTAACGGTGGTGGTAACGTAAACTGTTTCGGACAGGACATTAGCCTTTCGGCTCAGGATGTGACCCTTGTCTTGTCGGGCAAGGCAATCAAGCCTTTGGGCTCCTGTGGCGAAACAGTGTTCTGCGCCACCGCGGGATACAGGAACGTTACCTTGACCGCTCCGGATAGTGGTCCAACTGCTGGCGTTGCTGTTATCGGACCACAACTTGCAAGCGTCAGGTACGGCGCACTGTTCACAGCGGGTGCATCCAGCGCTCGAATCTCGGGGGCTTTCTATTTCCCTAACGGACCTCTGGAAATGAGCGGTGGAGCCGGCGTCGGAGGTGGGTCTGGAAGCTGTTTTCAGGCAATAGCTAGCAAGGTGACCCTTAGCGGTGGAACCACCGGAGCCTCGAACTGCGTCATGAACGATGCGAAAGGCAATGCTGGAAATGGCGTAATCGTTAGGATAGCGAGATGAACTGCTTCCTGTCTCTCCTGGGTGGCCGGATGATGCATCTCCTTGTTCGTATACAATCATGCAAGAAAGGAACTTCAGCTGTCGAGTTCGCGCTAATCGCCCCGGTATTCATAGTCATCATAGCGGGAATGGTCGACGTCGGAGGGCTGCTTCTCTCTCGCTCAGATGTCAGTGCCGCAGTGACTGCAGGGTCGAACTTCCTGCTTGTCAACGCAGACCGCGTGGCGACGGCTCCTGAGGAAGTCGCGCGCCAGACAGCGATGGTCGCAGGAAACAGGCTTCTGGCCAGTGTCGTCGTCCGCGTTACAATAAATGGCGGCCTAACGGTAGAATACTCGAACGGGAAATTTTTGACATCTGGCAGTACTTCTTCCGCAACCCATTGCTTTTGCCCGCAGGGAGAGGGCGATTCCATATCCTTTGGAAGCGCTGTCGAATGCGGGAAGCCTTGCGGAACAGGTGGATACGCCGGACGCTACGTGCAGGTCGCCGCATCGCACGGTTACAATCCGCTATTCGGCGGCTTCGGGATGATGTCTCAAAATGGAACCGTCTCGGTCAGCTCCACGGTCAACGTTCCATGAAACAGACGGTCTCGCGTTTTCTCAAATGCTGCGACGGCTCCAGTGCCGTCGAGTTCGCAATCCTCGCCCTTCCCATGTTTCTGCTTCTGCTCGGAAGTGTGGAAGCTGGGCGCGCTTACTGGACGAGCCAAGCTGTGAAGGACGTGGCGACCTCCGTCGCTCGCTGTATCGGCGTTGCCCGTCCCGAATGTGCGCCTGACGGAACTTACGACACTGCGGCGGCTGTGTCATACGGAACAGCGGCAGCGCGTGGATTTGGGGTCTTGCTCGATCCAGGATCGATTGTGATTGACGAAAACGGTGAATGCGCTGGAGTGAGGGGGTTCGCCATCGTGACCGTCTCCTACAGGTTCTCGTCGCCTATCGAGCTTATTTTCCCGGACGAGATAATCATGATTGGAAGTTCGTGTTACCCTGTGACGAGAGTTTGACTGGACACCCTTGTCACCTCGGTCGATCTAAGTCTCTGGTTCTTATTCCGTGTTTGTCCGACTAATTTTTTGATCTCCCTCGGGCTGGTCGTGCTTTACAAGCCAAGCGACCGGGGTGTCGAACATCAACCCGGCCTCGCGGCCGTTCTGCCACCTGCAAGTGGCGCTGACTCGATGATTTTCAGGAAGGATGATCAGTTCAAGCCGCTTATCTACCAGTGTCACCTCGGAGAAGTGGATTTTGGCACCTCTGGAATTGATATCTTTGATCGTGCACTCCACGGCCGCGAAGGCTCTGGACTCCAAAACGACTTTGCCGCCCTTGAACGAGCGAAGCCGCCGTAGCTTCCGTTTTTGCTCAGTGCCCATAATACACCAAATTAAACGCTTCAAAAGCTCAGCCACGGCCGTTTCTGTTAGGCCATAACGCGCGGGTTGGGCGGCCGGATGTTCGGCTGCAGTGAGCGCCTCGGCGAAGGCGCCGAGGTCTGATGTCTAAGCGAAGATTGAGGCCTTGCGGTGTTGAAATCCTCCCTCCATTCGGCGATGCCGCTACATGCATGTCGATCCTGATGAACGAATTCCCTTTCAGCAGTTGGCTTCGCATCCGGCTGTAGAAGGGTTCGATATAGACGTTCTGCATCGGCTTGTCCGGCGCGATGTAATGCCACTCGATGCGGTGATCCTTCGCTAAAGCGAGGATGGCGTTCGAGGTGAATTCGGTGCCGTGATCGGAAACGATATTGTTCGGCTCACGGCGACGGCTTATCAGATCGGTCAGTTCACGTGTTACCCGACGATCAGAGTTCGATGTGCCCAGTATCTCAGCCAAGCACTCATGCGTCACGTCATCGACGAAGTCCAGCACTCGAAAGCGCCGTCCGCAGGCGAACTGGTCGTGCAGGAAAGTCCAGTGGGCAGCGCACATTCGGTCTTGCCTCGACCAGGAGCCGCACTTGCAACGCATATAGAAAAATCGAATAGGGCGGCTATGTAACGTGCTTGGGCTCTCGGCCCACTGTCTGTCGCCGGCCCGCCCGTACCTTCGTGCTCTCCGCGCCCCGTGTCTCAAATGGGATCCACCACACGCCCATTTCAAAACACGAACTGCAAGATAAAAGAAACCGCAGATCACATGCATTGAGTGATATGATGTCAGATTTGTGGACACGAAGATAGATTTGTGTGAGCAAAGAACTGGAGAGACATGTCACTTTTTTCCGGTCAGGCGCTTGGGAGTGCAAGTTTCCTGCGGTCGTCCTTCGAGTTCGGCATGGAAGGTAGATGCCTAAATAAATGAGGAAGTCGCTCTCGGTTGCAGGCCTTGGCGAAATACCAGCCTTGAAGAGTATCACATCCGAGTTCCTGGAGTAGCGCCGCCTGGTCAAAGGTTTCGACGCCTTCGGCGGTGATCGTCTTGCCTAGCGCATGAGCGATACTAATGATGCCTTTGACAATAGTTAGATCTCCGGAGTTCCCTGGCAGTCGGGCAACAAAGCTGCGGTCGATCTTAATACGATCTATTGGTACGCGTCGTAGATGTGAAAGCGAGGCGAAGCCTGTGCCAAAATCGTCGAGCGCAATCTCCACACCGGCGTCTTGCAGGCGTGCCAAACGCCTACGAAAGTTCTGAAAATCGCTTCCAAGGAACACTTGCTCGACAACTTCGATACAGAATCGGTTTGCCTGGATTCCCGTCCGGGCACATAAATTGAGGAATCGGTCCACAAAATGGTCGGACCGAAAGTCTGCGTTGGTGGCATTGATCGCGATACGACCAACGGGTACACCTCGCTTAAGCATGTAAGCCATGTCCTTGAAAGCGGTTTCTACGACGAACATGCCAATCTCTGATTCAAGCCCTGGATCGTTTATCTCCATCAGAAATGCGCCGGGTATGAGCAGCCCGCGCTCAGGATGCCGCCACCGCAGCAGACCTTCCAGGGAGATGGGCATTGCAGGGTCAGTGGGCATGAGTGGCTGATAATATAAACAAAATTGGCTGTCATCGAGGCCTTTTTCGACCGCCTGAAGCAGTTGACTTTTGTGCTCTGCTATTCGTTGTAGATTTGGCGTAAAAAAGTTCTGTTGGTCACGGCCAGAGGCTTTTGAATGATAAAGCGCCAGATCAGCCGCCTTGAACAGACCTTCTGCGGTCCTAGCGTGGTCGGGGAATGACGCTACGCCGATACTGGCCGAATATCTATGCTTCATGTTCCCAAGGTGAATGGGCGCTTTGATATTGCTTAAGACCTCATTCAACAGCATTTCGATGGCTGCATCTGTTTCGCCGGTTATGACGATTCCGAACTCATCCCCGCCCAAGCGAGCAATAAACACTCTCTCTGCCTCGAAGGCAGAGAGGCGGACAGCGAGAATGGTGAGAAGGCTGTCGCCCGCATCGTGGCCGAATGTATCATTGATCTCTTTGAACGCGTCAACATCAATCAGGGCCAGATGGACGGATTGAACAGCATCATTCTGTTCAAGCTCTGCCCGCAGATAATCCTGGAACCCGCGGCGATTGGCTATGCCCGTCAAAGGATCAGTGTTGACGATCCGGCGCAGGTGCTCCTCTGCCTCATGACGTGCGGTAATGTCGAAGCGGATCGAGATATAACTATCCGGCTTGCCGTTCTCATTCAGGTGAGGAACAATGGTCGTATCAACCCAATAAGCAGTCCCATCCTTCCGGTGGTTGCAAATCTCACCGCGCCACAACTGCCCGTTAGAGATATGGCGGTACATATCCCGGAAAAATATTTTATTATGGACACCTGAGCAAATGATGCGGTGATTGCTTCCGACAAGCTCGTCGCGCGCGTAACCGGAAATCTCGCAAAATTTGTCGTTTACATACGTTATCGTCCCCTGAACGTCAGTTATTGCGACGATAGCTGCCGCATCCAGGGCATAGCGAGTGAACTCTGCGTCGGGCGCAACCGAGCTTGAACTGCCAATGCCTACCGGCCAAGAAGCTTCCTGGAGCACTGATTTTCCTACCGCACTAGCACTGTACCCCCACAAAGCAGTGGTACGGTCGCATTTATTTTGTCACGGGATCAGACTAAGCCCAAGCTTCTAAAATTGAGTGAAATCAGTTTCGTGGAACGATATGTTCAGCTGCCGATCTGATTGGCCATATTGTCGCACTCGCCGGCAGGCGCTAGATAGGATTGTTGTGTAATATAGCTGGCTTCAGGGCCGTAAAGTCGTATGGCTTGGGAAAGAAGATCGCTCCATTTGGCAAGTCACTTTCGGCTGGCCTCGAGCGACCTGAACCCACAACCACGCGAATATAAGGGTAGTTTTCAGAAACGATCCATGCCAGTTGAAGTCCATTTATTGAGCCAGGCATATCAATA
The DNA here is from genome assembly GCF_042656785.1 of Aquamicrobium segne. Taxonomy (NCBI): domain Bacteria; kingdom Pseudomonadati; phylum Pseudomonadota; class Alphaproteobacteria; order Hyphomicrobiales; family Phyllobacteriaceae; genus Aquamicrobium; species Aquamicrobium segne. The sequence continues at coordinate 11,198 of NZ_JBHSLL010000006.1, forward strand.
TCTGTGAAGATAATCGAAATAGGAATACCTTTATTTAGTATTAGCTTTGCGTTATCGGCACTAAGTGCTTCAAGCGTGTCAAAGCCAGCATCTTCAAAAAAATGGACAATAGACATACGAATTAGAAATTCGTCCTCTACGATAAGAACGATTGGCTTTATTGTAGAAGTGGCTGACATGACCTCGTATCCATCCTTCCTTCATATAAAGATTTAGGCAGCATGCGTGTCGTGTTGAAGCTGTTATTTTGTCATTTAACGTTGCTACTCGAAATTTGTTCCGTCTGTCTAAGATTTTCCCTTGAGGGTCCCATATGTTTCTGTGCTTGGTGTTCTGAGATCCTGATCTCATTAGGTGTCGATTTACATTTCAATCTTGGACTCGGGCGTTTTTGGCAATAATGTTGCACTGCAATTGAGACTCAGGACGAGTGAGTCTCAATTGGAGTGTAAGGGTCTGGGCGGCTATGCGAAGGCTGCTTCCTTCTCCAAGGCTGGCCTCCAGGATTCAATGCTGTCGTCGGTGATGCGCTCGATACCATTCTGGATCGCCTCGATTGCGAGTTCGTTGAGTATCCCGAATACGCGAGCTGTGATGCCGTCACCGAGGCGAGAAAGGTGCCGTAGGCTTTGGCTTGACAAAGAGGATGGCAGCCTGAGCGGCAGGCTGCGCAGGATCGCCGTTACAAGTTCCTGGAACTCCTCATCTGCCTTCCATCTGGGCAGCACAAACTGATCCAGACGTCGGGCCAGTTGTGTGTCGCCGGCAATCGCATCACGCGCTTCCGATACGCCAAGGCAGACAAGCGACGCTTTGATCTCGTTGCTCAGATATCGCAGAAGCTGGAGGATCACCCGCTGTTCCCTCGGCGTGCCGGCGAGGAGGTTATGCACCTCGTCAAACACCAGAACACGCACATTGTTGCTTTTCAGCAAGAGGACGGTTCGGATCTCGAGTTCCATGAGGGTCAGACGTTCGTTGATGCTGGCTCCCATGGCCATGAGCAACTGCCCGTAGATCCGGCGCTCTGTCGGACGTGATGTCAACGTAATCGCTAGCACCGGCATGCTCTCCACGCCGGTGCTGGGGTTGATCGTCGGTGGATGATCGCGCTTGAACTTTTCCACGAGCATTGTCTTGCCCATCCCGCTATGACCATAGATTGCGAGACCGGGTGGACGTGTTGTTGGCGGATGGTCGCACAACGCATCAAGATGGCGTAACACCCGGCGAGCGCGATCAAAGCCAACCCAACGATCGGATCGAATGGCGCGTATCCTTGCATGGTTCTGTCCATTTGCCAGTGCGGCAGCGCCGGGTGCCAGATGCGGGAGTTCAATCATTGATCCCAGAATTCCGTGTCGTCGTCTGAATGGATTGGTTTTGTCATATCTATTGCCGTAACGGGACTGTGTTCCTCGTGTCCCGATTCAATAGGTCTGCGCTTAATATTACGGCGCGCTCTTGCGCTTGAGGATGCGGCGATATCCTCGATCTCCCTTTGCTGCGCGATGGCTGCAAAGATAACGTCTTCTTGCAACTCAATCCGTCCCTGGTCTCTAAGTGTCTTTTTGGCATGCTTCCACTCCCACCAGGACACAGGCGGGAATGCGAGGTTGCGGTACCGTGCTTCGATAAACCGGCCATCGGATTGACGAACGAATATTCGGGATAGGTCGCGCGGGTCATATTTGATCTCGAGTTCGGCACCGCGTCCGACGTCGCGCGACAGGGCGTCGGACCAGTACCGGATCTTCTCCAGATGAATGCCGTCCTTCAGCAAACGGCGCCGATCGCCAGGAAGGAAGCTGGTCCAGAATGCCATTCGATCAGATGGCAGGTTGAAGTCGACTTCACCTTGCTGCTCACGCCAGACGGCCAGGGGAGGGCGCAACAGTGATGAGTGGATGCGCTGATGGTATTTGCCTGTGATTTCCAGGGCGATCCATTTCTCCAACTCTCGCAGTGTAAGGTTGGCACGGCCCTCGGAATCGTAGCCGCCTCGGATCTTCACATTGCTGAACGTTGTGCCGGGCAGCAGATGCACTGCCCCCATCATTGTGCCGATCAGCCGCTCGATATGCCCCCCAAAGCGCGGTGTTGCCGGCGGCCTGAACTGGAGCTTTATGCCGTACTCTTTGCAGGCATCGGACAATGCCCGTGACCGGAAATCCGCGCCATTGTCGCAATGAAGAACCTCGGGCAATCCAGCGACAGGCCAAGGGATGTCAATTTCGCGCTCATCCAACCAGGCAGTCTTGTCGTATACCGCGTGCAGGAGGCAGAGGCCAACAGACGTGCTCGAGGGCGCCTCCAGTGATAGATGGAAGCCCGCGACCATTCTCGTGCAGACGTCAATGGCAATCGTCAGAACTGGTCGACCGATGGGCCGACGAAACTGTTCGTCGACAACGATGACGTCAACGATGGTGTGATCGATCTGCCAAAGGGCATTGGGTTTGGCGACAGCGAACCGACCGGGGCTTGGCGTGGAGGCGGCCTCGATCTCGCGCTCCCCGCGCTTGCGGGCCGCTGACATTGGAATAAGTTCCGATACCCTCCGCTGGACGGTGCTGCGGTGAGGAGGGGACAAACCTTCGGTGAGGCAGACTTCCCGTATACGTCGCAACAGCGCAGCAAGGCTTGGCTTCTCCTTTTTAAGCCAGAAGCCATCAACCTGCTCGGCAATGATGCGCTCGGTTCTCGGGTCGAGCCTGACAGCGCCTTCGTGAGTACCACGTTTCCTTGGTCGCAGACTTGATGTGCGTTGCGTCTTTCTGAACCGCGCAGCCAGCCGGAACAGCGTCGATCGCGGGATGCCAAACCTTTCGCGCGCAGCCGCAACAACCTCAGCGGTTACTTGCCCGCCTGTACGGCGAAGCAGATATCGAAGGAACTCTTCCGGGTTGTCATCTTGATCGGGGTTATCCGAGGATGAGATCATACCCGACACTACGGTCGATCGACCGGTCGATCAATCTCAATTTGAGTGTAACAAATGCCCGCCAGAGTCTCATTTGAAGCATAAGGCGTTACACTTCAGTCTCACGCAAACCGTTGAAAACACTCAATGCGTGAGTCCCAGCTTCAAACGTAAATTGACAATAGCTGATTGCAGAACGGACAATTGGCGTCAGTGAAGACATAGATGATACGCTCGGCATCGGGCCTGCCATCACCGACCCAGCCGGCGGCCTCCAGCGAGTCCCACGCATCCTGTTCCAGCGGCTCACTGACGATGCGACGCAGCTCTTCGTCAGCAACCGGATTGCCCGATTCGTCGATCAACGTCCCGATCAGAGCATAGCCGGAGTCAGGCATGACGTAGACGGCAAGCGCCTGCGTACCGGCGCTGGCAGCGAATGCATCGAGACCGCCGGGCACATCGAGCGGACCGAGGATGGTGAGCCCCTGGGCTTTCAGGGTATCGAGCACTGGCGCGTCGGTGTTGCTCGCAGGACTGCCCCCGGGCTCATTGCTATCGCTACACGCGGAAAGCGCGGAGGCAAGGACCGCGGTGAGCAGGAGCTTCTTCATGCTTTTTGGTTCAGCCTGGTACGTGGAGTTCATGGTCGGCCGATCGATCGCTCTCGATCCTTAAGGCAGGCTTAAGGCCGGAACTTCCTCACTCGCGCGCGGTGCCTTGATGTCAGACCATCCGTTTCAGTATCGGGTTTTTCAGGATCAGATGATGGAAAATGACCGCAAGCAGATGAAGGGCTATCAAGGCGATCAGCGGGACCTTCAACACACCGTGAGCGGTCGCGGCCGCCTCGACACCACCGAACCAGGCCGCCATCCCGGACATCGACATGGCGGCGAGCAGACCATAGAGGCTCCAATGCGCCACCTGCGCCGCCATCCGTAGCAGGGCGGGTTCGTTGTCCGGCGGCGGAGGCGCGGCCCTTTGCGATTTCAGGACGAGTCGCCAAGCGACTAGTGCCAGAATCAGCACGCCGCCGGCGACATGCGCCAGAATCAGCGGGTTGAACGAAACCGGCAAGCCATCTGCGGCAGCGTTCCAGGCCTGAGCAATCGGCTCGTTGAACAGATATTGGCCGACGACCAGAACTGACACGGTCCAGTGGAGCGCAATTTGCGTAGTTGAATGGCGCATCGTCTTGGTCATTTAGAGCAGTCCGGCGAGCACAAGCAGGGAAGAAATCAGGATCACGCCCCAGGTGCCAAGGACGCCGAAGCCGCGAAATGGTTTTTGCAGCGGCGAACCCTCAGACGCGGCCATGCCGATCGGGTGAGCGATGCGCGCGAGCACAAGGATTGCGCCGAGTGCGTGAATCCCCCAGGAATCCAGGCCGCCCATTTCATTGAATGCGATCAGGATCAGCCCCAAGGGCACGTATTCCGCAAAGTTAGCATGGCTCCGGATGCGCAGGATCAGCGAGAATTGCCCGCCATCTCCCATTGCAACCTTGTGGTGCGCGCGGGCCTTGACCACCCAGAACGACAGGCCTGTGAAAACCAGACCAAGCAGAGCGGCATAGAACGCCGTCACCTGTGGGAAGACCATCAGAATACCTTTGCTGAACATAAATGATTTGTTTTCGACCGACGATGGCTCGCCAGGCGGGCTATCGGAAATGCTTACTCGTCCTTGATCAGGCGATTGCCGCCACACGGCGATTGGAAGCGAAAGCCATGATGACGAACACGGCCGATCCAACCACACCGCCTGGCACAAGGGCAAAGAGAACCGCAAACAGGACGTCGATGGGTGCGGCGAGAGCGCCGGCTCCGGCCAGGGTCCAGATTGGAACGAGGAAGGTGAAGATAATCGTGGTCACCAGGCCCGCCACAAGCGCGGCAACCAGTGGGCGCCGGGCCGGCGTGTCGTTCTTCCGAAGCGTCATGATGCCGGCCACGATCGCGGCGAGAAGCAGGAGGGCGAGGGCGACGAACCCCCAGAGCCAGCCGCCCATGCTCTCGGAGAGGATGAAATAGATCGTCGTCAAATCGAAATCGCTCATGATGCTTTCTCCCTATGCGCGCCCGCGCAGCATGGCGCGATAGGCCCCGAGCAGGCCCTTTTCCTCGATCAGCCAGGACACCCACAATTCCTTCAGCGGATCGATGAACGGGAAGGAGGGGATCAGATTGCCGTCATAGTCGAACTCGATCAGCATCGCTTTCCCGATGCCGGTGACCATCGGGCAGGAGGTGTAGCCATTGTAGACCGCCTGCGGGCTACGCCCCGCAGTCTCGGCGACGAGGTTGTCGACGACCACGGGCACCTGCCACTTGACGCTGGCGGCTGTCTTGCCGCGCGGAACGCCGGCGATGTCGCCGACAGCGAAGACGTTCGGATATCGCGGATGGCGCAATGTCGCCTTATCGGCCTCGATCCAGCCATCGGCGGCGAGCGCGCCGTCCTGCCAGGGCAGGGGGCTTGCCAGCACCGCATTCGGCGCGCGCATGGGCGGGACAACGTGGATGAAGTCGTAGTCGAGCGTGATATCGCCGCTTTCAGTGGCGTAGGTCGCTTGCTTCGCGCCCGGATCGATCGCCTTCAGCACATGGCTGTAGTTGACGGCGATATCGCGGCCGGCGAACATTTCCGTAACCTTGTCATTGACCGGCGCAACGGAAAAAACAGCGGGATTGTGTGCATTATAAACGAGCTCAACCGCACCGCGGCGACCCCGGCTTCGTGCCTTGTCGTCGGTGATGAAGGTGATCTTGAGCGGCGCGCCGGCGCATTTCATCTCGCCTGCCGGGCGTCCGAAGAGGCCGACACCGCCCGCCTCGATGAAGCGGTCGATTGCGGTCGCTGACGCATTGGCCTGCTCGGGTCCCGCATAGATCGAGGCGATGCCGTCACGGCCGATCAGCGACACGTCCATGCCCTCGATCGCTTCGTAATTGAGGTTAAGTCCGGTTGCGACCAACAGAAAATCATAATCGATCCGCTGGCCGGTGGTGGTCACCACGCCATTTGCGTCGGGATCGAACTCGGCAACGGCGGCTTCGACCCATTCGACGCCGCGCGGAATGTAGTCCACATTTTGCTCCGTCACTTGGGCCGGGGACCAGATGCCGGCGCCGACCAAGGTGAAGCCCGGCTGGAAATGATGTTCCTTCTTGGCGTCGATGATTGTGATAGTCGCGTTTGGCATGGAGCGGCGCAAACGTGAGGCAAGCGCCAGCCCGGCCGCACCTGCGCCCGCTATGACGACGCGGGCTCTGGAATCGGACGTCTGGGCCTGTGCGGCTTCCGTGCCTAAACCAACTGAGGCAAGAGCTGCGGCTCCCACCAGAAATTGCCGTCAGAGGTGGCTCGGTTTGTTTGAACAGTTTCGGAGCTATCGCTAAGTGGGTTCCTGCCTAGTTAAGCCGCCATCGGGATTGATGACAGCGCATTGAAGTAAGCCTCGTCCGGTGTTTGCCGGTCAAGGCTCGAATGAGGTCGGCGGGCGTTGTAGAAGTGGTCGATGTATCGTGCGAGCGAAGCCCTCGCCTCCGGCACGCTGGCATATGCTCGCAGGTAGACCTCCTCGTATTTGATAGTCCGCCAGAGCCGTTCGACGAACACGTTGTCCCGCCAGGCACCTTTGCCGTCCATGCTGATGGCAATTTCGTGCTTCTTCAGCACGTCAGTGAAGGCCATGCTGGTAAATTGGCTTCCCTGATCCGAGTTGAAGATGTCGGGCTTGCCGTGTTTCGCCAGTGCCGCCTCGACAGTCTCGATGCAGAAGGCGGTGTCCATGGTGATCGAGAGCCGCCAGGCCAGCACCTTGCGACTGAACCAGTCGACCACGGCCGCGAGATAGACGAAGCCGCGCGCCATGGGGATGTACGTGATGTCGATCGCCCAGACCTGGTTGGGCCGCGTGATCGGCAGCTTGCGCAACAAGTACGGGTAAATCTTGTGGCCGGGCGCCGGCTTCGAGGTGTTCGGGCGCCGGTAGATCGCCGCGATCCTCATGCGCTTCATCAGTGTCGCGACGTGAAGTCGGCCGACAACGAAGCCCTCGCGAACGAGAAAGTCGCGCATCATCCGGCTGCCCGCGAACGGGTAATCCAGATGCAATTTGTCGATCCGCAGCATCAACGCCAGATCAGCGGCGGGAACGGGGCGCGGCAGATAATAGACGCTCCCCCGGCTGATGCCGAGGGCCGCCGCCTGCTTCCTGACGGGCAAAGGGTGCTGACGGTCGATCATCGTTTTGCGCTCAGCAATCCCGCCTTGATGAGCGCGCCGGCTAAAAAATCGTTCGTGAGCGTCAACTCTCCGATCTTCGCATGGAATTCCTTCACATCGATCGGTGCCGGCGCTTCGGCTTTGCTGTCGCCGCCGAAGACCTCGGCAGCCCCTTCCAGAAGCTGCGTACGCCAGGACGTGATCTGATTGGCGTGGATGTCATACTGCTCGGCCAATTCGGCCAGCGTCTTCTCGCCCTTGATCGCGGCAAGCGCAACTTTCGCCTTAAAGGCCGGGCTGTGGTTCCTGCGCGGTCGTCTGGTCATGGTCTCTCCTGTTCACGGCATCATGCCGATCTCAGGCAGAATTTCCACTTATCACCGCTGTCCAGATTTCCCGAACCAGCTCTGTCTTTCCATTTCTCTCTCCCTCGGAATTACGATGCTTTGTGCGCGGCGGGAGCCCGTGAGAGCTGGTCTCTGGCCCAACCGACGATCTGTTGAGTGTTCATGGCTCCGGAAATGCGTCCGATCTCGCGGCCGCCGACGTAAAGCAGCATGGTCGGAATGCCTCTTATGCCGAGGCGACCCGCAACCTCTTGCTCCTCCTCGGAGTTGAGCTTGATCAGGCGCATGTCCGGTTCGAGGATGGCGGCGGCCGCCTCGAAGGCCGGGGCCATCATGCGGCAGGGGCCACACCAGGGCGCCCAGACATCAACGAGAACCGGAATCTCCGAGCGGCTGGTCTGACGTGTAAACATCGGGGCATCAGCGTCGAGCGGCTTGCCGCTGAACAGCGCATTCCCGCATTTGCCGCACTTGCCCGCACCGGCGGGCTTGTCCGCAGGCACGCGATTGATCGCGCCGCATCCTGGACAGACGATCTGGCGGTTATCAGGCATATGATCGATACTCCGTTGACGGCCCGCCTCCGGCTTGATGGAGGAGGAAATCTATTGACTAGATATACGCAATAACGTAGATACGCAAGAATGAATAGTAAAGTCGCTATCAACCCCGATGAAATGCGCGCCGCCGTCGATCAGGCGAGCGAACTGATGAAGGCGTTGTCCAACCAGCACCGCCTCTTGATCCTTTGCCGCCTGATCGACGGAGAGAAGTCCGTTGGCCAGCTCGCGGAGTTTGTGGGAATTCGTGATTCCACCGTTTCGCAGCATCTCGCTCTGCTGCGCCGTGAAGGCATCATCGCCAACCGCCGCGATGGTCAGACGATCTGGTATCGCATCGAATCCGACATCGCCCGCGAGGTCGTGAGCGTGCTCTACGCTCACTACTGCGAACCCGACACCTGACCTTAACGACCTCAACCCCTCGCGATGCTCTTCGCCAGGGCAAAGCGAGAATGAACATGACTCCGGACAATCAAGCGTTTGCCCGACGCAATATCTATGTGCTTACCGCAGCGCAGGCGTTAGGCGCCGCCAGCCCGCCTATCATCATTTCCTTGGGCGGTCTCGTCGGCCAGCAATTGTCGTCCGATCCGGCACTGGTGACGCTGCCGGTCAGCCTGTTCAATCTCGGGCTTGCCGTTGGCACCCTGCCGGCAGCCTTTGTCATGCGCCAGATCGGACGGCGTAACGGCTATCTGCTCGGGACGGGTTTCGGCATGGCGGCGGGGCTCGTGGCGGCATGGGGCATCTTTGCCACTTCATTCGCAATCTTCTGCATCGGCACTTTCATCGCCGGCTTCTACGCCGCCTATGTGCAGAGCTACCGATTCGCGGCGACCGATGCGGCGACCGGTGAACTCAAGGCCAAAGCAATCTCCTGGGTAATGATTGGCGGCCTGATCGCCGCGATCATCGGTCCCCAACTCGTGATCTGGACCCGCGATGCGGTTCCCGGGACACCCTATGTCGGCAGCTTTCTCAGCCAGGCCGCGCTCGCATTGATGGCGGTTCCCGTTCTGCTCATGCTGCGTACGCCAACGGCAGCAGCAGCCGGGAAAGGCCGCGAGGACACCGGACGACCGTTGATGCAGATCCTGCTGATGCCGCGTTACATGTTGGCCGTTGCCGCCGGCGTCGTCTCCTATGGATTGATGGTGTTCGTGATGACGGCAGCGCCCATCGCCATGGTCGGCCATGGTCATTCGGTCGATCACGCGGCGCTCGGCATCCAGTGGCATGTGCTCGCCATGTTTGCGCCGAGCTTCGTCACCGGCCATCTGATGGCTCGCTTTGGCAAGGAGCGCGTGACGGCGTTCGGGCTCCTGCTGATTGCGATTTCGGCCGTCTTCGCTCTCGCCGGATTGCAGCTCGTCCATTTCTACGTGTCGCTGATCCTTCTGGGCGTCGGCTGGAATTTCGGCTTCATCGGCGCGACCGCCATGGTCACGGATTGTCATACTGAGGCCGAGCGCGGAAAGGCGCAGGGAGCCAACGACTTCCTGATCTTCGGCACGGTTGCCGCGGCGTCCTTTTTCGCCGGCGCGCTGCTGCATGCGTCCGGCTGGCAGACGATCAATTGGATGATCTTTCCGGCCGTCGCGCTGATCCTCGTGCCGCTGCTTTGGCAGAGCGCCCGAACCGTGCCCGCGACGCCGGCGGAATAGGCTCGCAAGGCAAAACTTATCAATCACAAAATAATGCTTGCGAAAAAATGTAAGCGATATTATGTGAGTGTCAGCCGCTCAGCGGTCGCAAGAAATGAGCAAGAGGAAAAATCCCATGACAACCAAGCCTGAAGTCACTGGCTTCTTCGATCCGCGCACCTGGTCGATCCAATATGTCGTCGCCGACCCGGAGACGAAAAAATGCGCCATCGTCGATCCGGTGCTCGACTATGACGAGAAGTCGGCGGCGACCGCCACGACGCATGCCGACAATATTCTCAAGTTCATTGCCGAGAAGGGCTACGAGGTCGAATGGATCCTCGACACGCACCCGCACGCCGATCACTTTTCCGCCGCCGCCTATCTTAAAGACAAGACCGGCGCGCCGACGGCCATCGGCGAGAAGGTCGTCGAGGTCCAGACGCTCTGGAAGGATTTCTACAATTGGCCCGACTTCCCGGCCGATGGCTCGCAGTGGGACAAACTTTTCGCTGATGGCGAGACCTTCAAAGTCGGCAATATCGACGCGAAGGTGATGTTCTCGCCGGGTCATACGCTGGCTTCGATCACCTACGTGATCGGAGACGCGGCCTTCGTTCACGACACGCTGTTCATGCCCGACAGCGGCACGGCCCGCGCCGACTTCCCCGGCGGCAGTGCGCAGCAATTGTGGAAATCGATCCAGGACATTCTCGCGTTGCCGGACGAGACACGGATTTTCACCGGCCATGACTATCAGCCGGGCGGTCGCGAACCTTTGTGGGAGTCGACGGTGGCCGAGCAGAAAGCTAGGAATATCCACATGTCGGTTCATAAGACCGAGGCAGAGTTCGTTGCCGCACGCAACGCGCGTGACAAGACACTTGCGATGCCCAAGCTGATCCTGCACGCCCTCCAGATCAACACCAATGCGGGACGTCTGCCTGCACCCGAGGACAACGGCAGGCGCTACCTCAAGATTCCGATGAACCTGCTCGAAGGCGCCGCCTGGGACGACTGATGGAAATGATGCTGATCACGGATGAAGCAAGGGAGCTGAGGGGGAAAGTCGGTGAAGCCACTGCCTTCCTCAAGAAGCTCGCCAACCCCGATCGCCTGCTGGTCGCCTGCGCTCTCGTCGAGGGCGAACGATCGGTGCGTGAACTCGAGGATGGGCTCGGTATCCGCCAGCCAGGTCTTTCGCAACAGCTCGCTGAACTGCGTGAGGCTGGCCTGATTGTCGGACGCAAGGAGGGTAAGCAGGTATTCTACCGGCTGGCCGATCCGCGCATCGAAAGTTTCATCCACACCATGCATCAGCTGTTCTGCAAATAGGCGGGCAGCGCGTTGTCGGGGGTATTCATTTGCCCATTATCTTCGTTATTGCGTAGATACAGAAATCCGACTATTCTGGCGTTTTCAACCTCTGCTAGCGAAAGAAAACAGCCATGAAACTCAATGTCGGAACCCCGGATCGCATCGCCCGCCTCATCATCGGTGTCCTCCTGCTGGTCGCCCCTTTCGTTACCGGCTGGGCGCTGTTCACCAACCCGCTGTGGACCTGGATCTTCGTCATTGTCGGGCTCGTGCTCGCGGTGACCGGCCTCGTTCGCTTCTGTCCGGCCTATGCACTCTTTAATCTCTCGACATCAAGGACCAAGGATCAATGACAGAATTTACCCCGTGGCTGTCGCTGTTTGGCGGCAGCCTCATCGGCCTCGCCGCAGTGTTGTTAATGGCGTTTCACGGCCGTATTGCCGGTATGACCGGAATCCTTTCCGGCCTTGTGCCGCCCTTCTCTAACGATTGGGGCTGGCGGGCGGCATTCCTTGCCGGAGCCGTCGGCGCGCCGGCGCTGATCGTCGTCATGACCGGTTACAACATTCCCTTTGAAAGCCCCACCTCCGCGCCGTGGCTGATTGTCGGCGGGATGATTGTTGGGGCCGGCGTCTATTTCGGTTCGGGCTGCACCTCCGGGCATGGCGTTTGCGGCATGGCGCGTGTTTCGCCCCGCTCGATCGTTGCAACGCTGACTTTCATGGCATCGACTGCCGTCACCGTTTTTATCGTCCGCCACGTCATCGGAGGTTTGTAATGGTTCGCGTTCTTTCCGCTCTCATTATCGGACTGGTCTTCGGGTCCGGCATCGCGCTTTCGGGCATGGCTAATCCCGCTAAGGTGCTGAACTTCTTTGACTTCGCTGGAACCTGGGATCCCTCGCTCGCCTTTGTCATGGGGGGTGCGCTGATCGTCACTGCGATTGGCTATGCATTTGTCCTCCGGCGCGAGGCGCCAGTATTTGATCGCATGTTCCACCTGCCCACGCGCCGGGATCTCGATTTCCCGCTCATTGCCGGCTCGGCCGTATTCGGCATTGGCTGGGGCATCACCGGCTTCTGCCCGGGCGGCGCCATTCCCGCGCTTGGCCTCGGCCATGGTGATGCGTGGCTGTTCGTCGGCTCTATGGTCGGCGGCATCGCTGTCGCGCGCCTTGCGCGACATTCTGCGGCTGCGCGCGCGACCGCGAAGGCAACCTGAATATGTGGCCATTCAATCTTTTTTGGAAATCCGGAAAAATGAACATCAAGAAGATCGACGACCGATTTGCGACGACGGGTCAGGTTCGTCCTGAGGATGTCGCACAACTCGCCCAGGACGGCTATGTTGCGATCGTGTGTGCAAGGCCCGACAACGAGGAGCCCGGCCAGCCGGCCTTCGCAGCCGTCGCCCGAGAAGCCGAAAAGCACGGGATGAAGGCGATTCATATTCCTGTTACGGGAGCGCCGTCAGCCGCAGAGGTCGATCGTTTTGAAGAAGCTTTGGAGACTATTAACGGGCCGATCCTGGGTTATTGCCGCTCCGGTGCCCGCTCTGCGGCGCTCTATTCATCAATCGGGCAGTAGCCCCCCTACTGTCCGATCGGGCGCTGTCACTTCCCCCTCTTCGTGACAGCGCCCAACCAGGTTTTCTCACGCTCCAAGCCATTCATGTCAAAAATGTCCCGATATTTCCCGTTCATGCAATGGGTCAAAGCCTATGATGGCACCGTTCTGACCAGCGACTTGCTGGCGGCGGTGATCGTCACCATCATGTTGATCCCGCAGTCGTTGGCTTATGCCATGCTGGCCGGTCTGCCGGCGGAAGTCGGCCTTTACGCGTCGATCCTACCGCTCGTAGCCTATGCGATCTTCGGCACCAGCCGCACGCTGGCGGTCGGGCCGGTCGCCGTGGTCTCGCTGATGACTGCCTCCGCCATCGGCCAGATCGCCGCCGAAGGGACGCTCGACTATCTCACCGCCGCCATTGTCCTGGCGCTGCTTTCGGGCGGCATGCTCGTGGTTATGGGGATCTTCCGTCTCGGTTTCCTTGCCAATTTCCTGTCGCATCCGGTGATTTCGGGTTTTATCACCGCATCCGGCCTGCTGATTGCCGCTGGCCAGCTCCGCCATATCCTCGGCGTTTCAGGCGGCGGGGACACGCTTCCCAATATTCTCCTATCTCTGTCGGGCCAGCTTGGAGCCGTCAATTCGGTCACGCTTGCTATCGGCATCGGCGTTCTGGCTTTCCTGTATTTCGCTCGCAAATATCTCAAACCCCTGCTGGTCGCGATGCGTGTCCCGGTGCGCCTCGCCGACATGATGGCGAAAGCCGCGCCGATCCTCGCCGTCGCCGTGACCGTCGCTCTTGCTGCCGGTCTTGACCTGGGCGCGCGCGGCGTCGCGCTCGTCGGCGCTATTCCTCAGGGCCTGCCCGCGTTTGGTGCGCCGGCCCTTTCGCTCGACCTCATCACAGCACTCCTCATGCCGGCCTTCCTGATTTCGGTGGTGGGATTCGTGGAATCGGTTTCCGTGGGCCAGACCCTTGCCGCCAAGCGTCGCCAGCGCATCGATCCCGACCAGGAACTGATCGGGCTGGGCGCCGCCAATATCGCGGCGGGCCTGTCCTCGGGCCATCCCGTCACCGGCGGCTTTGCGCGCTCGGTGGTCAATTTCGACGCCGGGGCCCAAACGCCGGCCGCCGGCGTCTTCACTGCCGTCGGTATCGCGCTTGCAGCGCTGTTCCTGACTCCGCTGCTGGCCAGCCTGCCGCAGGCAACTCTTGCCGCCACCATCATCGTCGCAGTGCTGTCGCTGGTCGATTTCGGAACGGTGCGCAGGGTCTTTGCCTATTCGAAATCGGACTTCGCCGCCATGGCCGCCACGATCATCGTTACGCTAGGCTGGGGCGTGGAACTGGGTATCGTCGCCGGGGTCCTGCTTTCCTTGCTGCTACACCTTTACCGCACCAGCAAGCCGCATGTCGCCATTGTCGGACAGGTGCCCGGGACCGAACACTACCGCAACATTGAGAGGCATTCCGTCCTGACCAGGCCAGAAGTCCTGTCGATCCGTGTTGATGAAAGCCTCTATTTCGCCAACTCGCGCTTTCTGGAAGACACGATCGCCGGACATGTCGCCGAACAGCCCGACCTCGAGCACGTCATCCTGATGTGCTCTGCCGTCAACGCCATTGACGCCTCCGCCTTGGAAAGTCTCGAGGAAATCAACCGGCGCCTCGCGGACGCCGGCATCGGTTTCCATCTCTCGGAAGTGAAGGGGCCCGTGATGGACCGGCTCAAGAGCACGGAGTTCCTTGAGCATCTCAATGGTGGGGTGTTCCTCAGCCAGCACGAAGCAGTTTCGGCGCTAGATCGGAACTGCGGAATTGGTAGAGAGACCCCGAGCCAGGAACCAAAAGAAGCCTTGAAGAGCGGCGGCCCGCACAAGTCATGAGGGATATTACGCGCCGTGCCGAACGTGTCATACTGGTCGTCGACGATCATCCTCTCATCAGGATGGCTAAGGCTGACATGGTGAAGTCGTGCGGTTGCTGGCCACTTGAAGCGGACAATGCAGATGAAGCTATCAGGCGTCTGGAAAATTGCGCGGCCATCAGGTTCGTGATCACCGATGTCGAAATGCCTGGCACTATGAACGGCATAGAATTGGCCAAGCTCATTCGGGAACGGTGGCCCCAAATTGCGATCATCATCGTAAGTGGAAGAACGTCTGCGGATCTGGATGGCCTGCCGGCGGATATATCATTTCTGGAGAAACCTTTGTGTTCCAAGCTGCTCTGCCAGCATCTCGGCGGCTGATAGGATCGGCCTTGGCCCGGTTCAAACGATCAGCCTGAGCTGAAGCTCGTTTTCCTCTGTTGGCGCCGGGCGAAATCCAGAGACAGTCACGCCAAGCAGACGGATGCCTTTGTTGATCGGGAACACGCTCGCAAGGAGCGTTGCGGCAAGTTCGTGGAACTCATGTTCTTGAAGCAGTGCCTCGGCGGTAGTCCTGGATCGCGTAATTTGTTGAAAGTCAGTAAACTTTATTTTCACCACCACGGTGCGCCCACGCAACCCTTTGTCTTCGCACGTCTGCCAGATCTTCCGGGCAAGGCGTAGCAATTCGGTTTGGGCGACTTTGAGCTCGTAGATGTCCTCCGCAAAGGTGTCCTCGGTACCTAACGATTTCCGCTCCCGGTTCGGTCGGACTTGTCTCTCATCGATCCCGCGAGAGATTTGGTAGTACCAGCTGCCCGACTTGCCGAAATGGTGCTCGAGGAAATCACGCGGCTTTCCCCGCAGGTCAGCGCCTGTCAAAATGCCGAGACACTCCATCTTTGCGGCCGTGGCAGGTCCCACCCCGTGGAATTTCTTGACCGGCAGTTCGGCTACGAATTGCGGTCCTTTGGCCGGTGTGATCACCGCCTGACCGTTGGGCTTATTGAGGTCGCTCGCCATTTTCGCCAGGAACTTGCAATAGGAAATCCCGGCCGAGGCATTGAGACCTGTGACCGCCTTGATGCGCACCCGGATCATCGTCGCGATGTCGGTCGCGATGGCGATGTTCTGCTTGTTCTCGGTGACGTCGAGATAGGCTTCGTCGAGCGACAGCGGCTCGATCAGATCGGTGTGCTCGGCGAAGATCTCGCGGATCTGCGCCGAGACGGCGCGATAGACCTCGAAACGCGGCTTGACGAATATGAGGTCTGGGCAGCGGCGCTTCGCGGTCACCGAGGACAGAGCGGGCCGGACACCAAAGGCGCGCGCCTCGTAGCTGGCCGCAGCCACGACGCCGCGTGCGGCCGATCCGCCGACGGCGACCGGCTTACCTCTGAGCTCGGGATTGTCGCGCTGCTCGACAGAGGCGTAGAACGCATCCATGTCCACGTGAAGAATCTTGCGGACGCGAGCCTCCCGAGCATCGTAGGCGCCATCGTTTTCAGCCCCGCGCTCGCCCACCCGTTCCATTGTCCGTGTCGTCATGATCGGACCGCTCCTAGAGCAGAAGATCATCCTTCGGTTTCGTCGGCGGCTCCACGACGACCAGCATGTTGCCGGGCAACGGCCGCTGAAGATGCTTGACCTCGTCCCATTCGGCGGTGAGCCACAGATCGACCTCTTCCAGCGTGGTTAGGATCGCGGGCATGGCCTTTTGATGAATCGGGGCAACGATCTCGTTGGGCGCGGTCGTCAGGAAGCCGTAGAGTTCGAACTCCCTCTCGCCGTCGCGAACCTTCTTGACCCCTTTCCATGGCGTCCAGAAACCCGCGAAGAACATCAGCGGCCGATCGGCATCGCGGGCGAACCAGGCATTGGGAACGCGCCCTCCCGGAACCTTGCTTGCCGGGTCCGGCTCGGCGAACGATGTGAAGGGGACCACGCACCGGCTGGTCGGGCCGAGCCATCGGCGCCAGTGAGGTGAATTGACGTTCCGGATGTTTGTGACGCCCGGATCGTAGTTGCCCTTGATATAGGCCGGCGGGGTCGGCATGCCCCAGGTCGCGTTGGCGATCTCACGCTGGCCGTCGGCGCCGACCCTGACGATAGGGGCGAGGGTATTGGGATAGACGTCGAGCGAGGGCTCGTTCCAGCCAGCCTTGTCGGCCAAGGCCTTGGTGAACTCCAGGACGGCGTCGCGCGTCGTCGTCAGATTGTAGAGATTGCACAACGGGGTTTCTTCCTTCTAGCGCCACATGCCGCGCATCCTGGCGCCGACATCGAGGCGCACCCGCCGCGGCCCGACGCTTGGGGCGGCGCCCGGTGCGGCCACAGGCCAGGCACGGCACTCGAACAGCCCGACCAGATTAGCCGGAATGAACCGGGTTCGCGAGGCATAGACATGACGGTCGCCAGTCGCGGACTGGCCGTGGGTGAAGAAGCGCTGCGGCACGACGAGGTTGAGGCTGTCTTTCGCACGGGTCATCGCGACATAGAGCAGGCGGCGCTCCTCCTCGATCTCGTCCGTCGTCCCCGCGCCGAGATCGGAGGGAATGCAGCCATCGACCGTGTTGAGCACGAAGACCGACCGCCATTCCTGACCCTTGGCCGAATGGATGGTCGAGAGGATCACATAGTCCTCGTCGAGAAGCGGCACGCCTGCCTGTCCCGAGGTTGCGTCCGGAGGATCGAGGGTGAGTTCGGTCAGGAAGCGTTCGCGGGTGGGGTATCCGGCGGCGATGTCCTCGAGCTGGAGCAGATCGGCCCGGCGCATCTCGAAATCCTCGTGTATCCGCTCAAGATGCGGTTCATACCAGGCCCGTACCTGTCCGATCTCGGCTGGCCATCCTGATGCGCCCGACCGCAACCCGGCGAGCAATTCGACGAGACCCGGTCAATCGGCCTGGGCGCGGGCCGGGCAAGGAAGCTGGTCGAGCGTGTCAATCGGATCGGCGCTGTCGGCCACGGCATCGAGCGCGGTCTGTGCCGTGGCCGGACCGACGCCGGAGAGAAGCTGCATCAGCCGGAAGCCCGCGACCCGATCCCGCATGTTCTGGGCAAAGCGCAGCGCCGCCAGCATGTCCTTGACGTGCGCACTGTCGAGGAATTTCAGCCCGCCGAACTTGACGAAGGGGATATTGCGCCGCGTCAGCTCCACCTCGAGCGGACCGCTATGATGGCTTGTCCGGAACAGAACCGCTTGGTCCTTGAGCCGCATGCCGACCTCCCGGTTCTCCAGCACCTCGTCGGCAACGAACTTGGCCTGATCGGCTTCATCGCGCACGGTGACGAGGCGTGGTCTCTCGTTGGAGGCACGATCGGTCCAGAGATTCTTGGTGAAACGCTCGCGCGCGAGCCCGATCACCTCGTTTGCCGCGGCAAGGATCGGCTCGGTCGAGCGGTAGTTGCGATCGAGCGTGATGATTTCGGCCGCCGGCGAGAATTCTTTCGGGAAGTCGAGGATGTTCCGCACGGTGGCGGCTCGGAAGGAGTAGATCGCCTGCGCGTCATCACCGATGACGGTGAGACCGCGTCCGGCCGGCTTCAGGCCCGTCAGGATGGTCGCCTGCAGGCGGTTGGTGTCTTGATACTCATCGACAAGGACATGATCCCACTTGCCGCCGATCTCGTCGGCGAGCGCCGTATCGCTCATGGCCTGCGCCCAATAGAGCAGCAGATCGTCGTAATCGAGGACGTTCTGGATCTGCTTGGCCTCGACATAGGCTGCGAAGAGTTCCCGCAATTCCGTATACCAGCCGGCGCACCAGGGGTAGTTGGTCCGCAGAATGTCTTCGAGCGGAGCTTCGGCGTTAACGGCGCGCGAGTAGATTGACAGGCACGTTCCCTTGGTCGGAAACCGGCTTTCCATCTTCGAGAAGCCGAGATCGTGGCGAACAAGATTCATTAGGTCGGCGGAATCCTCGCGGTCATGAATCGTGAATTGCTGATCGAGACCAAGCTCGATGGAATATTCACGCAAGATCCGCGCGCCGATCCCATGGAACGTGCCCGACCAGGCCAGCGCATCGGTCAGAATACCCCCCTTGTCACCCAGACCCTTTGCGCAGATCCGCTCCACCCGCTTGCCCATCTCGGCGGCAGCGCGGCGCGAAAACGTCATAAGCAGGATGCGGCGCGGATCGGCGCCGGAAATGACGAGCTGCGCCACCCGATGCGCCAGCGTGTTGGTCTTGCCCGATCCCGCGCCCGCGATGATCAGAAGCGGACCACCCACCTTGCCATCGGGCAGCCCGATGCCATGCACGACCGCGGCATGTTGACCCTCGTTTAATTTTTCCAGATGCGCCGCGCTCATCCCCGTCCGCCTCCTATCCATATGCGAATCAACGACAATCGGCCGATACTTCGACGTTGCTTGCCGTTACGTCCCCATCCGCATCGGAAAGACTCTCACGAGAGTCCGATTGACTCATTTTCGGAAACGGAACAAATAATGAACATAACAGCGCCCCGGCGCGTTGGAAAGCCCTTTGGAGACCCTTTTCACCATGCCGCATCGCGTGGACAGGCCCGCTATTACCGAACTTCGGGAGCGCATCGCGCACCTGGAGGGCGGTTCCGGCCGTGCGCGCGAGGTCCTGCCGTTCGGCCTCGCCGAAATCGACCGGAAGCTGTCGAGAGGAGGGCTGGCGCTGGGGGCGCTGCATGAGGTCGCGGGCGGCGGCAATGGCGCCATCGATGGTGCGGCGGCGGCGCTCTTTGCCGCCGGGGTCGCCGCCCGAACGAAAGGGAAAGTGCTGTGGATCGTAACCCGGGCGGACCTCTTTGCCCCGGCACTCGCGCAGGCGGGCCTTGTGCCTGATCGCGTCATTCATGCCGAAGTCAGCGACGAGAAATCAGTGCTGGCATGTTTTGAGGAGGGCCTGCGTCATCGCGGTCTTGGCGCCGTCGTCGCCGAGACCGCGCATCTGTCGATGACAGCCTCGCGGCGGTTGCAGCTCGCCGCCGAAGGCGCGGGGACCATCGGGCTCGCCATACGCCGCTGGCGGCGCCAGAGCGAAGCGGGAGATTTCGGGCAGCCGACCGCAAGTTCCACGCGCTGGCGCGTATCGGTCCTGCCCTCCGAGCCCCTGCCGGTCCCCGGTCTCGGCCGGGCGCGCTGGCTGCTTGAGCTGATCAGGGCCAGGGCCGGGGAAAGTGCGGATTTTGAAGTGGAGGCTTGCGATGTCAAGGGTCGTATCGCTCTTCCTTCCGAGGTGGCCTACCGATCGCCTCAGAAGGAAGTTGGGCGACGCATCGCCTCCGCCTGAGGCTCCGCTCGTCCTTGCCGGCCGCATCGGCCGACGCAGATCGGTCACCGCGCTCGATGCGAACGCGCAGGCACTGGGCGTCAGCATCGGCATGGCCGTCGCCAAGGCCCAGGCGCTTGTCCCGGGACTCGTGGTCCTCGATGCCGATCCCGCGGCCGACAGCGAAGGTCTCGACAGGCTGGCCCTCTGGGCGCTGCAGCGGATCTCGCCGGTCGTTGCCGCCGATCCTCCGGACGGGCTGGTGATCGACACCACCGGCGCCGATCATCTTCATGGGGGCGAAACAGCCATGCTCGAAATGATGGTGCAGAAATTCGCGCAGTCCGGCGTCGAAGCCCGCGCCGCCGTGGCCGACACGTGGGGCGCCGCGCACGCCGCGGCACGCTTCCTGCGCCGGCGCATTGCGATCGTTCCCCCCGGCGCGGCCGAAACCGCGCTGCGGCCCCTTCCGCTGTTCGCCCTGCGGCTTGAAGCAGAGACGGTCGCAGGCCTGCACACGCTCGGCTTCGAGTCCGTCGGCGACCTGATCGATCAGCCGCGCGCGCCGCTCGCCCTGCGCTTCGGCCCGGAGATCGGCCGGCGTCTCGACCAGGCCCTTGGGCATATCGGCGAACCCGTGGATCCGGTTCGCTCGCCCGAGCTGGTCGAGGTGCGCCGTGTCTTCGGCGAGCCAATCGGCGCCGCTGAGACCATGGCCCGCTATACGGGTAAGCTGGTCGATGCCCTGTGTCGCGAGCTCGAACAGCGTGGGCTCGGCGCACGCCGGCTCGATCTTCTGTTTCATCGCGTCGACAACACCTTGCAGTTCATCCGCGTCGGGACGGCCCAGCCGGTCCGCGATCCCAGGCGCCTCACCCGCCTGCTGTGCGACAAGATCGAAACCGTCGATCCGGGCTACGGCATCGAGATCATGGTGCTGGTCGCGATCGAGGCCGAACCGCTGCGCGAGAAGCAGGCCATCTCCTCCCTCGTCGATGCCCCCGAGGCCGACGTCTCGGACCTGATCGACGTGCTGGCCAACAGGGTGGGCGAAAGCCGCCTCTGCCGTTTCGTGCCGGTTCAGAGCGACGTGCCCGAGCGTTCGGTAGCGCGCGTGTCCCCGCTCGCGCCCGAGACCGGCGCGACCTGGGACGGCGACTGGCCGCGCCCGCCGCGGCTGCTGGCCCGACCCGAGCCGATCGAGACCATGGCGCTCCTCCCCGACAATCCGCCGGTCTGGTTCACCTGGCGCGGCGTGCGCCGGCGCGTGCGCCGCGCCGACGGTCCCGAGCGCATCCGGGGGGAATGGTGGAAGCGCGACGCCGAGCTGACCACGGTCAGGGATTATTTCCGCGTCGAGGACGAGACGGGCGAACGCTACTGGCTGTTCCGATCCGGCGATGGTGAGCACGCCGAGTCCGGCAGCCAACGCTGGTATCTACACGGGATCTTCGGATGAGCGCGCCCCGCTATGCCGAATTGCAGGTGACCTCGCACTTCTCGTTCCTGCGCGGGGCGAGCAGCTGCGAGGAACTGTTCGCCCAGGCCGCCGCGACGGGCACCGAGGCGCTCGGCATCGTCGATCGCAATTCTCTCGCCGGCATCGTCCGGGCCTACGGAGCGGCCAGGACCACCGGGGTTCGCCTCGTGGTGGGGTGCCGGCTCGATCTCGTCGACGGCATGTCGATCCTGGTCTATCCCACTGACCGTCCCGCCTATGCGCGGCTGTGCCGCCTGCTTTCCCTCGGCAAGAAGCGGGCTGGCAAGGGCAAGTGCCATCTCGAATGGGCCGACGTCGTCGCCTATGGCGAGGGGCTGCTCGCCATCCTCTTGCCTGACGTTGCTGACGAGACCTGCGCGCAGCAGCTGCGCCGTCTGCGCGATACGTTCGGCGATCGCGCCTATATGGCGCTGACGCTGCGCCGGCGGCCCAATGATCAGCTTCGCCTCTGGGAGCTTTCGAACATGGCGGCAGCAAGCCGCGTTCCCACCGTCGTCACCAATGACGTGCTTTTCCATGAGCCGGCCCGCCAGCTCATGCAGGACGTGGTGACGGCCATCAGGCACAACGTGACCATCGACGAGCTCGGGCGCCGCCGGGAGCGGTTCGCCGACCGCTACCTCAAGACTTCCGCGGAAATGCACCGGCTCTTCGGCCGCTACCCCGAAGCCCTCGCCCGGACGATTGAGATCATGGAGCGCTGCCGGTTTTCTCTCGATGAGCTCGCCTATCAATATCCGGAGGAAAAGCTCTATCCCAAGCTGACGCCACAGCAAGCACTTGAAAAGCTGACCTGGGAGGGAGCCGCAGAGCGCTATCCCGAAGGTCTACCCGACAAGGTCCGGGACAATCTTCAGCATGAACTGTCTCTGATCGAAAAGCTTGACTATGCTCCTTATTTCCTCACCGTGAACGCCATCGTGCGGTTTGCGCGCTCAAAGGGCATCCTGTGCCAGGGCAGGGGCTCGGCCGCCAATTCCGCCGTGTGCTTCGTGCTCGATGTGACCTCGGTCGATCCTGATCGCAACGATCTACTTTTTGAACGCTTCGTATCCGAAGAGCGGCGCGAGCCGCCTGACATCGATGTGGATTTCGAACATGAGCGGCGCGAAGAGGTCATCCAGTGGGTTTACGAGACCTATGGCCGCGAGAGGGCGGCATTGTGCGCAACCGTCATTCGCTACCGCGCAAAGGGTGCTCTGCGCGACGTCGGCAAGGCACTCGGTCTGCCGGGGGACCTGACCAAAGCCCTATCTTCGCAGGTCTGGGGATGGTCGGAAGGCGTCGAGCAGAAACACGCCGAAGGTCTTAACCTCAACACGAATGACCGTCGCCTGAGGCTGGCACTGGAGATCGCACACCAGCTTGTCGGCACGCCGCGCCATCTTTCCCAGCACCCCGGAGGGTTCGTGCTAACCCGTGACCGGCTCGACGAGTTGGTGCCAATCGAGCCTGCCGCCATGGAAGACCGGCAAGTGATCGAATGGGACAAGGACGACATCGATGTCCTGAAATTTATGAAGGTCGACGTCCTGGCGCTGGGCATGCTCTCTTGCATGCGCCGTGCCCTCGATCTTCTCGCCGACCATAAGGACATAAGACTCGATCTGGCTTCCATCCCGGCCGAGGATCCACGCACCTACGCGATGATCCGCAAGGCCGATACGCTGGGTACCTTTCAGATCGAATCCCGCGCTCAGATGGCGATGCTGCCGCGCATCAAACCACGAACCTTCTACGATCTGGTCATTCAGGTCGCGATCGTCCGTCCCGGCCCGATCCAGGGAGATATGGTTCATCCCTATTTGCGCCGACGCGAGGGCAAGGAGGACGTCACCTATCCGAAGCCCGAACTTGAGGCGGTGCTCGGAAAGACATTGGGGGTGCCGCTTTTTCAAGAGCAGGCAATGAGGGTCGCGATTGAGTGTGCGGGATTCTCCGCTGGCGAAGCAGATCAGCTTCGTCGCGCGATGGCGACCTTCAAACACACAGGCACCATCTCGTCCTTCGGACAGAAACTGATCTCCGGCATGGTTGCGAACGGCTATACGCCTGAGTTCGCTGAGCAAATTTTCCGCCAGCTCGAAGGTTTTGGATCCTACGGCTTCCCGGAAAGCCATGCCGCATCGTTCGCGCTCATCGCTTACGCTTCCTCCTGGATGAAATGCTGGCACCCCGACGCTTTCTGCTGCGCGCTGCTCAACGCCCAGCCCATGGGGTTTTACGCGCCGGCCCAGATCGTGCGTGACGCTCGTGAACATGGGGTCGAGGTGCGGCCGGTTTGCGTCAACGCATCACGCTGGGATTGTACCCTCGAACCAACGGACGCCGATGATGGTCGTCTCGCGGTCCGCCTCGGTCTGCGAATGGTCAAGGGGCTCGGGAACGCTGAAGCGGCGCGCCTTGTATCGTGCCGCGGAGACCGTTCCTTTGCCTCGGTCGACGACCTCTGGCGCCGTGCTGGCATCCCCGCCGCCGCAATGGTCGAACTCGCCGAAGCCGATGCATTCCGGGCTGCGCTCGGCCTCGAGCGACGCGAGGCGCTTTGGGCCATCAAGGCGCTGAGGGATGAACCCTTGCCTCTTTTCGCGGCCGCCGCGCGGCTGGAAACCGAGATCCTGCCCGAGCAGAGGGAGCCAATCACCGTGCTTCGCCCCATGGCGGCCGGAAAGGAGGTCGTGGAGGACTATGGTCATCTCGGATTGACCCTGCGCCAACATCCCGTTTCATTCCTGCGGTCGGATCTGGCCCGCCGGCGTATCATGACTTGCGCAGAGGCGACCGCTTGCCGTGACCGACGCTGGGTCCATGTCGCCGGGTTGGTGTTGGTGCGCCAGCGCCCCGGATCGGCGAAAGGCGTGATGTTCATCACGCTTGAGGATGAGACGGCTGTGGCCAATCTTGTCGTCTGGACCAAGGTCTTCGAAAAACATCGCCGTATCGTGCTTGGCTCGGGGATGATCGGAGTAAAGGGCAGGGTGCAGCGAGAGGGTGATGTCGTCCACGTTGTCGCCCATGAACTGTTCGACCTTTCGGCGGAACTGGCCAGCGTCGGCGCACGTGAAATGCAATTTCCGCTGTCACATGGTCGCGGCTACGAGCTCCAGCACTTTTCGCCGGCACCTGATCCGCGGGGTCTGACCAGGCCAGCGAACCTGGCCGATGACTACGACCGCCCAGATGGAATCAAAGTGAAGACACGCGATTTTCGCTAACGAAGTTGAACAGCACCCAAAATATGCTTGCCCACTGGGAGACCTAGTAGCGCGTTGTGACCAATGCGCAAAGCTATGCAATACCGCATCATCCGCGGCCCCCTACTGCGCCGGGTCGGCATCGCGGCGCAGGACTATATCTGTGGTGATCTCTCCGCCCTTCTTCAGGATACGAAATTGCGGAGCGTCGCTCTGCGAAAAGCTCAGACGCAGGATGTATGAATAATCATCGGTTCCGACTAATCCCTGATAAATGAGATTGTAGCTTCCCTCGGGCACATTGACGCTTTGAGTGTCGAAGAGGGTACCAATCTGCACAGACCCCTTTACGGAGAAAGGCACTTGGACCGCCCAAAGGGCCTCAGAGTGGAAGTTGTCGCCCTCCCCCATCTCTACGCCTACCAAAACCTCACCGTCATGGTCGGGCACACCGAAGCTCACATATCCTGGTGACCAGGCGAACCCCTGGCTGACGTGATCGTCGGTCCATAGAAGACCGTAGGCGGCACGGTCCTCCGTGTGAACCACCACCTGAGCATAGAGGACCGTGATAGGGAAATCAGCCAGCATGGTTCATCGCCTCGAAATTGAGTAGATCGTTGCACCTCGAAAACGGATTCTCCCATTTTCGATAGCGAGTTCTTTTCGTACGCAGGCGTTGTCCCGAAGTCACCCTATCTCATAGAATCTGCTGGTCTTTCGCTGTCAGGAGAATTTTAGACCGAGTTTTTTTCGTCTCGCAGGTGCTGCGGGCGCTGGTTCATCAGTTTTGGTTTTGCGCCCGAGGCCTGTGGCCTTCGCCAGGGCCGAGCGCGCCGACGAATAGGCTGGGGCAACCATAGGGTAGTCTGCTGGGAGACCCCATTTCTCATGATAATCGCTCGGTGTGAGGCCGTGACTGGTTGCAAGATGCCGCTTCAGTGATTTGAACTTTTTCCCGTCCTCGAGGCAGATAATGTAATCGGGGTTGACCGACTTCCTGATCGGAACGGCCGGTTTCTGGGGGGTGTCCGATTTCAACACTGCTGGAGCGATTTGCTTCTGCAGGACGTGATGTATATCGGCGATGAACTGGGGAAGGTCCCCGACAGGAACAGGATTGTTCGAAACATACGCCGACACGATATCGGTGGTCAGTTGAATAAGCCTGTCAGTGTCATTGACGGTGGTTTCGTTCACCTTGGCACCTCAGCTGGTTTCCCATTCTCCAATCCCCACTTACATGATCTCCAAGGGTGATTACAATGGTGACCGGGACGTTTCAAAAGGGGCGACTCTTGGCGCAGCTGAAACTAGCTGGTCTTCGCCTATTCGGCCCGCCGCCCCTGACGCAGTGGAGGGATTGAGAGGAAATGCTGGAGGCGATTAAACGCTGGAGGCGCCAGCGGCGCGACCGTCGCAATCGCTGGCGAGAAGACGCGCTATATCTCCTCGCCGCTGAGGACGTCTGGGCCTATTATGAGGCGCAGCGCCGTGCGACTCGTAGTCGCCACGGAGGCGATCGGGAGGAGTTTTTTCATTGGGTCAAGGTGGCAGCGGAAGTAGCTCGCCTCTCTCCTACCGTAGCAATGGACCTAGCCGTTTTGCGGGATTTGGTCGCCGCCGAGGAGCAACGGAGCGGCCAGAGAAAATAAGTGTCATACAGGCTGCACGGTTTCGCATCAGGTGCGCTTCGTCTCACCCTCCATAGGTCCACGGATCGATGATCGTCAGCCCTATCCCCTCGAAATCGGCAACGTTACGCGTTGCAACAGCTGCACCCCGAGATAAGGCGATCCCAGCAATCTGCGCATCGAACTGACTGATGGGGCGGCCACTTTGCCGGCGTTCTACGGCAAGTGTGGCATAGGCATCTGCCGCCTCGCGATCGAAGGGCAGCACGCGACCCGCGAAATCCTCCCAGAAGATCGGTTCAATCGCAGCCAGAAGATCGCGCCTGCGCTTTCCATCGGGCAACAGACGCACTCCATAGAGAATCTCCGCCTCGGTCACTGTGGTCGTGAAAAGCGATGCGGTCGGCTGGTCGGCTACCCAGGATTCGACGGCGCTGCTAGGCCGGAGCAGAAAAAGCTCGGAAATGACGTTGGTGTCGAGGACGATCATTGGCCGAGATCGGCCGGATCACGAATGGGCTCGCGCGCCGGAATCTCCAGCTCTATGCCTCCGAACACGGCCATCCGACTGCGAATCCGCGCCGCCAGGTTCCCCTGTTGCGGTCGGGGCTCAGTCGCAAGCGCTGCGCGGAGAATATCTCTCGCTTCATCTTCCATCGAGCGACCGCGCGACGCCGCGCGCATGCGCAGACGATTCTTCAACTGCTCATCGAGATTTCTGATCGTCATGCTGGCCATGGGCACCTCGTACATCGATGATTGCATATTAATCATTGATTGCATCGGCTTCAAGGCGAACCGCACGGCCTCTCGGGTTTTATCTGATCGGCACCGAGCAGGAATGGCAGTTCGGCGTCGTGCCGTTCATCGTGCCCGACATCGTCAAGGCCGGGCGCGCCGCCTCGCTGATTCCGCCCTTCTGGGCGCTGTTCGCCCGCCGCTGAGAGGCGACATAGCCTGAAAATAAAAGGCCCGGCATCGCAGGACGCGGTGCCGGCCCTTCTTTTTGCAGAACAGCGTTCGTCAGAACGCCCGCTGCTCTAGTGCCCACCCTCGCCCCAGGCCAGCTGGTCCTGTCGGGCGCGCAGCTCGGAGATCGGCGCGTCGTGCGGTTCGGCGACCCACCCCTCACGTGGAATGCTTGCGCGGCGTACCCGCTCTGCATCTATGTCGTTGCCGCTTGCGCGCTTCGGCGCTCAAGGGAAGCTGACGCCACGGCGGTCCGAAGATAGCCCCAGAAGAAATGCCGGGTTGACCGCCATGCCCTTGCCCGCCTTGCTCTTCGCGGCCTCCGATATCCGCAACCCAAGGGTTTTGGATCGGGAATCGGCTAAAAGGAGCGCGGGACGTGCAGGCGGAAAGAATGGAAAAAGCAGATCTGGAAGAGCTGCGGGCACAGGTGCCCTGCAGCGCAGTGTTGGAAGAGGCAGGGTTCGCGCTCGACCTCAAGGAAAGCACGCGAAAGGCGATGAAATATCGCCGGGGCTCCGAGATCATCATCGTTATCCATGACGGCAAAGGCTGGTTCGACCCACTCGGCGATGACAAGGGCGACGTCTTTAACCTCGTCGAGCATCTGCATGGCGTGCGTTTCGTCGAGGCCATGCTGGAAGTCGCAAGCCTTGTCGGATTTGAGCTTTCGGAGCCTGTCTGGGAGCGGCAGTCGCGCGACCGCAAACTTGACGTTTCCGTTTCCGAACGATGGCGCACAAGGCGCAAGCCGTGGAAGGAATCGGCAACCTGGCGCTA